>PLFE01000207.1 GCA_003136675.1 Bryobacterales bacterium
AACATCGGCTCGAACATCATCAAAGAATCCGGCCCGATTGGTTTCAGCGTGAACCACAGCAAGGATCGAGACGCGGCCAAGAAGCTGCTGGACGCGATGAAGAACCACTTCCGTCCGGAGTTTCTGAACCGTGTGGACGATATCGTGGTGTTCAGCGAACTGAGCAAGGAAAACCTGACGCGTATTGTAGATATCCAGCTTGGCATCCTGGGCCGGATACTCGGGGACCGCAAGCTGAAGCTGGAAGTGACCCCGGCGGCGAAAGACACGTTGCTCGCCGAAGGTTATGATCCGGCGTTCGGCGCCCGGCCGATGCGGCGGGCCATTCAGCGGCTGATACAAGATCCGCTGGCGCTGAAGCTGCTCGAAGGCGGCTTCGTCGCGGGAGACACGGTGAAAGTGGACCCGGGCGAAGACGGCAATATGGTCTTCTCGAAAATTGAAGTGCCGGTTCACGAACCGGCACTCGCCTGATCACTCAGCCGACGTAAACGGCGAGGCCGGTAATCCGGCGTCGTTGTAGAGGTTGATGACGGTAGTTGTGTTCCGCCAGCCGTAACGCACAACCTGAGGGCGTGGCACGTCGTGGCTTTCGACGACGATGCTGCGCCCTTCGATTTTTGCCGTCGCCGGCATGAACTTCTTGTCGACGCCCGCAATCTCAAACCCGACTAACTCACCACCGCGCGCCTGAAGCCCCTCCGCGTGATCGAACCAAACCCGCATCCCAGAGCCCTCAACCGTAGCCTGCCGGAACAGCGGCCCCGAATACTCCACCTTCTCGCCATAAGCGATTGCGCGCGCGCCCAAAGCCAGCCGCGCGCCCACGTCCTGCTTATCCGCCGGATGCACGTTGGTGGAATCGCCAATATCAATGGTCACGGCCATCGCCGTATTCGCCACCGCCAGCGTGCGCCGCTGGGCTTCCCTCACCACCGACCAGTTTTCCGAAGCATTGGTCCCGAAGTTGGCAATCTGCACATAGAGGAACGGGAAATCGCCAACATGCCAGTGCGCTCGCCAGTCCGCAATCATGCCGGAGAACGCTTTCTCATATAACCCTGCGCGGTCGGGAGATGCGTTCGATTCACCCTGATACCAAATGGCGCCCTTAATGGGAAAGTCTACAAAGGGGGCGATCATGCCGTTGTAGAGCGCGGCGGGCGCCCAGGACTCCGGCGCCGGATGCCAATCGTGATGCGGGGGTGGTTGTCCCGCCTTCTTCGCCGCTTCGTCCTCGCGTTTTTCCGCGGCGATCATCATGGGGACCTCCGGCTGCTCATCGGCCATCTTCGCCCAGGCGGCGAAAATGGGCATCAACGAAGCATCCCGGGAAATGCCGTCGAGGCTCATCCATGCCTCCACCGGCGTGCCGCCCCAGGTGGAATCGATCAGCCCGATCGGCACATTCTCTTTACTCTGTATATCGCGGCCGAAGAAAAACGCCGCCGCCGAAAAGCCGGCCGCGGTTTCCGGAGTGCAAACGGTCCAGGAAGCGTGCGCGTCCGCCAGAGGGTAGTTGGAAGTCTTCTTGGGGATAAGCAGCAGCCGCATTTTGGGGTTCGTCGCGGAATTGATTTCAGCATCGGAGTTATTAATCACCGCGCTCCCGGTAAATCCTTTCAGCGGCATTTCCATATTGGACTGGCCCGACGCAAACCAGACATCGCCCACCAGAACGTCTTCGAGGGTGATTGTGTTCGATCCCGATACCCTCACTTCATAAGGACCACCGGCGGGCAAAGGCGGTAGGTAAACGCTCCATCGCCCGTATTTGTCGCTGGTGTCAGAGCCGGTCGCGCCATTCAGAGAAACCGAAACGGCGTCGCCTGGATCGGACCAACCCCAAATATGAATGGGCCGGTCGCGCTGCAAAACCATGTGGCTGCTCAGGAATTGGGGAAGGCGGACTTCGGAGATCGCAAAGGGAGCCGCCAGGGAAATAAGGAATAGGATACGGAGCACCCGGTTATTAAATCACAAGCCTGCCGGAAGCGCCGGCCATCGCCTTACAAAACTAGCGGTAAGCCCGGCTACCCCCTCAACGCTATCAACACTTCCACGCACGCGGTAGCGAACTTGGACGTTGCCGGGGACGGAAACCAGCCGGTAAGAATCATTACCGATCCAGCCAGCAACTACGCGGTCGTCGTCGAGGAGAATTCATCCGGCGGCTACCCGTTGCCGGCGTCAGCCTACCTGCTGAACACCTCGACGAACAAGTTCGTCCAGGTACTCTTCTCCAGCGCGCCGGGCGGAATGGCGATCATTAACAGTGTCGGCGCGGCTGCGTTCGCGCCGAATGGTAAATCGGTCTGGATGCTGCTCTCCTGCGGGTTCGGCGTGTTTGTGCCGAACTGCTCCGACGATTCTGGCCAGATCTATCTAGCGGGCTTTAGCATTCCGTCGGGGGCGGTGATCTCTTACCAGGCGGTGCCAGGGCAGTTCTCGGACTACTCCGAGTACGTGCAGTCGGTCGCCTTCCCTCGTTAAATAAGGAACATCCCCGCCCTGTTAACCTGATCCTTGCCAAGAATCCTCGACGTCGGCTGCGGAATCAACAAACGTCCCGGCTCCATCGGCATCGACCGCAACCCCTCGACCGCCGCCGACGTCATTTGCGATCTCGATCATTTCCCCTACCCGTTCGCGGACCGCGCGTTCGACGAACTCTACGCCATCCACGTCATCGAGCACGTCACCGACATCATCCGCACCATGGAGGAATTTCATCGCCTGGTCCGGCGCGGCGGCCTCATCCACATCGAAACCCCGCATTACACCGACTTCAGCTCCTTCTGCGACCCCACCCACAAGCACCACCTCACCAGCTATTCCTTCCGTTATTTTGGAGAAAATAACGCCGGTTTCGGCTACTACTCTTCCGTACGATTTCGCGAACGCAAAGTCGAGGTGAAGCTGTTGCAACTCTGGCGTCTTCTGGGATTCGAGTTCCTGGTCAACCATGTTCCGCGCTTCCGCCGTTTTTGGGAGCATTATCTCTGCTTCGTCATCCGCGGCAAAGTCCTGATCTTCGAATTCGAGCCCCTATGAACTGGTTCGCCAACATGTCCGATGCACTCCGGCAAAACGTCCAGCGGCGCCGCATGACACCGGAACGCGCCCGTGCCCGTCGCGGGGAGGACATGGCGCACCGGTTTCTCGAGAAGAAAGGCTACCAGGTGGTGGGCCGGAACTATCGCACCCCCGCCGGCGGCAATGAAGTGGACCTGATCGCCTGGCAGAAAGACCACCTGGTGTTTATCGAGGTGAAGACACGCGACGATGGGACGGCGTCCGCGCCGGAGCGCGCCGTGACTCCCGAAAAACAGCGCCGCATTATTCGCGCCGCCATGGATTATTCGCGGCGGGCCAAGGTGGAATGGGGCCTTGTCCGGTTTGACGTGGTGGCGATTACCGAATCCAAGCCGCCGGTACTGGAACTGTTCGTAGACGCGTTCGGCGCACGGGGTTCGATATAAGGGCCGGCGGCTCGATATATTGGTAGTCTTGCCAGAACTGAGAAAAGACCCCATTACCGATCGCTGGGTCATTATTGCCACCGACCGCGCCCAGCGTCCCAGCGATTTCGCGCGCGAGCCGGTGGAGTTCACTCCCGGCCGCATCTGCCCGTTTTGTCCCGGCATGGAGACCAAGACGCCGCCGGAGGTGCTGGCCATTCGCGATGGCGGCGCGCCCAATCAACCCGGCTGGTCGTTGCGGGTGGTGCCGAATAAACTTCCACTGCTGGGGATCGAAGGCGAATTGAACCGGCAGGGCGAGGGGATGTTCGACAAAATGGACGGCCTGGGCGCGCACGAGGTCATTATTGAGACCAGCGTCCACACGGAAAACCTGGCCAGCATGCCCGAAAAACAAGTGGAGCGCGTGGTGTGGGCGTTTCGCGAACGCGTCCTCGACTTGAAGAAGGACAAGCGTCTGCGGTATATTTTGCTGTTCAAGAATTACGGCGCGGCCGCGGGCGCGACCATGGAACATCCCCATTCCCAGTTGATCGCGCTGCCGGTGGTTCCCAAGCGCGTGCAGGAAGAGATGGACGGCGCCATCAAGTATTTCGGGTTTAAAGAGCGCTGCGTGTTCTGCGACCTGATCCGGCAGGAGATGAAAGACCAGACGCGCGTGGTTTCCGAAACCGACCGGTTCGTGGTGATCGAGCCATGGGCCTCGCGGTTTCCGTTCGAGACCTGGATCTTACCGCGGCGTCACCAATCGCATTTCGAATCAATCGATCAGAAGGATCTGGAAGGCCTCGCCTTCGTGCTCCGTTCCACGTTACGCAAACTCGAGCGCGTGCTGGAGAAGCCGGCGTACAACTTCGTGATCCACACCGCCCCGGTTCAAGACGCCGCGAGCGATTATTTCCACTGGCACATTGAACTGATGCCGAAGCTCACGAAACTCGCGGGGTTTGAATGGGGCACGGGCTTTTATACGAACCCTACGCCGCCGGAAGAATCGGCCAGGTTTCTGCGTGATGCGGGGCTGAGTTGAGGACGTTTGCCCGGCTAAAGTAACGTCGCCTGCTTCCGAGCGGGGGGCGTAACGGCCTCAGGTGGCGTGGTTCCGTCAATCTTCACCGTCAGCTTCAGCACTCCGCGCAATTCCCCATCCAGCTTCATGGTCATTTCCGTATGGTCGCGCAAGTACTGGCGGGCGTTCTCGCGGCCCTGCCCGATGCGTTCGCCTTTGTAACTGAACCAGGAGCCCGACTTCTCCACCAAGTTTTCCTTCACCCCGATATCCAGCAGATCCCCTTCGCGGGAAATCCCTTCGCCATAAATGATGTCGAATTCGGCTTCCCGAAACGGCGACGCCACCTTATTCTTCACAATCTTCACCTTCGTTCGATTGCCCACCGTCGTCTCGCCATCCTTAATGGCGGCCATGCGCCGCACTTCCATCCGCACGGAACAGTAGAACTTCAGCGCGCGCCCACCTGTGGTGGTTTCGGGGCTCCCGAACATCACGCCAATCTTCTCGCGAATCTGGTTAATGAAAATCAAGCAGGTGTTGGTGCGGCTCACCGTACCAGTCAGCTTGCGCAGCGCCTGGGACATCAGCCGCGCGTGGAGCCCCATGTGGCTGTCGCCCATCTCGCCTTCGAGTTCGGCCTTGGGAACGAGGGCGGCGACGGAATCCACCACAATCACCTCGATGGTGCCGGAATTGACCAGTGCGTTGGTGATTTCGAGGGCTTGCTCGCCGTGGTCCGGCTGCGAAACCAGGAGGTTGTCGATATCCACGCCCAGTTTTCGCGCATAGGCTGGGTCCAGCGCGTGCTCGGCATCAATAAAAGCCGCCGTGCCGCCTTCTTTCTGAGCCTGAGCGATGATCTGCAGGGCCAGTGTGGTTTTGCCCGAGGATTCCGGGCCGTAGATTTCAATGACGCGGCCGCGCGGCACGCCCCCCACTCCCAACGCGGAATCGATGGAGATGGAACCGGTCGGGATGACGTCCACGGCGGTGACGGCATTCGACCCGAGGCGCAGGATCGATCCCTTGCCGAACTGTTTTTCGAGAGCGACCAGGGTCTGGTCAATGGTTTTCTGGCGAAGTTCGAGAGTACTCATGGTGGCAATGCGGGAGTGTCCCGGGGGCGGGGAAGTTCTCACCCACGATCCAGCGAAACTCTCTTCCATCACTCCCCTAGTACCACAGATCTAGCCCGTTTAGGTCATCCGGGATTAGTACCAGAGTTCTAGTCCGGTATGCGAGCATTGAACTTATCAGACTTAGAGGCCAAAAGTAGGGACGATGTGAGGTTCCAGACTCCTCGCAATGCGCCGAAGGTCCCATACTTTCGTACTATTTCTCGACCCTCATAACTCACCATAAATCACTAGGATCGACCCTGATACTTTTACGTAACTAACTATCAACCCTAGGCAGTAGACCTAGGGGTTTCGGTGATATTCTAATCTTGTGGCAGTAATATCACCTATGCAGAAATCGGGTAAGTCTTCCTCGAAAATAGTCTGTTCCCACCGCAAGCTTCGCCGCGGTTCCGAACTGATGGAATTCACATTGGTCTTGTTCCCCCTGTTGGCGTTCCTCACCGTGCTGGTGGATATCTCCTGGCCAATCGTTGCCAAGGCGGCCGTACAGCGCGCGGTCCGGGAAGGTGTGCGCCAGGGAATTACACTAACGGCCAGCCAAATGAACAATGGGGCTTGTCTCACCGATACGGTGAAATCTATTGTGCAAAGCAACTCGATGGGCCTGCTCAACGGAGCCACGGGCCTGAGTTACATCAAGGTTAACTACTTCGCGGTACCGGCGCCGGGTTCCACCGCCCCGACCACCGATGTATCGGGTCAATCCAATGCCGATGCCTCTGGAAACATCATGCAGGTATCGGTGCAAGGGCTTCCGGTGGATCCGCTGATGCCGGTGATGGGCCTCGGGAACGTGGTGCCCGCCAGTCTCCCCATCAGCGTGTACTCTTCCGACCTGATCGAGCCCACAACGAACCCGCCCTGCGTAGGAGTTGCGCCATGACGAACTGCCCGCAAATGGCGATCAAGAGAAGGCGAACATCGGCCGGCGGATCACTCGTCGAGTTCATGTTTGTCTCCCTGATGCTGATCCCGCTATTTCTTGGAGCTGGCGTGCTTGGGGTGGATCTCATCCGCACGCTACAGACTGTGCAATTGGCGAGGGATGCCGGACACATGTATGCGAGGGGTATTGATTTCTCCCAGCCCGGTAACGACACCATTCTGTATCAACTGGGGTCTTCCCTGGGGCTAAGCAACGCGGCCAATGCGAGCGCGGTCGTTATTCTCTCGAACCTGATCTATGTGGACCAGTCGCAGTGCCAGGCGGCGGGCGCCTGGAATAGCGTCACCAACATGCCCAACGGGTGCACGAACTATCAGAAATGGGTCTTCACGCAGCGCCTGGAGTTCGGCAATGTGTCCATGCGCACCAGCAACCTCGGAGGGCCCCTGACCAGCGGTCCGACCGGCGTGAATCCCGATCCTACTACCGGCAAGATTTCGCAGTTTCAGTATGTGACCCAGGCCGGCGCAGTGGCGAATTTCAATTCCATCAACCCCTATTCCAACGTGAGCGGCGTAATCAGTGGTCTGCCATCCGGCCAAACTTTGTATTTGGCCGAAGCCGCGGCGACCGCCTGGCAGCTCCAACCCTTCTTTGGCAATGCAGCGACATACTCATTCGGAATGTTCTAACGACAACCGGCGGGGCGGGAAGCTCCGCGGCGGATCAGTTATGGTCCTGTTTGTCCTCACTCTACCCGTGGTGATGGGGCTCGTGGGCCTCGCTGTGGACGGAACGATTCTCTATGTGGTGGAGGCCAAGCTTTCCTCTTCGGTGGATGGCGCGGCGCTGGGCGCTGGGCGACTGGTTGGAACCGATGCCAACCCCAGTGAGATTGCGGGTGAATTTCTCCAGGCCAATTACCCCCCCGCATACTGGGGCAGTTCCAACCTGCAGTCCAGCACGACCGCGACGGTCAGTTCCGGGTTAACCACCGTGACTGTGAACGCCTCGGTGCAGGTGCCGCTGATTTTCATGCGGATGTTCAACGTGAACACGGCTACCGTTTACGGCAATGCCGTGGCCACTCGACGGACAGCTCGCGTCGTGCTGGTGCTCGATCGCTCCGGTTCGATGAACACGACCGACCCGGTGAGCGGTCTGAACGTCTTTAATGAGATGCAGCAAGGCGCGGAATCCTTTACGGGGATGTTCACCACCGGCTATGACGAATTGGGGCTTGTGGCGTTAAGCGCCAGCGCCATCGTCGCCTACCCCGAGACAAGACCTTACAATCCTTCGCCAACCTCGCCCGGCGGTCCGGACACCGCGTTCGGCACCTCGGCAACCAGCGGACCGATGATCACGCAAATTCAGACATTGCAGGCGGGCGGCGGCACTGGAACGCCTGAGGCTCTGGCCCTCGCTTACATCGAGCTGCAGAAGGCCCACAATCGAGACTATGCCGCGAATGGCGGGGTGGATAACGCGCAGAACATCATCGTACTGTTCACCGATGGCGTTCCGGATTCCCTGGCTGTCAGCCCCAACAATCCGTCCAACAACGCCCTCAGCCCCAGCAGCCCCTGCCAGTACAATCCCGGCGGAGGGAGCAGCTCGATCATGACGGGAACCATCGTCACCCCAGGCAATGCCGGAAGCTGGAACCCGCCGGCGGGATTGTTCCTGCTCTCCGCCTATGACAGCACTCACACGCTGGCGTGGTGGCTACAGAACCCGGGCAACGGCCGGGTGGGAACGGGGGATCTCATTCAGTCGAGCCCGGCCACGGCGCTGCTGAATTGCGCGGGCCTCGACAGCAGCGGAAGCAACTACCGGACATGGTCCGACCTGGCCAGCATTCCTTCCAGTGACTACTACGGTACGTCAACGAATGGCAGCGCGTACACTCTCGCTTCTCTCGATCTGCAGAACGGAACTTCGAGCCAGCCCTACGCCGGTGTCACTTACGACCCCACCAACCTTTCCAGCGGCACGAATACAGCCATCGCGTGCTGGAACGCTATGGATAATGTCGGTAATATCATTCGTGCGCAAAGCTCCATGCCGCCGGTTACGATTTACACCATTGGGTATAGCGGCGACGGGGGTACCGATGCCAGTCTTTTGACACGGCTCGCTAATACCCAGGGTTCCAGTTCGTATAATTCGCTGCAGTCCACCGGGATGTATATACAGGTCAACTCAGCAGCCGACCTGGGGCCGGCATTCGCCGCCATCGCCGGTCAAGTACTGAGGCTCGCCAAATGACTAGAAGGAGGGAACATAGTACAAAAGTACTCTGAAGAAACTCGATAAGTTCCCTCCATCCCCTACAACCTTGGTACCTGTCTGTTCTCTTGAACAGCAGGACTTTCCGCCCAGCACGAATCTGGTAGTTATCGTGAAGCATCCGCATGTTTCACCCAATGAAATAGGGAGTTTTTGTGATACTCTCGTATTCGTGGGCATCAGCAGGTCTATCCAGAACATTCCAACACGTCGGCGTCTTCGGCGCGGCTCGCAGCTCGTTGAATTCACGCTTGTTCTATTTCCACTATTGGGTTTTATGACCGTATTGGTGGATATCGCGTGGCCCACGATCGCCAAAGCGTCCATGCAGCGTGCGGTAAGACAGGCCGTTCGGACGGGGATCACTCTGACTTCAAGCCAGATGTCTGGAAGCTCCTGCCTCACCGGTGTCGTTAAAGCTCTTGTGCAGAGTAACTCGATGGGCTTGCTGAACGGAACCAGCGGGCTGAGTTACATCAAAGTCAACTACTTTGCCGTGCCGCCTCCTGGCTCGACCGCGAGCACCACGGATGTATCGACCCAATCGAACGCGGACGCGCCGGGCAACATCATGCAAGTGTCGGTGCAAGCTTTTCCCGTCAAGCCCTTGATGCCCATCATGGGCATGGGAAGCCTGTCGCAGTCCACATTGCCCGTAACCGTATATTCGTCCGACCTTATTGAACCCAATACGAATCCGCCGTGCGTCGGGACGGCCCCTTAGACTAATGCGCGCTATTCCTCGACGAAGAAAAACTTCCGCCGGCGGCTCCCTGGTCGAGTTCATTTTCATCACCCTGATGCTCGTGCCGCTTTTTATCGGGGCGAGCGGCATTGGAATCGACCTGATTCGTACGTTGCAAACCGTCCAATTGGCGAGGGATGCCGGGCACATGTACGCCAAGGGCGTCGATTTCTCGCAGCCCGGGAACGACACCATTCTCTACCAGCTTGGATCTTCACTCGGTCTCAGCAGCGCGGGTTCCAGCAGCGCCGCTCTCGTGATCCTTTCGAACCTGATCTATGTCGATGAGTCCCAATGCCAGGCCGTGGGAGCCTGGAACTCAGTCACGAATATGCCCAACGGGTGTACGAATTATCAGAAATGGGTCTTCACACAACGACAGGAGTTTGGCAACACAGCGCTCCGCAACAGTAACCTGGGCAGTCCGCTCACCAGTGGTCCCACAGGCGTGACTCTCGCCGCGGGCACCGGAAAGATCTCGCAGTTGCAGTATGTGACCCAAGCCGGGGACGTGGCCAGTTTCAATTCGATCAATCCCTATCAGGATGTAAGCGGTGTAATCAGTGGCCTGCCTTCGGGTCAAACTCTGTATCTCGCGGAGGCGGCCGGGCAGGCATGGCAATTTAAGCCCTATTTCGGGAATGCGGAAACTTACTCTTTCGGTCTTTTCTGAGTTGTCCCGGTTTTAATTCCGAAACTTCTCGATTCTTGATGTGGGCTGCGACGAGCGCATCGTCGCGGAAAGCCACGGCACGGCGTCTGAGTCCGGACGAATATCAGGAATTACTCTCAAGCGCCAGTTGACGAGCTTGGCAGAGGTCGGATTTATGCGATGGCAGCAAGCCGGAGGAGCGTAAACCTGAGTACTTGTCTTATCAGTTGAATAACGGGACTTACTGTTCAAACAATATTAGTAGTTATTGAAAAGCACTGCTGCACTTAGACCCGAATAAGTGTAGGACATCGTGATACTATTCAAATAAGTGTACAGAAGAGTTTGCATTTCTCTCGCGTTGCTCTATGTAATGGAAGCCGCGAATCCTGCGAGTTTTTGCCCCACCCAACCCGCGCTCAGCCCTAAGAGGGAGTGTTAGTGAGGCCGCTCCGGCTGAGGCCTTCGGGAGGCAGGGATTCCCGGCAAGGTGGATCGGTCATGATCCTGTTCCTGATGACTCTTCCCATCCTGTTCGGAATGGTCGGGCTCGCGGTGGATAAGACTATCCTTTACATTGTCGAAGCGAAACTGGGTGCGTCGGTGGACGGCGCCGCGTTAGGCGCGGGGAGATTGCTCGGAACCAACGCGAACCCGCCCGAAATCGCCAGGGAGTTTGTGAACGCCAATTTCCCCGCGGGCTACTGGGGAAGCACGAACCTGCAGCCGAGCACCTCGTACACAGTGAGTTCCGGCCTATCCACGATAAACGTCTCCGCTTCGGTCCAGGTGCCTTTGATCTTCCTCCGCATCTTCCACGTCAACACCGCAACGGTTTACGCCAGTGCGGTGGCCACTCGCAAAACGTCGCGCGTCGTCCTGGTCCTCGACCGCTCCGGTTCCATGAACACTACCGACGGCGTCAGTGGACTGAATGTGTTCAGCGAAATGCAGTTGGGTGCGGAATCCTTCGCCGGGATGTTCACTCCTGGCTTTGACGAAGTCGGACTGGTGGTGCTGAGCACCAGCGCCCTGGTGGCCTACCCAACCGCGCACCCTTACAACAACTCCCCAACCTCCGCCGGCGGCCCCGATACGGCTTTTGATACCACAGCCACCAGCGGACCCATGATGACGCAGTTGCAAACGATGGCGGCGGGCGGCGGCACCGGAACACCGGAAGCCCTAGCCATGGCGTATATCGAACTGCAGAAGGCGCATAACCGGGATGCGGCATTGAACGGCGGAGTGGATTACGCGCAGAACTCGATCGTGCTGTTTACGGACGGAGTCCCCGATTCCATTGCCGTCAGCCCGAACAGCTCCACGCACTCCGTTATCGATCCCTCCAGTCCGTGCCAATACCAATCGATCCTTTTGGGAAGCATCGCGCAGATGAAGGGCACCATCGCGACTGCGGGCAACCCCGGTTCGTGGTATGGCCCTCTGGGATTGTTTATGCTGTCGGCCTACGACAATTCGAACAGTTTGTCGTGGTGGCTCGCGAATCCCGGGAACGGCCAGATTGGAACGGGAGACCTCGTCCAGGCCACTCCCTCGATCGCTTTCCTGAACTGCTCCGGTTTTGGTAATGGCGGTAATTTCTATCCGTTGCCGGATATGACGAGCATTCCGCCCTACGACCTCTACAACACGTCGACCAGCGGTGGCGCGTTCCCGCAATCCACCTTAGACCTTCCGGACGGAACGTCCTCGCAGCCTTACGCCGGGATGTCTTACGATCCTACCGCGTTGAACAACGCCAACACCGCGGCGATTGCGGCGTGGAATACCACAGACAACATCGGTCAGACCATTCGTTCGCAAAACGCCATGCAGCCCATCACCATCTACACCATCGGCTACAGCGGCGACGGCGGTACGGATGCGACGCTGTTGAAGCGGCTCGCGAACACGCAGAGTTCCACCTCTTACAACTCGTCGCAGCAGACTGGTTTTTATGTTCAGGTGAACTCGGCCGATGAGCTTGGGGCGGCTTTCAATACGATCGCCGGCCAGCTTTTGCGCCTTTCGAAATGAAGCGGGGCAGCGGCCTCTGGAAATTTCCCAGAAACTCAGATTAACGCCGTAGGAAGTTTGTTCGCGATCCGCCGTTACTTTTTTGTAAGTGGCGCCTCGCATGCACAAAACAGATTTCACCCGGCAATATGGATCGGTCATGATCCTGTTTCTCATGACTCTCCCCGTTCTGTTCGGATTGATCGGGCTCGCAGTAGATCGAACCATCCTATACATCGTCGAGGCCAAACTGGGAGCCGCGGCCGACGGCGCGGCATTGGGGGCGGGGAGGCTGCTCGGCACCCCGGCAAACCCTTCGGAGATCGCCGGCGAGTTCCTGAATGCCAACTTCCCGATCGGTTATTGGGGGACCACGAACCTGCAGCCTTCCATCAATTATTCCTTAACCTCCGGGCTGGCCACCATTACAGTGTCCGCGTCCGTGCAAGTACCCTTGATCTTTCTGCGCGTGTTTCGCGTGAATGCCGCTACGGTCTACGCCAGCGCGGTGGCCACCCGGAGAACGTCGCGCGTCGTCCTGGTGCTGGATCGCTCCGGGTCCATGAATGCCACCGACCCGATCAGCGGGTTGAACGTCTTTACCGAGATGCAATTGGGCGCGGAGTCGTTCGCCGGTATGTTTACTCCCGGCTTCGACGAAGTCGGCCTGGTCGTATTGAGCACCAGCGCCATGGTCGCGTACCCCACCACTCGCCCCTATAACAATTCTCCAACCTCGTCCGGGGGGCCGGATACTTCCTTTGACACCACTGCGACCACCGGACCAATGATGACCCAGCTTCAGGCCATGGCGGCTGGCGGAGGCACAGGGACACCCGAGGCTCTCGCCCTCGCCTACATCGAACTGCAGAAGGCCCACAATCGCGACTATTCATTAAACGGAGGAATCGACAACGCCCAGAATTCGATCGTCCTGTTCACCGATGGTGTTCCCGATTCCATCGCCGTCAGTCCCAACATCGCGGCGAATGACGTTGTTGCTTCCTCTAGCCCCTGCAAATATAAACCAGCTTCGGGAACGAGCAATCAGATGATGGGCACCATTGCCGTGCCCGGCAATCCCGGCAGTTGGTCGTCTCCGTTCGGCTTGTTCCTGCTGTCGGCGTATGACACCTCGAACACGCTCACCTGGTGGCTCCAGAACCCGGGCAACGGCCAGGCCGGAAGCGGAGACCTGGTGCAATCCAGCCCAGCGGCTGCCCTGACCAACTGTACCGGGCTCGGGAACAACAACAATTTCGTACTGTCCGACCTCACCCAGATTCCGCCGTACGACATTTACAACACGTCCACCAGCGGAAGCGCATACCCGCAATCTACTTTGGATCTTCCGAACGGGACTTCCACGCAACCCTACGCCGGCGTGGCTTACGATCCGACGGACCTGTCAAGCGGAAACACCGGAGCCATCGCGGCGTGGAATGACACCGATAATATCGGACGTACCGTCCGCTCGCAAACCAATATGCAGCCGGTCACGATCTACACCGTAGGCTATAGCGGCGACGGCGGGACGGATGCGGTGCTGCTCAAGCGCCTCGCCAATACGCAGGACTCCACCTCTTATAACTCCTCCCAGAACAGCGGCTTCTACATTCAGGTCAACTCCGCCGATCAACTGGGCGCAGCCTTCAACACCATCGCCGGCCAGCTTCTCCGCCTGGCCAAGTAATCGGCGTGCTACGCTTGAGAGACTGCCGATTGCGTCGCAGGGCCGCGCGTTTCTGTTTGGTTTTCAGTCACGCTAAACTCTCCCGCCATCCAAAGTAACCATCGGGCGCGACGATTTTATCGATCTTTTCGTCCGATTGGACTTGACATTTCCGCCCAAGTCCATATGATATCAGTACCTTGCAAATTCGTGGCTCGGCCGCGACGAGGTCACCCAGCGGATGGATTGAGGTGTTTTTAGTTTGGCAGAAGTAAAACTTCAAGAGGGCGAAACAATTGAGAATGCCCTTCGCCGGTTTAAGCGTAAGGTGCAACAGGAGGACATCATCAAAGAGGTGAAACGTCACTCCTTCTACCTCAAGCCCGGTGAAAAGAAACGCGTGAAGCAGGCGTTGGCGCGCAAGCGCAATAAGAAGAAGACACGCCGGGACGTCGAGTAAGTCGCGTTCCTTGCAGCTGCGTTTTCAAAGGACGAAACGGGCCGGGTCCATCCCCGGCCCGAAATCCAAAGGGCGAAGCTTGCCCGGAAACTGCAGGAGCAGCCAATGTCAGAATTTCAGGACCGAACCCTTCAATGTGCCGACTGCGGGGCCGATTTCATCTTCACCGCGGGCGAGCAAAGTTTTTTCCACGATAAGAATTTCAAAAACGAACCCAAACGTTGCCGGACTTGCAAGCAAAAGCGGCAAGGGTCGGGGAACGGCGGCCATGGCCGCGTGGAAACCTCCACCAACTGTTCCCAATGCGGTCGAGAGACTACGGTGCCGTTCCGGCCAACACAGGGTCGGCCTGTCTTCTGCCGCGAGTGCTTCCAAAAAGGGAAATCCACTCCAGCCGCGGCTGCATCGGCCTAATCAGCGGAATTGCTGGACCCTGTGGGGCCGCGTCGCTTCTCAACCCAGCCCTGCTTCACCACTTGCCGCGCGCGCCCCAGAGCCAGTGACCCGGCGGGCACCCGTTCTGTAATCACGCTGCCCGCTGCGATGTAAGATCCGTCCTCCACTTCCACCGGCGCCACCAGGGTTGCGTTGCTGCCCACAAAAGCATCCTTGCCGATTCCCGTCTGGTGCTTGTCGACTCCATCGAAATTACAGGTGATGGTTCCCGCTCCGATATTGGTGCGCTCTCCCACCGTGCAATCGCCTAAATACGCAAGGTGCATGGCCTTGGCGCCCGCACCCACATGCGTTTTCTTCAGTTCCACAAAGTTACCTACGTGCGCTCCGGGGCCGACCGTACTGCCTGGTCTGATCCTAGAATACGGACCCACCTGAGCGCCCGAGCACAAACGGCCCTCCTGAACCATCGAGAACGGATGGACAGTGACTCCACCTTCAATCTCGGCGTTCATCAGAATCGAATGCGCCCCAATCCGGCAGTTCTCTCCCACCTGCGTCACGCCCAACAGCCGCGCAAACGGCTCGATGATCGTGTCCATCCCTACTTTCACCCGCGCATCCACCGTCACCGTTTCCGGGTTCTGAACCGTCACGCCGTCCAGCATCAGTTGACGCACTTTTCGTTCGCGGAACGTCGCGTCCACGCGGGCCAGTTCCACCCGGTTATTAATCCCCGTCAGCTCGCTGGCGTCCGCCACCTTAAAGGCTTCCACGGCGTGACCGGCTTGAATCAGAATGCCGATCATGTCGGTCAGGTAGTATTCTTTCGCCGGATTATTCGGCAGGAGCTGAGTCACATGCTTCCAGAACAAATCCGAACGGAAGCAATATTGGCCCGTATTCGATTCCTTTACGGCCAACTGCTCGGGCGTACCCGCTTTTTCCTCGACAATCGCGGCCACCCGCCCCACTTGATCGCGAATCACGCGACCATAGCCCGTGGGGTCTTCCAGATCGGCCGTAATCATGACAGCCCCCACCTCGCGCGATGCCGCGAAGTTCACCAGCGATGTGAGCGTTTCCGGCCGCAGCAGCGGACCGTCGCCGTTCAGCACGACCATCCAGTCTGAGTTCCCTTGCAACTGTCTTTCGCCGCACATGACGGCATGCCCGGTGCCTAGTTGCCGCTCCTGGTGAATAAAGCGCACGCCACGAGGCGTAAGAAGAGCGCGCACTTCGTCCGCCTGATACCCGATCACGACATATGTCCGTTCCGGCGGAGCGATAGCGGCCGCCGCGTCGAGTACATGTTCCACCAGCGTCTGTCCGCCGGCGGAATGCAATACCTTGGCCATCCGCGACCGCATCCGCGTGCCGAGGCCGGCCGCCATAATCACTACGGAAACTCTCGAATTCATAAAGGACTCTTGTTCTCCCCGGTGGCCGCATCGTTTTTCCTCCGGCTCGCCCGCGCGAGGCGCATCGCCACAATCGCCGCCTTGCGCGGATCGTGGCGCACTACCTCGCTTTGTTGCACCAGTTCCGCCTGTACCACTTGCACTCCCATGGCCCGGATGTTGGCCAGGTCGTTTTCCACCGGCTCCGCCTGCTCGCGGGCATACCGGCGCCGCGCGGCCGGACGAATCGCGGCGGAGTTGACCACAGCCACGTCGATCAACTTGCCCCCGGCGTGTTGATGGATCGCCCGCAGGTGGTCGGAAGCGCGGAAGCGCGTCGTCTCGCCGGGTTGCCACATCAGATTGACGAGGTATGCCTTAGTGGCACGAGATGCGCGGATCGCTTCCGGGATTCCCTGTACCAGCAGATTGGGAATCACGCTGGTGAACAGCGAGCCCGGCCCCAAGGTGATGAGGTCCGCCGCTGCGATCGCATCCAGTGTCTCCGGAAGCGGCTTGCAACCGCGGGGACGCAGCCGGATCGTCGAAATGTGCCGCCGGCTGCGGCTGATCTTCGTCTCTCCATAAACCAGCGATCCATCCTCCAGGACGGCCTCCAGTTCCACGTTTGAGGAAGTGGATGGAAAGATATGACCGCGGATCTTCAGAACCTCCGAGGATTGCTTCACGGCCAGCGCGAAATCCCCCGTGATATGCGCCAGTGCCGTCAGAAACAAATTCCCGAAACTGTGGCCCTTCAGTCCTGTCCCCGCTTGAAAGCGGTATTGGAACAGACGCGACAGTAGCGCTTCATCCTCGGAAAGAGCCACCAGGCAATTGCGGATATCGCCTGGAGGCAGTACATCGAAATCGCGCCGCAGACGTCCGGAACTCCCGCCGTCGTCGGTAACGGTCACCACGGCTGTGATATCCACTGGGGTGGTTGCGTGCTTCAAACCGTGCAGCAGAGCCGACAGACCCGTACCGCCGCCGATCGAAACAATACGAAGAGGGGCCTTCACGGCTGAAGCACGCCCTCGGTTGGCCTAGAAACTCTGGCGCCGCTCCGGATGCAGCAACTGCTGGAAGAGGGGATTGTGCGAAACGGGCAGGAAGTCCGGATCCTGGCGCGCCGAATTCCGGTTTGCTGGATTGATCTCAATCGCACGCTTTAGGTTCTCATACGAACCGGAGATGTCGCCGCTTAACGCCAGCGCCCCCGCGAACGCGTAAAGAACATAGTCGGTGTCGGGGCGCAATGCCAGCGAGATCTCCAGATGCCTGCGCGAGGCTTCGAGGTCCCGGGCGTTCAAACGCTCCACGCCGTAGTTGTAATGGTCGTCGGCTGAGGCCAGTTCCAACACCGGCTTGCGCAGTCGGCGCTCACACACGCTCAGATGGGTCTTCGCCGTCAGGCGTACGTTGGCTTCGGGGCCTTGGGCCGCCTTCTCCAGCCATCCTTTGGCCTCGGCCAGACGCTGCTCCCGGAACAATTTTAGTCCTTGTTCGAGAGTTTTCATCTGGGCCTGCGATTCGGCCTTTCCGGGCGTCGCTGTTACATCGAATGTCCGGCCGCTTCCCGCGCGGGATTTATCCGTGGTCATCGGTGCGTCGGGCTTCTTTCTGGTCGCCATATGAAACGTGGTGTAAGACGCTGAGTTTATAACAAACCCAAACCCAAAATGGAACGGGCTGGCTTTTTCGATCTGCCGGGGCGATCATAGTGAATCGTGCTCATCAACATTTTGGATAGCTTGACGGACTCGTGACCTTTCCCGTGATCTAACATACCCTAACTGCGATTGCATTGCTAAAGTGTTTTTGAAATAACGTCGAATTCCGGCTACACTTGATGCAGTCACGCACAGTGATTTCCGGTATTTCAGCAGATGGCAACGGTCCTACAAGCTCCGCCTGTCCACCAAACGCTCATTAAAGTGCGAACGAATCCTTTCGCGAGTGGTTTTGTGATGGTGTGCACGGACCTGTTTGCGCTGAGTGTTTCCGGTTTTATTGGCTCACAGCTTTGGATGGCACTGCAGCACCACCGGGTCCCGGCGGTTTATCGGGATCTCTGGCCGGCTCTTGCTCTTTTCCTGATTATCTTTACCCTGGAAAACCTGTATCCCGGGGTGGGCGTCGGCCCAGTCGAGATGCTTCGTAAACTCATTCGAGGCAGTTCCATCGTCTATCTGATGTTGACCACCGGGCTATTCCTTTCCAAAGGCGCAGATCTGCAATCTCGCGGTGCGTTCTTCATGTCATGGCTATTTACCATCGTGCTGTTACCCTCGTGCCGCGCCATGGTCCATCATTACGTGGCTCGCGAGGAATGGTTCGGCGTGCCTGTGGTGATTCTCGGAACGGGCACCACCGCATCCCTCCTGATCGATAAGCTTCGCTCCGTTCCGGAACTCTGCATGAAGCCTGTGGCCTGTCTCGACGACACCAGTGAAGAGGCGGGCGATGTGGACGGCGTCCCGATCGCCGGGAAGTTTGCCGATGTGGGCCGCATCGCACGGTCACTGCACGTGCGCCACGCATTCCTGGCCATGCCCGAACTGGCGCAGGAGGAACTGCTCCGACTGCTCGAGCGCTGTTCTGTCGTTTTCCCGCATGTGTTTCTGGTGCCGAATCTCAGCGGCGTAGCCAGCATCCCGGTAAGCCCGATGGATGTGGACGGTGTGTTGGCGCTCCAGTTACGGCATAACCTGCTTTTCTCCGTCAATCGCTATCTCAAGCGCATCATGGATCTCGCCATGGTAGTTGCACTGGCCCCGATCGCGATCCCCGTTATTCTTATTGCGGCTTTGTGGATCTATATCGTGAGCCGTGGGAATCCGTTCTACTGGCAGACTCGCGAAGGGGAAAACGGCAGACCTCTTCACATTCTGAAGCTCCGCACCATGTATCCCAACGCCGACAAATTGCTGGCCGATTATCTGGACCGCGATCCCGCGGCTCGTGCCCACTGGAATCGCTATCTCAAGCTCCGCGACGATCCGCGCGTTCTTCCCGGCGTTGGTCACTTTCTGCGCAGGAGCAGCCTGGATGAACTGCCGCAGATCTGGAACGTCTTTAAGGGCGAGATGAGCATGGTGGGTCCGCGCCCGTTCCCCGTTTATCACGTCGAGCAGTTCAAACCGGCCTTCCGCGATTTGCGCACCAAGGTCCGCCCTGGACTCACCGGCCTCTGGCAGATTTCCGCGCGCAGCGAAGGCGATTTGGAAGTGCAGGCGAATCTGGATACTTATTACATCCGGAACTGGTCTCTGTGGCTGGATCTCTTTATCCTGAGCCGCACCGCGCGAGCGGTGATTCTGGGACAGGGCGCTTACTAACCCGCCGAGAAAAGCTCAATCGCGCGAACTGCGCCCATTCGCCCTTACCGACAACACGCTCCATCCCGCGGCGGGAGTCCCGGCAGGCATTGCCTCCCGCGCCGCCGTGGCAGCGAGGGCCCCAGCGAGCAGAAACAACAAAGCCGCCAGCGCAGGCAAGTGGGTCGGGTAATCGAACAGACAATGCAGAAACACCGCCGGAACCCCCAGTCCCCAAAGGTGCTTCCAGGCCAGGGTGCTCAGCCAAACGGCCAAGGCAAGCACAATCGCGGCAAATGGAATGCCGCCTTCAGAAGCCCACTGCAGCCAGTCGTCGTGCGCTTCATTGGCGACGGCGGCGACATCGAAGGTGGCGAACTGTGGATACACCAACCGCCAGGTGCCCAGCCCAAATCCCCATATTGGGCGCGCCTCGATCATCTGCAGCGTGGATTCCGCCAGCGGCGTGCGAATCCCGGTGAGCACGTTCTGCTCCCCGAAGCGCGCGGTGATTGAATCCGTGCCCACGATCAGGGTGAAGATGGCCATCAGCAACAGAACCGGTATCCCGAACTTCAGTAAAGCCCGTCCGGTCACAATGCGCCGGCTCCAACTCACTATCGCGAGCACCAGTATTTCGAGAACGGCAATCGCCAGGCCGGCGCGCGAAAGGCTGGCCACCACACACGCGAACAACGCCGCGAAAACGATCGCGTAGCCCAGCTTGCCACGCCGCGCGCCAGTCAGACGGAAGAATGCGATGGGAAGCAGCAGTTCGAGGAATGCCGCGAACTGGTTCTTGTAAATGAAAGGCCCGTAAGGATAGAAGCGCGAGACAAACAAACCATAGACGCGCTGGGGCGAGCTGAAATGGAGAACCACGCAAACCACGCTGAGGCCCAGGCCCGCCCATAGCAGGATCGAAAGGAACTGCTGACGGCTCTCCCGCGTGGGCATCAACCAGCGCGCGGTCGCATAGGTGGCGGCGAGCGCCAGCCACTGCACGGTCGCATTCCACGTGTCATAGGGATAGACCGAACCATGGAGCAGAACCTGTGCCGGTCCCCAACAAGCCAGCAGACACATGGCGGCCACATCCAGAGGCATCGAAATCCCGCTGCGGCGCGCCAGGGCCACTGTGGCCACTCCAAAAACGCCGAGTTGGAAAACGCTCACCGCCCACAGAGCGGGTTGCCACGCCAGCAGGAGACCTAAGAATACGAAGCCGGTAAGCCAGAAGATCAGCAAACGTTTATCTTAACGTTCGCCGTCCAATACAATAACCCCAGTATGCAGAGAACTATTGGATTCGCGGCGGTAGCCGTCGCGGTCATTTCGCTCGCCGCAGCCCAGGCGCAAAGTCCGCCGGGCAAGAAACGCCTGCTGTGCATCGGCGAGACTAAGGGCTTCGAGCATGATTCTGTTTCGTACGCCATGGCCACGCTTTGGAAGCTCGGTAATGAATCCGGCCTGTGGGAAACTTACATTCGAACGGACACCGAGCTGATCACCAAGAAAAAGCTTGACCGAAACGCGAAGAATCTGGACTACTTCGACGCCGTGTATTTCGATACCACCGGCGAACTCGATATGGATGCGGAGCAGAAAGCCGCCCTGCTTTCGTTTGTCCACGACGACGGCAAAGGTTTCATCGGCGGCCACACCGGAACCGACACTTTCTTTCAGTGGCCGGAGTACGGGGATCTGGTCGGCGGCTATTTCGACGGCCATCCCTGGCACCAGCAGGTCCGCGTGAATGTGGAAGATCGTGACTTTCCCGCGATGCGCCATCTCCCCGCACAATTCACACTGACCGACGAGATTTACCAGTTGAAGAACTTCTCTCGCGACAAGGTGCGCGTGCTGATGACCCTTGATACTTCCTCAGTGGATATGACCAAACCCGGAGTCCACCGCGCCGATGGGGATTTCGCCCTCGCTTGGGTGCGGAACTACGGCAAAGGCCGCGTATTCTGTTCGCCGCTCGGCCACGAGCAGCAGATCTACGACCGCCCGGATGTGCGGAAGATGTACCTCGAAGCGGTGAAGTGGGCGATGGGCCTCACCGACGGCGACGCGACCCCGCGCCCGAGGCCAATCCCATGACCACTCGTCTCGTGCTCGTTTTCGCAGCCGTCTCCGCCGTTGCCCAAGCCCAAAGCCTGCATCCGCTGCCCGGCTGGCCCATGCCGCCCAGCACGATCGCCATCGAATCCCCGGCCGAATCCCAAAAGCCGTTCAGCGTGGCAGCGGAGCACGGCGCGCTCTTCGGTCAACAGAAAGGAACCTTTGAAGCGTGGGCCTTCCCCGTCAAGATCCTGAGCGATTTCCGCATCGAAGCCCATTTAGCCGATTACCCGGTTCCGATCGACGTCAACGAATACGCCGAACATATCGAAGTGAATCCGGAGCAGACCACCATCACTTACTCGCATGCGGCCTTCACCATCAAGCAGCACATGTTTTCACCGCGCGGAGCTTCGGTCGATGGAACCGGCGCCGTGGTTCTGTTTGAAATCGAATCCATCCGGCCGATCGAACTCACCTTCCGTTTCACGCCGGAGGTGCTGCGCATGTGGCCGGCTCCGAACTTCGGCCGTCCTAGTGCGGAGTGGCTCCCCGGCGGCTACTACCTTCTGCATACCGACACCGACGCATTGACGGGCGCAGTCGGCATCCCTGGCGCGCAACCGGGAATCCTCGCGCCCTATCAGGAACGTCCCAAAACCTACCCGGTGGAACTCAAATTGCGCTTCGATCCGAAGCAGGACGCAGGCAAGCTGTATCCGCTATTGATGGCCGTCGGAACCAGCGAGCAATGCAAGCAGCGCATCGCCGAGCTCAACGAAAAAATCCCAGCGCTGTATCGCGCCACAGCGGATTATTATGCGCACTTCTTCGAGACGCGGCTCACTGTGGAATCGCCCGATCCACGCTTCGATAGCGCTATCAAGTGGGCTGAGATCGCCATCGATCAGGCGCAGGTGAAGCACGGCGATGAGACCGGCCTCGTCGCGGGCTATTACTCATCCGGCGATTCGGCGCGTCCGGGTTTCGGTTGGTTTTTCGGCCGCGACACGGAGTGGAGTCTCTACGCCGTGAATAGCTACGGCGATTTCGCACTCACCCGCACGGCTCTCGATTTCCTTTTCCGCCGCCAGCGTGACGATGGCAAGATCATGCATGAATATTCCCAAATGGCCGGTCAACTCGACTGGAAAGCAACCCCGTATTTCTACGCTTCAGCTGATTCCACGCCCCTGCTGGTGATGATCATGGAAGACTACGTCAACGCAAGCGGCGATGTCCCGTACCTGGCGCAGCACTGGGATGAAATGAAACTAGCCTACGCATTCACGCGAAAGCAGGAGATCTATGGAAACGCGGATGGCACTGGGTGGGTGGAATCGTGGCCGGGGGGCATGCCGAAGCAGGAAATCTATATGGCGACGCTCGATCAGCAATCGTCGAACTCGATGTCCCATCTTGCGTCGCTGATGAAAGATGACGAGCTGACCAGGAAAGCGCGAGAGAAAGCCGATCAGATCCGCAGCCTGATTCCAGGCGAGTATCTTGACGGCGCATCGAAATTTTTCGCGTTCAGCCACAACCCGGATGGGTCGAAAGATCTGACACCGACAATTTACCCGGCTGTTGCATGGTGGACGGGAACACTTTCTTTACCCGAGGCCGGCCCTATGTTCGAGCGGTGGGCGTCGCATGAGTTTTCCACCGATTGGGGTACTCGTGATGTGAGTGACGAGTCACCAATCTACGATCCGATCAGTTATCACCAGGGCTCAGTATGGCCGCTTTTTACGGGATGGGTTTCCATGGCTGAGTTCCGCGCCGGCCAACCCATCGCCGGGCGCCAGCACCTGTATCAGGACTTGCTCTTGACCTGGGCGCAGGATCTGGGCGCGTGCACCGAGTTACTCTCCGGCGCTTTCTACCAACCGCTGGGCCGCAGCAGTTCGCATCAACTCTGGTCGTCGGCCATGGTGCTGACGCCGGCCATCCGAGGGTTGCTTGGCCTCAATTGGGATGCGAAAGGGCTTACCATCCACCCGAACCTACCCGCCGCATGGGATCACGTCCACATCCACAATGACCGCATCGACATCGAGATCAAGCGCGAAAACGGAGCGCTCGCGATCACTTATAACGGCAAACACTCCACGCTGCCGCTTCCACCCGTCGAAATCGATCTGGATCACATCGCACCCGATCCGGGCGCAGAGACGGCGCAAATCAAAGCGTTGTTTCAGGACGCCCATTCCGTGAGCTTCGAAGCCATGGGCGGCGCAAGCTACGACTTACCGATCCGCATCAACCAGTCGGGAGTCAAAATCCTAGGCGGGGCAGTGCAAGGCAACCATATCCACCTAGCCTTCGAAGGCCAGGGCTGGGTGCGGAAAACGATTACTTGGTAGCCGGATCGAAAATCGAAAGCGGCGCAATCGAAACCACTTTCCAGTGCCCTCTGACCTTGCGCTCCACTACGGTCACCCGCATCCGCCGCCGGGTCACGTGTTCCAGCGCATCATCAGAGTTCAACTGCATGAACCAATCCACCAGCACTTCCACATGCTCATCGTCGCCAGATTCCTTCAGCACATCGAGCGACGCCGTGATGGTGTTCTGCGCCGTCAGGCCGGTGACAGCGCTCTCCATCTCCCCATACTTCGGCGCGCTCCTGTCGATGTAGTCCATGAAACGCGGCCCATCGGAATTACTCAACGCCGCGGCCATGCCCATCAGCGCATCGCAGGAACGGCACTCCTGCCCAGGTTGGAAGAACGCAAGGGCCAGCAGCAGAAATGTCATGTCCGGTAGCTCCCGTTGATCTCGATGTAGCGCTCGGTCAAATCGCAGGTCCAGAAGCGCGCCGTGCCTTTCCCTCGACCTTGAAAGGCAAGCCGGATTTGACATTCGGGCGCATCCAGCTTCTGCTTCAAACCACCTTCATCGAAGTCGGCAGCGAGTCCGGAGCGGCAAACGGAAACGCCTTGCAGATCGATGTCCACCCTTGCCGCGTCGAACTTCACCCCCGCGTTGCCGGCCGCGCAAATTATGCGGCCCCAATTCGGGTCTGACCCCGCGATGGCCGTTTTCACCAGCGGCGAGTTCGCAACGGACCGCGCGATCCGTTGCGCGGCGTCGTTCGTTGCAGCGCCGGAAACCTCAATGATCACCAGCTTCCGGGCGCCCTCTCCATCCCGCGCGATTGCTTTCGCCAAGGTTTCCAGGACCCCTGTGAGGGCCTGCTCAAGAAACGGCGTCTCCGCCGGGTCGGGTCGCACACCGCTCGCGCCATTCGCCAATACGATCAAAGTATCGTTCGTGGACGTATCGCCATCCACCGAGATACAGCTATAAGTCAGCGCGTTGGCGCGCTCCAGCATCGATTGCAGCAGCGGCGCCGGAATTGAGGCGTCGGTGAGTACAAATCCCAGCGTGGTCGCCATCCGCGGCTGAATCATACCGGAACCTTTGGTCATCCCCGCGATGCGTACCGTGCCGCGCCGCAGGGTGACTTCTGCGTACGCCCGCTTGGGAACCAGATCAGTCGTCATGATTGCACGCGCGACGCGGTCGAAATGGTCGCTCCGCAAGTCGTTTTCAAAAAGCCCCTTGTGAAGTTCAGGAAGCTTTCTCGTGATCAGGCGGGCATCCAGTTCGACCCCGATGACTCCCGTGGAAGCCGGAAGAACCTGTTGCACGGGCAAGCGCAGAAGCTTCGCCGCCGCCTGGCAGCACGCCAGCGCCACCTTCGCCCCGGTGCGGGTAGCGCAGTTCGCGTTGCCGGCATTCACCAGAATCGCCCCTGCTTTGCCGCGCGATTGTCGAAGATTCGCTCGCGCCAGACGCACGGGCGCGGCCTGCACCTGATTCTGCGTGAAGACGGCGGCGGCGGATGCAGGAGTGCCGCTTACAATCAGCGCCAGATCGTCCTGCTGCTTCGCGCGGATGCCGGCGTAACCCGCCGCGAAGGTAAAGCCCAGTGGAAGTTCCATCAATTTCCCAACGCCTCATTTTCGTTAACGCGGTGCCCGCGCGCGAACTCATCCGCACTCATGCGCTTGCGCCCTTCCAGTTGCACCTCGATCAGCTTCAGCAACCCGCCGTCCCCGCATGCCACGAAGACGCCGTCCCGGTTCAACAGCAGTTGTCCTGCGGGCGCGGATGTTCGCGACTCCAAAGTTAAATGCGAAAGCCAGATCTGGAAGAGTTGCCCTCGAAACGAGCTGTGCGCGCCTGGCCAAGGTTGCATGCCACGAATCAGGTTGTGGATGGATCGCGCCGGCTGCGTCCAATCGATGCGGCCGTCCTGCTTCTTCAGAATCGGTGCGTAGGTGGCCAGTGCGCTGTCCTGCTTGCGCGGTTGAATGCTGCCGGCTTCCAAACCGCTCAGCGTCTCGACCAGCAGACCGGCGCCCATATGCGACAGACGCTCTCCCAGCGCGATGGCATCCTCGTTCTCGCCGATGTCGGTCGCGGAGCTTAGCAGCATGTCGCCGGTGTCGAGCCCCGCGTCGATCTGCATCGTCGTCACGCCCGTTTCCCGGTCGCCTCGCGCGATGGCCCATTGCACCGGAGCGGCTCCGCGCAGCCGCGGCAGCAGCGACCCGTGTACGTTGATGATGCCGCGCGGTGCGACGTCGATCACAGCCTGCGGGACGATCTGCCCATACCCGACGATCACCATGATTTCCGGAGCCAGCGCACGCAAATGCTCCAGCACTTCCGGACGCCTCACGCGCTCCGGCTGAAAAACGGGAAGATTGTGCGCGAGCGCGCCAACCTTAACGGCCGACATCGCCAGCTTGTTGCCACGCCCCTTCGGACGGTCCGGCTGCGTGATCACTTCGATCACTTCATGCCCGGCGCGCAGAAGTGCTTCGAGTGTAGGAACGGCAAATGGCGGCGTGCCGAGATAGATCAGGCGCAAGAGGAACCTAATCCCACTCGTGCTCTCTGATCAGCTTCTTGATCTTACGTTTGATCAGATCGCGCTTCAGAGGGCTCAGGTGGCTCAGAAACAAAATGCCGTTCAGGTGGTCGATCTCATGCTGCATCGCGCGCGCCAGCAGGTCCTCCCCCGACACCTCAATGGTTTCGCCCTTCACGTTCAAAGCCCGGACCACGGCTTTCTTGGCGCGTGAGACGTCTTCGCGAAAACCCGGGATGGAAAGGCAGCCTTCTTCCCCCACCTGCTTGCCCTCTTTCAGAATTACTTCCGGATTGATGAGCACGATCGGGTTCGGCTCGCCCTCCGTGGCGGGCGCGCAATCGATTACCGTGATGCGCTCCGAGATGCCGATCTGCGGCGCGGCCAGCCCCACGCCCTTCGACGCATACATCGTCTCGAACATGTCCGCCACCAATTGCTGCAGTTCCGGAGTATCGAACGCGGTCACCGGTTCGCACTTCTGTTCCAGGATGGGATCTGGATACTTAACGATCTTATAGACCATGGGGCAGAATTTTTATCGTAGCAACTTGAGGGTTTTGGCCTGCGAACGGCGCTAACAGGGTGAAGGAGAAAACAATATGAAGCGCCTCACACTCGCGAATTCCGTTCTTATGGTCAGCGTTGCTCTCGCCATTCCATCCAGCTACGCGCAGACCTCGACTTCCACAACCTCATTTCTTCCCAACCCGGTGCAGTTTCTTTCCACCGTGCCTTCGAATGGCGATGTCAACCCTTACGGGGTGGCCGTGGTTCCGGCGGGCTTCCCGACGGGTGGTGTCCTGAATCCTGGGGACATCTTAGTTTCCAATTTCAACAACAGCCAGAATCTGCAAGGCACCGGTACCACCATCGTACAGATCACGGGCGGCAAACAACAGTTGTTTTATCAGGCGGCGGCCGGCTCCGGGATTCAGGGCCTCTCGGGCGGCCTTGTCATCACCAGTTCCGGGTACGTCGTAGTGGGTTCTTTCCCGACCTCGGACGGCACTTGCGCAACGGCTCAGCCGGGGAGCCTCATCATCCTCGACAAGAACGGAAACCTGGTGACCAATTGGACCAATACCAGCCTGGTCAACGGCCCCTGGGGCATGGCGATCGACGACCACGGAGCATTCACGCGCATCTACATTGCCAACGCGCTCTCCGGAACCGTGTCGCGCATCGACTTCTGGACGCTGGTCGGTTCCCCGGTGATCACGCAGAACCTGCAAATCGGCTCCGGCTATGCACACCGCTGCGATCCGGCGGCACTGGTGGTGGCGCCAGGCGGCCTCTATTACGACAAGACCACCGACCTGCTCTATGTGGCCTCGGCGGACGATAACGCCGTGTTCTCCATCTCGAATGCTTCCGCGCGCACGTCGGACGGCGGCACCGGCACGACGGTCTATTCGGATGCCGCACACCTGCACGGCGCGCTCATGATGTCCAAGGCCCCCAACGGCGACTTACTCGTGAGCAATGCTGACGTGATTAATTCCGATTCGACTCAGCCGAGCGAGATCGTTGAGTTCACGACGGCGGGTCAGTTTGTGAAGGAACTGAGCGTCGATCCGAACCAGGGTGGTTCGTTCGGATTGGTTGCGAGTCCGGGTCAGTTAGCCGCAGTCGATGACAATACGAGCGGGTTGTTTATCTGGACCATTCCGCAGTAGTAGGTAGTAATGTGGGGCAGGCGATTCGCCTGCCCGCTGCAGCTTTGGTCAGTAGTTTCTTACCTGCTCCAAATATCCCGTATAATTCCGCTTGGTCTCCCCCAGCGAATCCCCGCCAAACTTTTCTAGAAACGCCTGCGCCAGCACAATCGCCACCATCGCTTCGCCGATCACTCCAGCCGCAGGCACGACGCAGATATCGGAGCGCTCATAGGCCGCCAGCGCGGGATCGCGCGTCACCAAATCCACCGATTCCAGCGGCCGGCGCAGTGTCGATATCGGCTTTAGGAATCCGCGCGCGCGAATCTCCTGGCCGTTGGACATGCCGCCTTCAACGCCTCCCGCGCGATTGTCGCCGCGAAAGAATTCGCGCTCCGGCTTGCGGTAGTGAATGGTGTCCTGCACCTTCGAGCCAAAATCGGACGAGCCTTCTTCCGCCGCTCCAATGGCCACGCCTTTCACGGCCTGGATGGAAACGATGGCTTGTGCGAGCTTGCCGTCGAGCCGCGCGTCCCATGCGATGTGCGAACCAAGTCCCACGGGAACTCCACGCGCCACCACTTCGAAAACTCCACCCACGGTGTCGCCCGTCCGGTAGGCTTCGTCCACTACTTCCTTCATGCGCGCTTCTTCTTGCGCGTCGACGCAGCCGAGAAGAACGTCGGGCTTGAGGCTGAGCGCTTCAATCTCGTCCCAGGCGACAGGCCGCTGCATCTGGTATCGCCCCACTGCTACCACATGGCTGAGAACGGAACAGCCGAACTCCGCGAGAAACGCCTTGGCGATTGCGCCCACGGCCACGCGGGCAGCCGTTTCGCGGGCGCTCGCGCGTTCCAGAATGTAACGGGCATCGGGCAGGTTGTACTTGATGACGCCGGCGAGGTCGGCGTGGCCGGGCCGGGGCCTCTCGACGGGCTTGTGATGCGCGTCACTTCCTTCGACGGGCAGCGATTCGGTCCAGTTTTTCCAATCTGCGTTGCGGATGATGATGGCAATGGGAGAACCGATGGTCGCACCGTGGCGCATGCCGGCAACAATCTCGGCGCGGTCGGTCTCAATTTTCATCCGGCCGCCGCGTCCAAAGCCCTGCTGGCGCCGCCAGAGTTCGTGGTTGATGCGTTCGAGTGAGAGGGGAATGCCCGCGGGCAATCCGGTGAGTGTGGCGACCAGGCACTCGCCGTGCGATTCGCCGGCGGTTTCAAAGCGAAACATGAAAAGGAAAGTTTATGGTAACAGCACGGGGCTTGCTTTTACGGCACGGGGTCGGACCATCCACGAAATGGCAACGGCCGAGAGTTCGCCGATGATGGGCAATGGCGGGAACAACACGGTGACCAATGCGACGCCCAGTAGCGACACGATCCACGGTGCGAAACAAAGCAGCAGCACAGGTATAAGAAGGACCAAATCGTAAATCATGGAACGCGGCGCAAACACCACGGCGATGGTGAGAGTGAAAGCCAGTGCATGCATCCACGCAGCTTTTCGACCGTAGTGGAAAATCATGCCCGCGCCGATAATGAGCCCAATATAAGCACACCACTTGGGCGCGTGAGCCAGGTTGAACAGACCGGCCAACCCGGGGATCTGCGGCGAAATTGTGTCTTCGTTTCCGAATACGGCTCGGGTGTAGCCGATCAGCCAGTCGAAACCCATGGCGATGCTGGAGATCAGATAGAGCGCAATGCCGCCGGCAAGAAAACCGCTCAGCGCGCGATAACGCTTTTGAACCAGAAGCAGAAACGGAATCAGCGGGACCAGATTCGGTTTGGCCACAAACAGCGCGAGAACGGCGCCGCCAAACAACTCCCGCTTCCGTTCGATCAGGATGGCCGCGCAGATGGCGAGGAGTAGCAGAAGCGGCGCGTCCTGTCCCAGTCTCAAACACGACCAGAGCGGCGGAAACAGAGCGCATGCCAAATAGGACGAAGGCCGAAATCTCCACAATCCGATGCTGAGCAGAATCGCCGAGATATTGAGCGCTTGCCACGCGACAAAAGCCGTGGCGAAGGGAAGGCGTCCCAATGGCCAGAGCGCGACGGCATAAAACGGAGGCCGAATGAAGCTCTTGCCATGCACCTGGGGCGATTCGGCTTGTTGCACGGCCGCGACTCTTGCGGGGCTGTAGAGATCCGGTCCCACGAGCCGCGCACCGGCCCAAAACGAATAGAAGTCGACTTCATGGTGGTCGGGGGCCTGGGCGACGATGCCAAACAGGAAGAACACTGCGGCGGCGAACAGAATGGCCAAAGCGAGGCGCATCGTTTGTGGCATTGGCTGAATTTGGTTAGAATCGAAGCGTCGGGTGGCCCTCTGACGAACCGTACGCCTCTCACCCCAATGCTACTCTAACCCAATGCTACTCTAACGATGTGCAGCAGTTCCATCGCATTTCAGTCAACCCTGAAGTAATGGGCGGGAAACCTTGCATACGAGGAATGCGCGTCACCGTCAGCATGATCGTCGGGGCACTGGCCGCTGGACAAACCATCGACGACCTTCTCGCTGACTTCCCCTACCTCGAGGAGCCGGATATCCGCGAGGCTCTTGCTTTTGCCGCTAATCTGGCTGAGGGCCGCGAGTTCCCTCTCGCCAGTTGATGCGGTTCTTGGTCGATATGACCCTCACGCCCCTGGGCTCGCGAGCACGGCGAAATGGTTCTCACCAACGACCTCGATTTTCCGCGAATTCTGGCCCACACTCTGGCTTCGGGGCCAAGTGTAATTCTGCTTCGCGGTGAACCTCTCACTCCAGAAATGCGCGGGAAGGCCCTCTTGCTCGCCATTGCCGCCTGTGAGCACGAGCTAAATGCCGGCGCGATCATGTCACTTGACTGGTCCGGGCCACCGCGCGCTCGCATCCTTCCTCTGAAATAGTCCCCGCTCCGGAGGCGAGACGTTTGGCGGACGCAATCATCGTAAACTCGCGTTCCGGTTGCGTCATATAGGGCGGAAGCATACAATAGAGAATTCTGAAGTTTTCCTTCAGCTCCGTTCTTGCGGAACCCGGTGATTCATTGAAACCGACAGACGTCCAGGATCCTAATTACTTTCACAAAGTTGTTGACTGCCAGTGGGCCTGCCCCGCCCACACCAATGTTCCGGAATACATCCGGCTGATCGCACAAGGCCGCTACACCGATTCGTACATGTTGAACCGCGAATCGAACGTGTTTCCGGCGATTTTGGGGCGCACATGCGACCGTCCCTGCGAACCGGCTTGCCGCCGCGGACGGTTAGAAGACGCCAAGCCCGTCGCCATCTGCCGCCTGAAGCGCGTAGCGTCGGATTTGAAGGGCGACATCTCGCACCTCCTCCCAAGTATTCCTCAGAAGAAGAATGGCAAACGGCTAGCCTGCATCGGTGCGGGCCCGGCGTCGCTCGCGGTGGCGAACGATCTGATGCCCCTGGGCTACCAGATCACGATGTTCGAGAAACTGCCGCAGGCCGGCGGATTGATGCGCTCGAATATTCCGGCGTTCCGCCTTCCCGGCACCATCATTGACGAAGAGACCGGCGTGATCCTCGACATGGGCGTAGACATCCGTTACAACACGCCAGTCGATAGTATGCGTTCTTTGTTGCGTGACAACTTCGACGCGGTGTTTGTGGGAACGGGCGCTCCCCGCGGCAAGAATCTGGAGATTCCCGGCCGCTATCAGACGGATCGAATCCACATCGGGATTGACTGGCTCGAGAGCGTGGCGTTCAAGCACATCGAATCGATCGGCGAACGCGTGCTGATCATCGGCGTGGGCAATACGGCGATGGATTGCTGCCGTACATCCCGCCGCCTCGGCGGCAAAGACATTAAAGTGATGGCGCGCCGTCCGCGCACTTTCTTCAAGGCTTCTCCATGGGAGTTAGAGGACGCGGAAGAAGAAGGCGTGGAGATCCTGATCAACCATGCTCCCAGCCGCTTCGTGCTGGAGAACGGCAAGCTGATTGGGATGGAATTCGAACGGCTCGAATGGGACGAGCAGGCGCGCAAATCGAAGACGATCGATACCATCTTTCTGCCCGCGGACGATGTGATTCTCGCCATCGGGCAGGAGAATTCGTTCCCGTGGATTGAGCGCGATCTGGGCATTGAATTTGATAAATGGGACATGCCGGTGGTGAATGAAACCACCCTGCAATCCACGCTTCCGAATGTATTCTTCGGCGGTGACGCGGCCCTCGGCCCGAAGAACATTATTTGGGCCGTGGAACAGGCGCACCAGGCCGCCATTTCGATTCACAACTTCTGCCATGGTAGTGCTGTGACGGAGCGGCCGGCTCCCGGCGTCAATCTCATCACCCAAAAGATGGGGATGAGCGAGTGGAGCTATCACAACGATTACAATCCATCGGCGCGGCAGAAGATGCAGCATGTGGATTTGACCGAGCGCTTCCGCGAGTTGAATGTGGAAGTGGAGTTGGGCTTTAGCGCGGAACAGACCGCGCGCGAAGTGCAGCGCTGCCTGAACTGCGATATTGAAACCGTTTTTACCCCCAAACGTTGTATTGAGTGCGATGCCTGCATCGATATTTGTCCGGTGGCCTGCCTGACGATTGCGCCGAACGGGGAAGAGGAAGATTTGCGAACGCGTCTTTCTGCTCCCGCCTTCAATCTCGATCAGGCCCTTTATGTTTCCGCGCCGTTGCCCCAGACCGGGCGCATTATGGCGAAGGATGAGGATGTCTGTGTGCACTGCGGCCTTTGCGCCGAGCGCTGTCCCACGGCTGCGTGGGATATGCAGAAATTTGAAATCCTCATCTCTCAAGCTTCAGGAACCCCAGAGTGGAACACCACGTTAGTGCCCGCGTAAACGATTTCGCCATGAAACTGGCGAACGTCAATGGAACCGGATCGGCAAGCGCCAATGGCTTAATTCTGCAAGCCATTTTTCGCATGGGCATTCCGGTTTCAGGGAAGAATCTTTTCCCCTCGAATATCCAGGGATTGCCCACCTGGTATGAAATCCGCGTCAATCGCGACGGCCACGTGGCACGCGCGCTGGACTACGATCTGATGGTCGCGATGAATGCGCAGACCTATGATCGGGATGTCCACGAGGTGCGCTCCGGCGGCTACGTGCTCTACGATTCGTCGTGGCCTCTCGATGGGTCTCTTCTGCGCGACGATGTTCATTTCATCGGCATCCCTTTTGCCGAGATTTGCAACGAAGCTTTCGCCGAGCCGCGCGAGCGCACGCTGATGAAGAACATCGCCTACACCGGGGCGCTGGCGGCGCTGTTGAATATCGACCAGACCATTGTGGAAGCGCTGCTGGCGGAGAGTTTCTCGCGCAAGCCCGCGCTGCGCGATTCTAACGTGCGCGCGCTGCGCCTGGGTTCCGATTACGCGCAGAAGCATTTCACCTGTCCGCTGCCTTTTCACATGGAAACCATGAACGCCAACGTGGGCAAAGTGCTGATTGACGGGAATACCGCGGCAGCGCTCGGCTGCCTTTATGCGGGCGCAACCGTGGCTGCGTGGTATCCCATCACGCCGGCGACTTCGGTGATGGACGGTTTTAAGAGTCTTTGCGAGAAGTACCGGAAAGATCCCGAAACGGGCGTGAACAACTACATCATCCTGCAGGCAGAGGATGAACTGGCGGCGATCGGTATGGTGATCGGCGCCATGTGGAACGGCGCGCGCGCGTTCACCTCGACCGCTGGTCCCGGGATTTCGTTGATGAACGAACTGCTTGGGTTGGCTTACTACGCGGAAATTCCGGTAGTGCTGGTGGACGTGCAGCGCGTAGGTCCGTCCACCGGAATGCCGACGCGCACGCAGCAATCGGATCTGCTGGAATGCGCGTATGCGTCGCACGGCGATACGAAGCATATCTTGTTGCTGCCCGCGAATCCCGGCGAGTGCTTTGAGTTCGCGGCGAAGTCATTCGACCTAGCCGAGCAGTTTCAAACACCGGTGATCATGGTGTCCGATCTCGATATTGGTATGAACGACTGGGTGATTCCCGAACTCAAATGGGACGATTCGTATCGTCCCAATCGCGGCCGAATCCTGAGCCGCGAAGAGATTGAAGCGCTGCCCCGGTTTGAACGCTACATGGCCGAAAACGGGACGCAGGTAGCGCCTCGGACGCTGCCCGGAGTGCATCCCAAGGGCGCTTATTTCACGCGTGGTTCCGGACACAACAAGTTCGGTAATTACACCGAGACCCCGGCTGAATATCAGGAAGTGCTGGACCGGCTGTTGAAGAAACACCGCGCGGCGGCTTCGTTTGTTCCGGCGGCGGTGATTGAAGGCCGTGGCTCGGAAGTGGGAATTGTGACGCTGGGCGGCTGCGATGCGGCGGTGCGCGAGGCTGTCGAAATACTGGCGCGGCGCGGGATACGGGCGGACTTCATGCGCGTGCGTGCGTTTCCGTTTGGTCCGGAGATCGAGGCGTTTCTGAATGCGCATGAAACCAACTTCATCGTCGAGCAAAACAGGGACGCGCAGTTGCGGTCGATGCTGACCCTCGAGACTTCGATTTCGAAAGAGAAGCTGCAATCGGTGTTGGTCTATGGCGGATTTCCGCTGAGCGCGCGACACGTTGTCGAGCAGGTGGTGACGCAGATGGATCAGACGCCGGTCCCTGTTGGCGCGCGAGCGAGGAGCTAACCGATGCCATCCATTGCCAAACCAAGAGTTGCTCACCCGAGCGCGCAACTCAATCAGATTGGCCTGAAGCAGCGCGATTACGAAGGCGTGATGTCCACGCTGTGCGCGGGATGTGGACATGATTCCGTCACCGCGGCCATTGTACGCGCCCTGTGGGAACTTTCGATTGAACCGCACATGCTGGCCAAGATGAGCGGCATCGGGTGCTCGTCGAAAACTCCGGCGTACTTCGTCAACGGCGCGCACGGTTTCAATTCCGCGCATGGCCGCATGCCTCCGATCGCGACCGGCGCGAACGCGGCTAACCGCGAACTGCTGTATATCGGTGTTTCGGGCGACGGCGATTCCTTGTCGATCGGGCTGGGGCATCTGTGCCATGCCATCCGCAGAAATCTGCGCATGGTTTATCTAATCGAGAATAACGGTGTGTATGGGCTAACGAAGGGCCAGTTCTCCGCGTCCGCCGACGTGGGCTCGAAGAGCAAGCGCGGCGAGGCGAACCAGATGTCGCCGATTGATCCGATGCTATTGGGCCTGAGCTTGGGCGCGACATTTCTGGCGCGCGGTTTCTCCGGCGACAAGGAACAACTTGTGCCGATATTGAAAGCGGCGATTGAGCATCGCGGCTTCGCGATGGTGGATATCATTTCGCCGTGCGTCACGTTCAATGACCATAACGGTTCCACGAAGAGCTATCTCTACACCCGGCAACACCAGATCGAGGCGACGCAAATGGATTTTGTTCCGCCCGCTCGCGAGATTCTGGCCGAGATCGGAACAGCCGGCGAGATTGCGGTCACGCTACATGATGGCAGTGTCGTGAGGTTCAAGCAAACGCCGGAGGGTTACGATCCCACGAACCGGTCGGCCGTTTCACGGTACCTGGAAGAACATGCGGGAACGGGCAAAATCGTGACCGGTCTGCTGTATGTGAATGAAGCCGGACCGGAGTTGCATGAATTGAATCACACGCCCGCCCATGCGCTGACCAAGGTGCCGTATGAGAAATTGTGCCCTGGGTCGAAAGTGCTGGCGGAGATGCAACAAGGCTGGCGCTAGCGGCCACTTATAAGTTGCATTTGACGGTGGTACCCTCACGATCAGGAGCTTTGAGCATCGAGGGTTAAGGCGGCTTTACGAGCGGCTGGACATCCAAACTTGCCGTATCCCCTTAGTCAAAGAAAGGCGTAGGCTGGATGGTTGAAGGAGGAGGTGCTGCAGCGGCATTCGCAGGTGGTGCCGACGCGCGATCTGGGCAGGAGCGGCGCTGTCGTTGTTCGGGGAGGGTCCGACCGTTCTACTTGACAGGCATGGGCGCAAGACGCTCCAGGTAGACGGGGTGCGTTTGTTTGCCAAGCGTTCGGACGGAGCGCTTGCGTCCGACTTTCGAGCGCAAGTAAGAAATATCTCGGATGCTCCGTTAGCGCTCATTACCCTGGAGGTTTCGATTCGCACGCCAAACGGGAATACTTACAGCTTCGAAGTCCCGAATGTCTGCTATAGGTTCCCGTGTGAGACGGATCTACCCATGAGGCATGGAGAGCATTCCTTTCCCCGTATCCCTATACCGCCGACGGCATCTCTTCCGTCGACATCGCCATAAAATCCGGNNAGCGGCGCGTTTGATGACGGGAGTAGCGTTACGAAAGAAACTCGCAGAGATAGCGGAGTACGGGTGCGGAGTCTTTCTTGACAAGCCCACGCACGTCACGCTTGACGGAAAGATTACGGAAGCGGGGGCGCCGGTTTCGTTTGTTGATGATGGATTCGTGCTTGGCTTTGGCCCATCGACTCTGGCGTTTCGTAGAGGGTGGGTCGTGCCTTCTTTATTGGCGAAATCCGAGGTGCTCTTGCAGGAAGACATCGGGTTACAGCAATAAAGCCGAATCTGAGCTAATTCACCCGCTGCCAGACTCGATGCGACTACGTCGCGGCGAGCGCTTGATTTCCCGGGGCTACCGCCAGCACGCGTTGAAGGGTGACTTCCGGGGACCCTTGGTCAGTGACGGTGAAGGCGAACTTGCGCGTCATTTTCCGTTTGAACCGGGTGCCGCCCGACCTGTACGGGCGGACGCAATCCCTTGGCTGCGTGCGACACTGAGGTTGTGACTGCGGTGGAGGCGTACGAACTGACAACCCATGGAGGCGCTACCGACTTCGCGCGCATGATCGCAGCCTGTGAAGCGTTGGGGCCGTACTGCTTGATCGGCGGGCTCGCAGTCAACTGTTTCGTCGAGCCAGTCTACACCCTGGACGCCGACATGGTGGTGATCTCATCAGGGCTGAACAACCTCGGGGCAAAACTCCGCGCGCAGGGCTTCAAGATCGAACAGCATACATATTCAGTGAACGCGATGGCCCCGGAGAGCCAACTGCGTATTCAGTTCACGACGGACGAAAGATACCAGGCGTTCCTGCCGCGCGCGATAGAAGCCGAGGTTCTGGGAATCCGGGTGAAAATCGCCTGTCTGGAGGATGTTACGCGAGGAAAACTCTGGGCGTACGGCGATCCCCGGCGGCGGCTGAGCAAGCGCAAGAAGGACGAACTTGACCTGATCCGGCTTGCTGAGGCATACCCTGAGTTGAAGCCGCTGTATCCCGACGAGATTCGGCAGCAATTGGATCGCGGGTAACTGGCCACAGGCTTAGCTCGTATATTCGTTAGCGACTCAACTCGGATCGAGGGACTTGGCTTGATCCACGGAGAGGCGTACCGTTATGGCTGTGACAAGCATGGACGTAGCCAAGCACGGGAGCGGCTGTCCGGGCTTCTCGATGAAGCGGCTGGCGATCATGACCCCGTGCTAATCACCGGGACGCGTTCGAATGCTGTGCTCGTGGGAGAACAAGATTGGAACGCGATTCCAGGAAACCCTGTATCTATTGTCGATCCCGGGCATGAGAGAATCGAGCGTTGAAGGACTCTCGACGTGCGTCGACCAATGCAGTAACGAGCCCGGTTGGTGAAACTCTGGCGGGTCGTCTTCACTAAACAAGCCCAGAAAGATGCCCGCCGGCTCGATTCGGCGGGGCTTCGACCGAAGGCGGAAAGAGTGCTCGACATTCTGGCTGAGGATGCATGCCGCACGCCGCCTGCGGTTGAGAAACTCGTTGGAGATCTAAAGGAATCGTATTCCCGGCGCATTAATCTTCAGCACCGGCTGGTCTATCAGGTAATCGAGGACGACCGCCGTCGTCAAAGTGTTAAGAATGTGGACCCATTACGAGTAAGCCTTGCCAAGACCTCCACAGGCCCAGCGAAACCCGGCCTTTAACCGCTCTGCGTGTCGAGCACCGGAGCGCCCAGCCCTTCCATTCCCCTGGTGGCGCCGAAGCGGTGGCGGACGTCGGTGCCGTTGACGAAGAAGATCACCTCTTCGGCGATATTGGTGGCGTGGTCCGCAATGCGCTCTAAGCTGCGTGAGTTGAACATCAGATTCAGCGCGCGCGGGATGGTCTCCGGATTCGATTGCATGCGCTCGATCAGCTCGTTGCCGATCTTGGAGCGAAGCCTGTCCACCGCATCATCCGACGCCATCATGTTCCGCGCGGCCTCCGCATCCTGTTTCACGAAGGCGTCGAGGACGCTGAGCACCATGTGCTCCACCAGCGAGGCGAGTTCCACGATATCCGAATAGAGCCCGGCTTCCATGCGGGGAAGATGCATCATGGCAAGAGAGCGTTCCGTGATGTTCACGGCCAGGTCGCCCATCCGCTCCAGTTCCGTATTGATCTTGATCGTTGCCACGATGAGCCGCATATCGCGCGCCACGGGCTGCTGCGTAGCGATCAGTTTCGTTGCGAAATCGTCGATTTGAATCTCCGCCAGATCGATGCGTGATTCATCCCGCAGCACCTGGTGCGCTAGGTCTTCACTGCGTTCGGTCTGCGCGAGAATGCTGCGGTGAACCGACGACGCCACCAGCGCTCCCATTTCGAGGAGCATGCTTTTGAGCTGGTCGAGTTCCACGTCGAACGGACGGCTGCGTGAAGTGTTGTCCATTATCCAAACCGCCCGGTGATGTAGTCTTCGGTTTCCTTTTTCGAGGGGTTCTTGAAGATGAGATCGGTGGGACCGAACTCGATCATCTTCCCCATCAGGAAGAAGCCGGTCTTATCCGCAATCCGGGCGGCTTGTTGCATGTTATGCGTGACGATGACGACAGTAGTCTGGTTCTTGATGTTGAAAATCAGCTCTTCGATCTTAGCGGTAGCGATGGGGTCGAGGGCTGAGCATGGCTCATCCATCAGGATCACCTCGGGCTCAACTGCCATGGCGCGCGCGATACACAGACGCTGCTGCTGCCCGCCGGATAGGGCATAAGCGGACTTGTTCAATTTGTCCTTCACCTCTTCCCAAAGCGCGCCCCGCCGCAGTGCGGTTTCAACCAGATCGTCCATCTTGCCCTTCATGCCATTGATGCGGGGGCCGTAAGCGATGTTGTCGTAGATCGATTTCGGAAATGGATTGGGGCGTTGAAAGACCATGCCGACTCTGCGCCGGAGCGCGGTGACGTCGGAATCCATGATGCTGGCGCCGTCGAGCAGAACTTCACCTTCCACGCGCGTGTTCTTGATGGTTTCGCTAATACGGTTCAGTGTGCGCAGGAAGGTGCTTTTGCCGCATCCCGAGGGGCCGATGAGAGCCGTGACGCTGTTCGGCGCGACGGCGAGCGAAACATCCGAGAGCGCCTTGTAGGTCCCGTAGTAGAAGTTTAGGTTCCGGGATTCGATTTTGGTGGTAGCCGCGCTGGCTTGTTGTGTGCCAGCGGGACTAAAGGTTCGCATGCTTGCCATGTCGAGTTTCCGTTCAGGTATGGTTGCCATCTTCTGCTTTGTCCACGTTTATGCGCGATTCGCTGCCGTGCCGCGGCCCAGAATTCCTCTTGCTAGGATATTGGAAACAAGAACGAGCGCGAGGAGCACTAATCCGGCCGCCCACGCTTGGCGATGCCAGTCGTCGTAGGGCGAGATGGCGTAGTTATAGATCATTACAGGGAGCGAGGAGGTGGGCTCGTTGAAGCCACTGCTCCAGAACTGATTTCCAAAACTGGTAAAGATAAGTGGCGCGGTCTCTCCCGCGATCCGGGCCACGCCGAGAATGATGCCGGTAAGAATGCCGCTGATGGATGCCGGTACGACCACTGTGACGATCGTCCGCCATTTGCTGGCGCCCAGCGAGAGTGCTCCTTCGCGGAGGCTCTGCGGAACGCCTTGCAGGAACTGTTCCGTGTTGCGCACCACGACCGGGATCAGCATAACGGCGAGCGCCACCGAACCGGCCCAGGCCGAGAAATGCTTGAGCGGCAGGACCACAATGGCGTACGCAAAGATTCCAACCACGATCGAGGGAACGCCGTTCAAAAGATCGGCCACATAGCGAATGATGAAAGGGAAAGTCACTCCGCCGAACTCAGAAAGGTAAATGCCGGCGATGAAACCGATGGGGATTCCAATCGCGGATGCGAGGCCGACGAGTTTAGCCGTGCCGACGATGGCGTTCGCCATGCCGCCGCCCACTTCACCGGGACCTTTAGGCAGTTGGGTGAAGAAAGCCCAGTTGAGCGACTTGCCGCCATTCCAGATCAGATAACCCAAAATCAGGATCAACGTCGAAACCGTCAGAAGGGTGCAAACGGCGGTGAGCGAAAGCATCACTTTGTTGACGAAGTTTCTCCAGGCAAGTCTGGACATTTTAGGATGACCCCTTGCGCGTCGTGGCAATGATCAAAAGGCGTGCGGCTCCGTTAATCACAATAGTCAGCAGGAATAGGACCAAAGCCAGAAAGATGAGCGATTCGCGAAATATATCACTGCTGGCCTCGGCAAACTCGTTGGCGATCACGGACGCAATCGTATATCCGGACGACAGAAGCGACGCGCTGATCTTCGGCACGTTGCCTATTACCATGGTAACCGCCATGGTTTCTCCCAGCGCGCGCGCCAGGCCGAGAAAGATGGAGCCCATGATTCCGAGTTTGGCGAAGGGCACAACCGCTTGCCACGTGGCTTCCCAGCGAGTCGCACCGAGAGCCAGCGCGGCTTCACGCTGTTCCCGCGGGACATCGAGGAGTGCCTCGCGGGAAACCGAAATAATGAACGGAAAGGTCATGATGGCGAGCACCGCGCCCGCCGCCAAATAGCCTACACCATACGCGGGTCCCGTAAAGAGCGGCGTGAACCCCAATGTGGATTTGAGCGCGGGTTCCACGTAATCCCGCATGAGCGGTACCAGCGTGAAAATCGCCAGGAGTCCGTAGATGACGCTGGGTACGGCGGCTAGCAACTCCACCATGAAAGTGAGCGCATTCGAGATTTTTGGCGGCGCCAGCTCCGCGAGGAAGATGGCCGCGCCCACCCCGAGCGGCACAGCGAATAGAAGCGCCAGAAACGACGTCAGCAGCGTCCCGTATATGAAGGGAAGCGCGCCATAGTTCTCTTCGTTGTGGTCCCAGGCCTGCGAAGTGAAGAAGCCAAAGCCGAACTTGTGGCGAGCTAGGCTCGATTCCTGCCACAGCACGTAGACGATGAGAACGGCGATCAGCAGGACGATGGAGGCGAACAGGAGAGTAATCAAATACGCTACCTGGTCGCCTCCCTTCAGCCGCGAAAAGAATGTCGGTTTTGCTCCGGTAGCCGATGGGGGGGAAACAGCAGCGGAGCTTGACATAGCGAATTAGTGGATCTCGGCGATCAGCTTTTGCTCGCTGGCCACGATGGAGGCGGGCAGCTTCGCGTAATCCAAACCTTCGTTATAGGTCTGGCCTTTCACCAGCATCCATGAGAGGAAGTCTTTGATCGCCGCGCGCTTTGCCGCGTCGTCTATCTTGCTGGGAATCAACAGGTAGGTGAAGCTCGAGATGGGGTACGAATTCGCGCCCGGCGCGTTGGTAATTGAAGCCGGCAGCGTTTTGGCGGTGGCGCCCGCTGCCGAAACGCTAGCCAGGTCCGCCTTCAGGAAGTTACCCGCCGCGTTCTTCATCTCGCCGTAAGCCATCTTGTTTTGCACGGCATAATTCAACTCCACATAACCGATTGAGCCGGGAGTCTGCTTCACCAGTCCCGCCACGCCCTCGTTCCCTTTCTGGGCAAGCCCGATAGGAAAGTTGGGCGATTGATTCGCGCCGACCTTGCTCTTCCATTGCGGGCTGACTTTCGACAGGTAATCGGTAAACACAAAGCTGGTTCCACTTCCGTCCGACCGGTGCACGACTACAATATCAGCATTCGGCAGATTCACTCCCGGATTGAGCGCCTTCAGAGCCGGGTCGTTCCACTTTGTGATCGTCCCCAGGAAAATGTCGGCAAGCGCCTCGCCTGTAAATTTCATGTCTTTCGTGATGCCTGTCACGTTATAGGTAGGGACAATACCACCCAGGACGGTCGCAAAAATCACCGGTTTCGACTTCATCTTTGCAATCTCGGCATCGGTAACAGGGCGATCGGACGCGCCAAAATCCACCGTCCCCTGCGTCAGTTGGGAAATACCACCACCAGACCCCACGGATTGGTAATTGATTTCCACTCCCTTCTCGCTCTTGAATTCGCTAAACCATTTGCTGTAAATAGGATATGGGAACGTCGCCCCCGCCGCCACGATATGCGTTTCCGCAAGCGCGAGCGTCCCGAAAAGGCCGGCCACCAGAGCCAGGCCAACCACTGTCTGTCGTTTCATCGACGTTTTTCCTCTCTTAAGACTGTCATTGAAGTGTTACAAATTGGCTACTACGGGTTTAAGTGAAGGTGAAGGCGCTGAGGTAGACGTACTAATCAGCGCCTTCACGAACGGGAAAGATTAGGGCAGGGTGTAGCGAAGGTCGACGAAGCCAATGTTCATATTGGCGCTCGTCGGCGCGCCGGCGGTGGTGATGTTCCACGGATTGCGGGTCAAATACGAGTACTGGAGCGCCAGCATCAGGGACCCATATTGCGGGCTCTTCCAGAAGTTGTTTTGAATTCCAAAAGTTGCTTCCTGGATAGCGCGGTTGGCCGACGTCTGATTGGCAACGCCGTAGCCGATCAAAGTCTTGTTGTCCTGATCGAGGGCGGTGTCTTTACCGACGTATACTCCACCGTAATAGGCATAAACGAGAGCCTTGGGGGTGATCTGCATCTCGATGCCATCCACCGTCGAGGCGGAGTGCACCAGCGACGGAGAGCCGTTGGCTTCGAGAATTGCGTCGGGTGCGAGTCCTGTGCCGACATAGCGGCCGCCGCCATCGCTGTAGTAGTTATTGGAGAGGAAGCGGAAGTGCTTGCTGGCTTCGACGCTGAAGTTGATCTCCGCGCCGCCGCCCACTTTGGTGAAATGGCTATCCGCGCCAGGCCCTGTGGTGAGGGAATTGTAGGTGTGGACGTTGGTCAAAAGGCCCGTGACTTCGAGATGCGCTTTATGGCCGGGGCTGCCGCCATCCAACGCAATCTTAGAGATCACGTCCGGGAACAGGTTCGGAATTGCCACGCCGCCGGCATTGTTGTCCAGTTCGGTGGTGGCAATCGTCGCCAGGTTCTTGGGATACGTAACCGCCGCGCCCGAATACTGTTCCGGATTTTCCAGCGCCACGGCCCAATGGAAGTTCTCGTTGGGGTTCCAGGTAAAGCGAACACCCGCCTGGCGTGCCCAGGTGAGACCCAATTGATAATTCGTGTCGATATCCTGCGAGTAGAAGATCTCCGAGGGCAGCACGCCGATGGCGGTTCTGTTCGGCGTCATCAGCGACCAGGTTTGGCCGCCGGTGAATTCAAACGCGTCTTTTTTCAAATCCACAAAGAACAGCCGCATGCGGAGCGTGTCGGAGTTGCTCGTGACGAAAGGATTGGTGGGCGCCGCTCCTAGGAAGTCCGTCTCCAGGTAGCCCAGAACTTGATATCCCAGATAATTTGAATCCACGCGTAAGCCCACCCGAGAGTTCTGCATGCTGAAGTGTGTTTCGGACAAACCGCCGGCGGTGGAGTTTGAAAATGGAATCCCACCGAAACCGGTGCCAATCCCGCTGCCGGCGTCCGTGGAATGCGTAACGCTGATGAAATCGACGAAGCCGAGGGGCGTAAATGTCGCGCCGCCGATTTGGAACCCGAGCGGTGATTCACTTCTCGGCCCCTGGCCCATTTGGCTGGCGTTGGCTGTTTGTGCGGGGTTCATCGGGGGATTGACAACGGCGGGCATCGGAAAAATGGGCGTGGTGCTGGCCACTTCGCCGAGCGACGCTGCGGGGACGACTCGGCGATTCGCAGCTTCTTCGGCTTGCTTCGTGGCCTTGTCGATCAATTCCTGCTGCTTTTGCAGAGCGGCGCGAAGCTGTTCGAGTTGCTTCTGCTGCTCTACCATTTGTTTCTTGAGTGCTGCAATGTCGTCTGTGGTGCTGATTGCCTGGGTGGGTACGGTCTGACCGGCCTGCTGCGCGTAAAGCGATGTGCTGATCAGCAGGCATGGCGCGAGACTTCGCATCCATCCCTTTCGTTGACTGAAAGTCATTCAAACTCCTCTAAGATTTAGTTCCTGAAGACCGTCTTTGAGACGACAACGGCCACAACTCCCGTGTGGCTGGAGAAGACGGTCGACTCATCGACAAGACGGTAACTTAAGCAGGATATCGGCGGAGTGTTAGAAAACGATGAATTTCGAGTTACTGGGGAGTGACTGTGAGGTGAAGATTCATCGGTGTGCCGGAAATGGTCGGTTCGCCCGCGCGCGGGCCTGAAGGCGATGTTCGATCGCAACCGCGAGCCTGATCCACACTAAGATGGTAGAGCAATGGAATACGTAAACCTTGGTTCAACCGGCCTGAAGGTATCCCGTCTCTGCCTTGGGACGATGACCTACGGGTCGAAGAAATGGCGTGAATGGGTTCTGGAGGAAGAGGAAAGCCGGCCTTTCATCAAGCGGGCCGTTGAACTGGGCATTAATTTCTTCGACACCGCCGATATGTATTCGCTGGGCGTAAGCGAAGAGATACTCGGCCGCGCGCTGAAAGATTTCGGGCCGTCCCGCGACCGGGTGGTGATTGCCACGAAGGTATTCAATCCCATGGGCGACGATCCCAACCAGCGCGGTCTTTCGCGCAAGCATATCGCCCACGCCATTGACGAAAGCCTGCGCCGGTTGGGCACGAACTATGTGGACCTCTATCAGATACACCGGTTCGATTATGAGACGCCAATCGAAGAGACGCTGGAAGCCCTGGACGATGTGGTGAAGTCCGGAAAAGCCTTGTACATTGGCGCGTCGTCCATGTTCGCCTGGCAGTTTGCGAAGATGCTCTACACGTCGCGGGAGCGCGGGCTGTCGCGTTTCGTAACGATGCAGAATCACTATAACCTGATCTATCGCGAGGAGGAACGCGAAATGAATCTACTGTGCCGCGCGGAGAGGATCGGTTTGATTCCCTGGAGTCCGCTGGCGCGCGGATTTCTGGCGGGGGGACGCCGCCAGGAGGATTTTGGCGAGACGCTTCGAGCGAAGACCGACAAGTACGCGCAGGAACTTTATTACACACCGTCCGACTTCGCCGTGGTCGACCGCGTCACGGAAGTGGCCGGGAAGCGAGGGGTGAATAATGCCCAGGTCGCGCTGGCCTGGTTGCTGGCGCAACCGGGGGTGACCGCGCCCATTATTGGCGCGAGTAAGATGAGCCATCTGGATGATGCCGTGAAGGCCTTGGAGATTCAGTTGGATGATGCGGAGTTGAAGGCGCTGGCTGAACCCTACCGCCCGCACGCGGTTCTCGGACATTCGTAGTCACGGATGAAGCTCCCTGGGCCTGGCGCTAAGCTACACTGAAATTCACACTTATGGCGTGGCGCGGCGATGTCCGCTTCTTATACAAACAGCTGATCCTGAAGGATTTCCGCATTCGCTACCGGAATATGTCGCTCGGCGTATTCTGGTCGCTTCTGAATCCCTTGGTCATGATGGTTGTGCTCACCTTCGTTTTCACGGTGATCTACCCGTCGAAGGTGCCCAAGTTCCCGGTTTTTGTCCTTTGCGGAATTATCCCGTTTAACTTCTTCTCGCTCGCCTGGTCGAACGGCACGGTTTCGATTGCTGGGAATGCCCCGCTCGTAAAGAGGGTTTCGTTTCCCCGCGAGGTCATCCCGATCTCGACGGTGCTCTCCAGCGTTCCCCACCTGTTTATCCAACTTGTGATGCTCGTTGGAATGGCGTTGATTTTCGGCATTCATCCGGGGCTCCAATGGCTTTGGCTGATTGTCGTTTGGATTCTGGAGATTGGATTCGTGTGCGGCCTCGCCATGATCTTCTCCGCCTTGGATGTGTTTGTGAAGGACACCCGATACTTCGTGGAATCCGCCAGCACGGTCTTGTTTTGGCTGGTGCCCATCTTCTACGATTTCAAAGTCATCCCGGTCAAGTATCGGGACATTTATCAGTTCAATCCGGTAGCAGCCATCGTACTGGCCATGCGAAATATTCTGCTTGAAGATAAGGCGCCTTCACCTATTTTGATGACCAAACTCGCCCTCGTATCCGTGCTCACCATCGCGGTGGGACATCTGATTTTTCAGAAGCTGCAGAAGAATTTCTATCAGCATCTGTAAACATGATCATCGAATGCAAGAACGTGTGGCGCACTTTCCAGTTGCACAGCGGCAGCAGCTTGTTGCGGGAGCGGCTGGTAAACACACTGACGCGCCGGACCGGCCAGGAGTTTGTAGCCCTGCGGGATGTTTCCTTCTCTGTGGAGGAAGGCGAGAGCCTCGGAATCGTAGGCCGTAACGGGGCGGGGAAGAGCACGCTGCTCTGCTTGATCAGCGGATTGGCGGAGCCTACGCGCGGCTCGGTCACCGTGAATGGGCGCGTGGCGGCGCTACTGGCGTTGGGCGCTGGCTTTCATCCCGATCTGACGGGGCGCGAAAACCTTCTGTTGAACGCCGCCATGATGGGTTTTTCCGAGAAAGATGCCCGTAGCCGCCAGGACGAGATTATCGACTTTTCCGGCATTGGCGAATTCATTGATGAGCCTTTGCGCACTTATTCGACGGGAATGGGGATGCGGCTGGCTTTTTCGATCGCCGTCAACGTTGATCCCGAGATTCTGATTGTGGATGAAGTGCTGGCGGTGGGCGATCAGGTCTTTACGGCCAAATGCCTCAAGCGCATTCGGGAAATCCGCAACAACGGCTGTACGTTCATCTGCGTGTCGCACAGTCCCACACTCATCGAAGAACTTTGCGATCAGGGACTCTGGCTTGATTCAGGTGAAGTTGTGATGCAGGGGAAAATACGGGACGTGATGCAGGCTTATAAGGGCGGCAGGATTCCGACGGCTGGTGAGCAAACAGGCTGAAGCCCCGATCTACCAGGTCTCGGTAGATCGGGGCTTCAACCCTTCGGGTAAATACTAGCTCGGGGGCGGTGCGTAGAGGGTCGGCATCATCCAGCTCCGGTAAGAGGTGCCGGATTGCATGTCAAAGATGGTCGTCGCATCCACCGTTCCCGCGGTCGGCAACAGCTCCAGCCCGTAGCTGTAGCTATTCGGCATCACAACTCCCGGTTGGAAGAAGTAGTTGCCGTTGGCAAGGAGCTGCGCGCTGCCGAGTGCGAATCCGTAGTAGCCCAGATCCTGACTCAGAACGGGTGAGGCCGTGCGGTTGGTCTCGTCAACGATCAGAGCCATACCGCGGCTATTCCCGCTTCCCAAACCGACTGGCGGAGGCGAAACGCGGGTGTTGCCATTGTCGTAGACGGAAATAAGACCCGACGTCGTATTCTCGTAGGCGAAATCGTGCTGGTGTGAGAACCATGGATACGGATCGTTGTTGGTGTTATTGAAGGTGAAATCACCATCCAGCCCGAGGCGCCATTTGATGTTCCCCGTGCCCGTTCCATTGTTGTAATCGACCTTCATCACCCAATCCTGATGGCGTGACGAGAAGACGATGTCGCCTTCGGAAGCGTTGAAGTAGAGGCAATTGGTGTGCAGCCAGTCGTGCGCGAGAGGCGCAACGCCACTGGTCGCCGCAAGAAACAGGGTAGGGCATCCACCTTGTCCCTGGGTGCAGGTCTCACCCAACACGGCTCCGCGGTTGATATCCAATTGCGACCCGCCGCTATCGTGCTGGAATGTATCGAAGTACCAGAGAAGCTGCATGTTCGGGTCGAGAACCAGAATTCCATCTCCAATGATGTCGACATTCAATCCCGTCGTATCGCCCTGGGTTCCGGGGGGGAAGATTTTCTCGATGTCCACGATCATGGCGTAATTGCCATTGGGCAACTGGATCACATCGTGATGCGTCGTGCCGAGGCAAGCTGCGCCCACTGCTGCAGGAAGCGCGACCTGGCCGCACGGCCCGAAATCGGTTGCGCCCATAGCCAGAAGCTGCTGCTGCAGGACGCCGATATTGGTTTCCTGGACGGTGTTGCCAGCCAGATCGATTTTGCGCACGAACTGCCCTCCCGCTTCAATATTGGGGCTCCATGAATTGCCGGTCTGAATCGTGAGCATGTCGCCTCCAACCAGCGGACGCGTCAGAAGGGCGGAGTGTTCCGGATCGTAGGAGGTGTAATACCACAGAACGTCCCCATTCAGGTCGGTCGCCACAGGAAGAAATTGGGTGCTGGCGCCGAACGCGAGGAACCCATGCAATAGCAATTGATCGGCTTGATCGTCCTGAGAGGTGGCCGGTGTGATCACGGTAAAGGTTGGGAATGTCAGAGTGGACGGCAGTGGCCCGGTGGTGATGGTCACCGGCGTGGCGCCAGGGGTCGTCGTGGTGCCCGTGATCACTTGGTAGTTGATCTTGTATTGAGTCGATGCGACCATGCCCGCAGCATAAACGTTCATAGTATGCGTGGGCGTACAGGCAATCTCATTGGTTTTGACAACCTTCGTTCCGTTGGCTTTCTGCATCGTCACCTGGAAGAAGCTGCCCGTCGGGCAACCGGGCCCACTGGCGAGTTCCACCAGCGGATTGGCCGTGGGCGTGACCACGAAGTTCTTGCCGTTGCTGATAGCCTTCAGCCCATAAGCCACTGAAGTGCTCACCGTTTCGCCGGTGGTGTAGTTTCTGACGCTCACCTGAACGTGGTAAGTGCCTTCATTGGCAATCGTCGCCCAGGGGAAAGAGGGTCCGGTCCACAGGCCGGAGCTGATGGTTCCCGGATAGAAGTCGGTAACCACCTGGTAGGCGCCCGTCGAGAATGCGACGCTATAGCGGAAAGTCAGCGCTCCGTGGCTGGTGTCCGTAGCGGTGGCTGTCCACGTGATCGGTGTTCCCAGGGGCTGCGGAGAAGATATTGAAGGACTAAAAGAGTTGATTGTGATTGTTGCGTGAAGCGCTGGCGCGCAAAGCGCCGCGGCGACCAAAAGAAGGCGTCTAGTTTGAATCATGTATTACCTCTGCCATGAGAGCTTAACATGGTTCGCCGCGCGGCGGTTGTGGAGAGTACTCGAACTCTCCGAAAAAAAGGGATATCTAACGGGCTTCCGCAATGACCAGAGTCAGATCGTCTTCCTGAACTGGACCGGAAGCAGCTCGGATGAGGTCGTCCGCAAATCGGGAAACGCCCGCCCCGTGATGGCTGACCATGAACAGTTTGAGCGCGTCGTCGCCGAAGGGCTGGCCGCCGGCGAGGGTTGCCTCGGGGATACCGTCGGTATAGAGCAAAAGCTGATCCCCGGCGCAGAACGGTACCGTCAGATTCGTGTAGACGGCTGCGGGAAATGGGCCGAGAAACAGTCCATTTTCAGCAAGTTCCAAGATATTCGGACTCCCACAACGCGCCACAAGCGCTGGCGGATGGCCGGCCCCAGAATAGGTCAAGGTGTGGGCCTCGAGATCGATAAACGCGCACGCCGCGGTGACGAATTGACCGTCCAGCATTCCCCGCAGCATGGCATTCAGACCGGCGAGGATGGCAGCCGGATCGGCAGCATTGTGACGCTGGGCGGCAATCCCCACCTTCAACATGGAAGCGATCAGGGCGGCGGGTACTCCATGACCAGAAACGTCCGCAACAACGATGGTCACCCGGTACTGATCGATTTGTAAAAAATCGTAAAGATCACCAGCAACTGCCGTCATCGGAACGTAGCGCGTGGCGATCGCGAGGCCCGCCATTTGTGGCGCGGACTTCGGCAGAATGAAGGACTGGATTCGGCGGGCTGTCGCAAGCTCCTGTTCGACTGCAATCAGCTTCTGCTCGCGATGAACCACGCGGAGCGCCGCCGTATATCCCAGCGCGCTGACGAGGAGTAGGAATCCGATGGGTTCAAGCACTTTGCCCACTCCCTCGAACCCGAAATTCCTGACCAGGACAAACCCGAGAAAAACAACGAACGCCCATTTCACAATCACAGCTCCGGGTTCGCCGCGATAGAAGAAAAACAGGTGAAACAGCAACAGAACAGACCCCGCGATAATGAGGGTGTTGTTGGCTTTGTTCGTGAAGTCCTGATAGCCGCCGAAAATTCCGACGGCAATCGCCAGGATGGCAAAACCAACCTGCATCCAGGCCCAAACCGTAATCGAGTTTTTCCGACCCTTGCCAATCAACTCGCGGACGAACAACACCAGGGGAATTGGAATGCAGTAGGTAATAATGACGGGTGCGTCATGGAGGGCGTCAAGCCTGTGCGCGGTAGCGGCGACTACCAGGGCATTCGTCAGGAAAACCCTCAGCCCATAAAGAGAAGCGAATATGCCCAGCCAAAGCAGCAGCGGATCGCGAGACTTCAGTGTCCAAAGAGCGATGGAGGCAAATCCGGCCGCGAAAAATGCCGTGGCGAGCATCACCAGCAGCAGTTCGGATTGAAGAGCCCCCATGGTGTCCAAGCGTTTTAGCATCTCATACTTGCCGGCCGTGGCTGCCTTGGCCATCTTGTTGCTGTTCCCGAACCTGAACCGCGGCGGCCTCAGCGGCTATGATGACGCGCTCTATGCGGACGAGGGCAAGGAGATGCTGCGCGGAGGCGACTGGTGGACCGTGCATGTCAACGGCTCCGCCAATTACGAGTACCCTCCGGTGTTCCTGTGGCTGGAAGCTGCTTCGATGAAAGTGCTCGGCGTCAGCGACTACGCGGCGAAGTTCCCTGCCGCCCTGGCTGGTTTTGGAACCATCGCGGTCTTGTATTTCCTTGTCGCGGAGCTCACGGGAGAGCTGTGGCTGGCCGCTTTAGCGATGCTCATCCTGACCACCACGCAACTCTTTGTGAAATATTCCACGCACGCCATGACCGACGTGCCGTTCACGTTCTTTGTGACGCTGGCAATGTACTTGTACGTCCGGGGATTGCGGCAGCGTTGGTATTTCGTCCTGGCGGGAATCCCTGTCGGTATCGCTATTTTGACGCGTTCCGTCATTGGCGTTTTTCCGTTGGCGGTGATGGCCGCGCACTTGCTCTTGACGAGGCGTCACCGGCTGCTGTTGTCCATTCCGTTTGCGGCAATGTGGGTGATCGCGCTGGGGTTGCCCCTGCTATGGTTCGGGTTTCCGCCCCGCCCGGAGCATCTGACGTTCCTTGAGGGGAAGCTGGGCGGCTCTTCAAACTGGTTCGCCTATGGGCCGATGATGCTGAGATTCTACTGGCCCTGGCTGCCTTTTCTTTTGGTTGGCACGGTCATCGAAGTCCGCGCGCGTAAACTGCTGCCGCTGGTTTGGTGCGTTTGCGTGATTGGACCTTTGAGCGTGGCTGCCACGAAGTACGCTCGTTATCTCATTCCCGCGTTTCCGGCGATGGCGATCATCGCGGCCACTGGGGTGGATCGGTTCGTGCCGGTCATTCGACGCACTGTAGTTTTCTGGTCGGCCTGCGGAGTCTTGTTCGCGGTGGCCGCGTTCACCTGGGCATTCCCCGCCAAGGAAAGAGGCATGGATATGCGAACGCTTGCGCCAGTTATCGATCGAAATACCAGGTCCACCGAACGCGTTCTACTCTATGCGTCCGGAGACATGGCTTACGACACACAGAATCAACTGCTATGGTATTCCGCGCGAAATACCCGTCTGGTGACCGATCTGAACACGTTGACCGCGCAACGCAGCGCGACTGTCGTGATCGACAAACCCTCGCTCGCAAAACTCGAGAGCTTGATTGCACCGGCGCGCGCCCGAACTCTCGCGGAATCCGAGAGATTCGTGTGCCTCCAGATTAATTAGGAAAGAAGTGGTGCCCTCGGAGGAAGTCGAATCCCCACACCCTTGCGAGTACATGGACCTGAACCATGCGCGTCTGCCAGTTCCGCCACGAGGGCAAGTCGTGAAACTTGTCGTGAAACCTTAGGTTACTACACACGCCGGAACGGAATCACCGATCGCGATGGTTGGCGAGTTCTTCATGAGTGAACGTCAAATCGCGATCCAGGACCATTTCGACTGTGCTGCCTTTATCGAGCACGGCGTCCGGGCCCCTGGTCATGAGAACCCCCGCTAGACCACCCAGGGCGCCGGCGGCCGCTCCGATTCCCGCGCCCATTCCCAGATGGCCAGCCGCGCTGCCCGCCATCGCTCCGATGCCGGCGCCCGCCGCCGTGGTGGTGGCGACGGTTTTCGCATCCGACCCCTTGCCGCTTTCGCCCTGTACCTTGCCCTCTTCACTCCTGTCGAGCGAACCCTTGCCGTTGTCGTCCATTCCGGAAATTCTGGCGCGAAAATCCCGTGTTGTGCCATTCGGCAGCGTGAGGGAATCAAACCGCAGGTAGAGTTCACTCTTGCCCTTTACCCGGCCCGCGCGTTTCACCTCGGTGAGACTGCCGGTGACGTAACTGCCCGCGGGGATCACAATGCGACCCTGGGCGGAGATGGGATAAATGGTCTGGAGATAGATCCGGTCCCCGGGGTTTGAATGCTTGGTGCTCACGCTATTCAGTAAGCGGAGCGGCAAATGCGTGCCGGTTTGGACCACGTAGTCCTGCGGTGCGGACGGCGCGGCCGGGGAAATCTCCTCGGGTTTCGCCGCCGGTTTCGCCTCCGCACGGGCCACCAGGGTCGCGGGGGGAACGAAGCCATCGCGTTCGTAGACCAGAGTTGATTCCGCATCGCTTGAACCTCGCGAGACATGCCGCACGATTGTCAAACGGTTACCGTCTCGCGACAGCTTCCACCGGTCGGCAACCGTGAAGCTATCTCGCGGCGTTGTCACAATGGTATTGATCAACAGCGCGGAGCCTTCCCATTTGGCCTGGCTATTGAGGGACGTATCTCCGTCTTTGTGGCGAAATGAGGTGCCGTCGATGCGATACGTCCACGTCTCCCGAGCCGGTTCCCGGCCGAGTTGAAACCAATGGATCATGGCGTCCTTTTGGTCGATTTTGACCAGGGCGTCGGGCTTTTGCGGAAGCGTGTTGAGTTCACTTTTCTCCACCTTCAAGATCCAGCTACCGCTAAAATTCCGGTCATCTATTTTTGGTCCGGGGTTTTGCGCCAGGAGAACTGTTGTGGAAAAGAGAAGCAATGCGGCGGGAAAGCGTCGATAATTTTGGCTGTGAGACATAGGTAATCCGTCGGGCTGGCCAATATCGTAGCTGGAAATGAGTTAAATTGCCAGCAAAATCGTGTGGCCGAGGCCCGCCAATCAATTCTCCCCGTTCACTGCGATGGGCACGACGGGCAGGATGCCCAGTCGCTCGTAAATCGGACGGATTACCGGGCGCAGTTTCGGCAGTTGAAACCAGAACCACGCCGCTCCCGCCACGCAACCAATCCCGCAGAGCAGCACCGTGCCCGGCGCGCCGATCACCGGCGCCACGCTGCCCGCGAGCAAGCTGCCGAAGGGGCTGGCGCCCATGTACGCCATCATGTAATAGCTCATCACGCGGCCGCGCTTATCCTCTTCAACAATCGTCTGGATGACGGTGTTGCTGGCGGCGGCAAACTGCATCATTCCAAACCCGGTAACCGCCATGAGCGTGAGCGACAGCCATTCATTTCGCGAAAGGGAAAAAGCGATGAGCCCGCCCCCGAACAGCGCCGCTACCGCCGGGATGACCCGGTACAGCCCGCGTACGGATTTGCGCGCAGCCAGGCTGAGGGCGGCGGCAATAGAGCCAGCACCGGCGGCGCCCAGTAAGAAGCCCAGCATGTGTGGCCCGCCGTGCAGAATCCTGGTGGTAAATACGGGCATCAACACCGTGTAAGGCACGCCCATAAAACTGACGATCGCGAATGACAGCAACACGGTGCGGATGGGCGCGAATTTGGAAACGTAAGTCCAGCCTTCCTTCAGTTGAACAAGCATGCTCGCGGTTGATTTGCCGACTGGTTGGCCGTCGATCTTCATGGCCAGCAGCGACCCAATGACGGCAAAATAACTCACGCCGTCAATCAGGAAACAATATCCTTCTCCAACCGCCGCGATAATGATTCCCGCGAGGGCCGGTCCCAGGAGACGCGCGCCATTCACCATGGTCGAATTGAGGGCGATGGCGTTGCTCAAATCCCTCCGGCCTTCCACCATTTGGATGAGGAACGATTGCCGCGCCGGCATGTCGAAGGCGTTGATCAATCCTTGAAAAACGCTCAGGCAGACAATCTCGGTAACGGTGATGCGTCCGGAAAGAGTCAGACCGGCGAGCATGAGGGATTGGACCGCCGCAAGAGCCTGCGTGGCTAACAGCACGCGCCGCCGTTGCCATCGGTCTACCCAAACGCCCGCGAACGGACCCAGCAGGAACGTGGGGATTTGACCCGCAAAACTGATCACGCCCAATAGCAGGGATGATCCGGTGAGACGATAAACCAGCCAGCCGGTGGCGAGCCGCGTCATCCACGTGCCCACCAGGGAAATGCTTTGTCCGCAAAAAAAGATCCGGAAATTGCGGTGCCGCAAAGCCCGAAGAGCGTTAATCGTCATGTTGCAGCAGCTTCAGCACGTCTTCAGAGCGGGCGGTCTCGCCCAGGCGCGGAAAAATCTTCTCGGCGCTATGCCGGTGCGCGTCCGCGTCCCGGTCGGTCATCGCATCCACAACCATGGTCACGTTGTATCCCAGATCATAGGCGCTGCGCGCGGTCGAATCCACACCGAAACTGGTCGCAACGCCGGTCAGGACGATCTGCGTGACGCCGCGCCCACGCAATATTTCATCCAGGTTCGTCCCGAGAAACGCGCCCACTCGTTGTTTCGTCACCACGTAATCATCGGGGTGCCGCTCCAATTCAGGAACCAACTCGGTCCAATCCGCCGCAAANNGACCAGAACCACCGGCAGCCCGCGCCGGCGAAACGCTCGCGCCAGTTGCGCCGATCGATCAACGATCTCGCTCGCGGGATGCACCGTCGGCATCGCGACAATGCCCTTTTGCAGGTCGATCACGATTAAGGCACACGTGTCGTCGAGTTTTGTGAGAGGCATGTTTCTTAGCTTTCAATATTCATCGCCTGGTCACCGTTCCACCAGGCGTCTGATGATTTCACCAGCCTTGAACAGGGTTTGCTGTTCCTGTTCGTCGAGTTGGGCGATGGCCTGCGCCAGCCACGTCCGCTTTGCATCGCGGGTGCTCTGACGCACAGCTTCGCCTTGGGCGGTCAGTTCGATATTCACTTGACGGCCGTCGGTGGGATGCGGGTTGCGCCTCACCATGCCCATTTCCTCAAGCGCCGCAATGGCGGCTCCCATGGACTGCGGTTTCATGCTCTCCGCGCGGGCCAGGTCGGCGATCGTCGCAGGCCCATCCTTACCCAGGCGCGCCATGACGGCGGACTCGGTTAATGAAAGCTCATGGGAGGCGGCCGCCGCCCGCACCCGGCGCACCAATAGACCAATGGCTTGCGTCAAGTCGATCACGGCAATTTCAAGCGGCTTTCGCGGCATCGAAATTCCACTATACATAACAACAGGTAAACTTGCAAGTTTAGCTTTTAATACCGAACCCAAAAGGGTTTGTCTCGCCTGGTGAACCGCGGAGAGAAAAGTCGGATGAGCGCAGTGTGCTAATCCTAGTAGTTCATAGACGGTAGTGCACAGACGTTGTCTTCCCATGACCTTCTCGCCTGAACTCGAAGAGAAGTTGACCGGAATCCTGAAGGTTTATCCGCCGGAGCGTAAGCGCTCCGCCGTGATTCCCATGCTGCTCTACGCGCAGGACGAAATCGGATCCATCACGCGCGAACTGGTGGAGGAAGTCGCCAGGCGCACCGGCATCACGCCGCTTCAGGTGGACGAGGTGGTGACCTACTATTCCATGCTGCATCGCAAGCCGATGGGCAAAGCGCACGTCCAGATCTGCACCAATATCAGTTGCATGCTGAATGGCGGCGCGGAACTTTGGCAGCATGCGTCGACGCGCATGGGCATTGGTCACAAAGAAGTGACAGCCGATGGCAATATCTCGCTGGAAGAAGTCGAATGCATGGGGGCCTGTTCCTGGGCTCCGGCCATCCAGGTCAACTACGATTTTTACCATCGGATGACGCCTGAAAAGCTGGATGCGCTACTCACCGAGCTTGAGGGCAAGCACTAGAAAAATGCCGTACAACGAACCACATCCGCTGGAAGTCCGCGTGTTGTCGAAACGGTTCGGAATTCCGAACTCCCAATCCATCGACGTCTATCTGGCGAATGAGGGTTATCAGGGCTTTGAGCGCACGCTGAAGATGACGCCCGATGAAGTGGTGAATGAGGTGAAGGCGTCGGGTTTACGCGGCCGCGGCGGCGCCGGGTTTCCCACGGGGCTGAAGTGGAGTTTTCTGGCGCGCAGTTCTCCCAAGCCGAAGTACATTATCGTCAACGCGGATGAAAGCGAACCCGGCACCTGCAAGGACCGTCTGCTGATTGAGTTCGATCCGCACCAGTTGATTGAAGGCTGCCTGATCGCGGGGCGTGCGGCGACATCGAACCAGGGATATATCTATGTCCGTGGCGAGTATCGCTACCTGATCGACATCCTCAACAAAGCCATCGCCGAGGCTTACGATCAGGGCTACCTGGGCGATGACGTGCGCGGTTCAGGCTGGAAATTTCATTTGGCGACGCACACCGGCGCAGGCGCTTATGAGTGCGGGGAAGAATCGGCGCTGCTGGAATCTTTTGAGGGCAAACGTGGCGTGCCCCGCATCCGCCCTCCGTTTCCCGCAGTCGCCGGCGCATACCAATCGCCCACCATTCTGAATAATGTGGAGACCTATTGCGCCGTGCCGTCGATCTTCCGCATGGGCGGTGAGGAATGGGCGAAGCTTGGTTCCCCCAAGAATGGCGGAACACGCATGTTTTGCCTTTCGGGCCACATCAACCGCCCCGGCGTTTATGAGCTGCCCATGGGGTTTCCGTTGATGCGCATGATTGAGGAAGTGGGCGGCGGCGTGCGCGGCGGCAAGAAACTGAAGGCCGTCATTCCCGGCGGATCCTCGTGTCCGGTGTTGAGAGCCGAAGAGTGCAACATCAATATGGATTTCGATTCCGTGGCCGCGGCAAAGAGCATGCTTGGTTCGGGCGGAGTGGTCGTGATGGATGAGACCACCGATATTGTTGCGGTCGCACTCCGCATCATGCGTTTTTATGCCCACGAAAGCTGTGGATGGTGCATTCCCTGCCGCGAAGGGACCACCTGGCTGCGCAAGATTCTGGCGCGTGTCTATGAAGGGCATGGAATGGTGAGCGATGTGGATTTGATTGGCGAGCTCTCGAAGAACATGCTGGGCCGCACGTTCTGTCCGCTGGGAGACGCGGCGGCGATGCCGACCATCGCGTTCGTTGAAAAATTTCGCGATGAGTTTCTGGCTTACATCAAAACCAAGCCCGTACCTGCGCAGCCCGACCCGCTGCTACAACTCGCCGGCGTCTGACAAAAATGGCTGATCCAGTTAAATTGACGATCGACGGGCGGCAGATTGAAGCCGCTCCCGGAACCTTGCTGATCAATGCTGCCAAGCAGGCGGGCATCGAGATTCCGGCGTTCTGCTACTACGATGGCTATTCTTTGCAGGCCGCCTGCCGGATGTGCCTGGTGGAAGTGGAGAAGGCCCCCAAGATGCCCACCGCGTGCACGCTTCCCGTGGCGGAGGGGATGGTGGTGCGGACCGACACCGAGCAGGTGCGCCGGGCGCGCAAGATGACGCTGGAGTTTCTGCTGACGAATCATCCGCTGGATTGCCCGGTTTGCGACAAGGGCGGCGAGTGCGAACTGCAGGACATGGTTTTCCGTTACGGCGCAGGCGAAAGCCGCTTTGTCGAAAACAAGTACCACGTGGATGAGAAGCAATGGTCGCCGGTGGTGTTTTATGACGGACCGCGTTGTATCCTCTGCTTCCGCTGCGTGCGCGTGTGCAACGAAGGGATGGGAGTGGGCGCGTTGGGCGTGGTGAATCGGGGATCTGTTTCCGAAATTGCGCCCAACGAAGGCGATCATCTGAATTGCGATGAATGCGGAATGTGTATCGATATCTGTCCTGTAGGAGCCCTCACCAGCGGCATCTATCGTTACCAGACCCGTCCGTGGGAAATGGACCACGTCGGCACCATCTGCACGCACTGTTCAAATGGCTGCAAGACGACACTGGGCGTGCGGAACGACCAGATTCTTCGCGGCAACAATCGCGACCGCTCCGGAATCAACGGCGAGTTCCTTTGTATCAAGGGCCGTTATGGATTTGACTTTTACAATCATCCGGAGCGCCTGCAGTCTCCTCTGTTGCGGGTCGGTGGAAAACTGGAACCGGTTTCGTGGTCGACGGCTCTGGAGACGGTGGCGCGCGAATTTTCCGCCGTCAAGGCCAAGGATGGAAAATTCGGCGTGATCGGTTCCACGCGCACCACCAATGAGGAAAATTTCTATCTTCAGAAGTTCGCCCGTGAAGGGTTGTCGACGGGAAACATCGATCATCATCGCTCCGGCGATGTGGTGACCCTGTTGGATGCGCTCAGCGGGAAAGCCAACTCAACCTTGGCGGATACCTCCGATCTTTACAACGCGAAGGCAGTCCTCGTGATTGGCGCCGATCTTTCGCTGGAGCATCCATTCCTGGCGTTTCAGGTTCGCGCGAACTTACGGCATCACTCGGCGCACGTGTACGTCGTCACGCCCGAACCGGTTCGAGAGGACCACTGCGCAGCTCAGGTTTTGCGCGCAGCGGGCGATGAAGTCTGGGCAGCGCTGGAGAAAATGCGCGCCAGCCTTGCCGCGGAAGCCGACTTAGTCATCCTCTTTGATGATTCGATCAAGGGGCGTGCGGTTACCCAGTTAGTGGATTTCGGCGAATCGCTGGCCAGGCCGGTCAAGTACGTCGCGCTCGTGGATTATTCCAATTCCCGCGGCGCCAGCGACATGGGGCTCTTTCCGGATTTGTTGCCCGGCTATCATCCCGCCGAAGAGCCTGGGTTGCCTCTTGATGCAATGCTGGCGGCGACGGATCTGGATGCGCTGTGGATCGTAGGCGCCAATCCGCTGGCCCGCGCCGAACTATGCTCTTCCAATGCATTTGTGGTGGTGCAGGATTTGTTCCTCACCGAATCCGCGATGCGAGCCAACGTCATTCTCCCGGCCGCGTCGGCCTATGAAAAGAACGGTACGGTGACGAATGTTTGCGGCGAAGTACAGCGGCTGAAGAAAGGTATCGACACCATGGGCGCGAAACCGGATCTGGAAATCATCGGACTCATCGCCCGGGAAATGGGGCTCGCCTCGCTGATGGGTCCATGGCTTCCAGACCGCGTCTTTGAACAGATCCGCAAGACCGTGCGTGGGTATGACGTTCCGCTTCCCGTCATCGCGACCGGCGGTGCGGCGCACACCACTCCCGTGAATGGAAGGATCACCGTTGAAGCGCGGACCGAATTAATTCGATCCGCTCATAACAATCTTTTCAATTCGGGTACCCTGGGGCGGTATTCTAAGATACTGAATTCGGTGTCGGAGAAAACTGCTTCGCATTCGGTCCACCCGTAATGGAGTTCTACGTTATCAGTCTTGTGAAGATCGCGGTGGTCTTCGCTGGTTTTATGACCGTGCTCGCCTATCTGCAGTGGGTGGAGCGCAAAGTGATCGCTCACGTCCAGGTGCGCGTCGGGCCCAATCGCGTTGGCCCGCACGGGCTACTCCAGCCGATGGCGGATATCATCAAGCTCGTGACCAAGGAGGGCTTTCTCCCGTCCCACGTCCACAAGTTCTTCTATCTTCTCGCGCCTTTCATCGCGGTTTCCATGGCATTGGTCTCGATCTCAATCATCCCATTTGGATCTGAGATTAAGGTCTTTGGCTATACCACGTGGATGCAACTGACGGACCTGAATGTCGGCATTTTATTCGTCCTCGCCATTAGTTCCCTTGGCGTTTATGGAATCGCACTCGCCGGGTGGTCTTCGAATAACAAGTACAGCCTGCTCGGAGGCCTGCGCAGCTCCGCCCAGATGATCAGTTACGAACTTCCCCTGAGCCTTGCGATCACGGCGCCGCTGCTGATTGCTGGCACGCTGAGCCTTCGCGAGATTGTGCAGTCGCAGGGCGGTTATAACTTCGGGTTTCTGCCGCGCTGGTCCGTCTTCGCAGGACCATTCCCGCAGGTCTTCAGCTTCATCATCTTTGTCATCGCCGGCTTTGCGGAAACCAACCGCGTGCCGTTCGATCTTCCGGAAGCGGAGAATGAGTTGGTGGCCGGCTTCCATACTGAATACAGCAGCATGCAGTTCGCGTCCTTTTTCATGGCCGAGTACGCCAACATGGTGACCATCACCTGCATCACCACGATTCTGTTCCTGGGCGGTTGGCAGCCCTTGTTCCCGGCGTCGCTGGGCTCGAACTACGTGCCTCCGCTGCTGCTGTTCTTCGTAGGCGCCCTTTTGCTGTTCAACGGGTTAAATCCTCGCCGCAGGAAAGATCGCTTCAGCTTGCCGGTGTTTGCCGTGGTTTTCTTTCTGCTCGGTATCTTGTTCCTGGTTCCCGCGGTGAAGCCCATTCTGGTTCCTTTCTTTTGGTTCGCCGCAAAGGTGGGCTTCCTCCTGTTTACCTTCATATGGATTCGTGGTACGCTGCCCCGATTCCGCTATGACCAACTCATGAGCTTCGCCTGGAAGTTTCTTTTTCCCGCGGCTCTGATTAACCTGCTGATCACCGGACTCCTGGTGGCGTTGACGGCTAAGTAAGATGGATCTATTTTTCTTCGTCGTGTTCGCCGTGGTCGCCATAGGAGGCGGAGTCAGTGTTGTTCTTCAGACGCATCCTATTTCCAGCGCTTTGTCGCTAGTGGCCGTAATGGGTTCTCTGGCCGTCCTCTACCTGTTGCTCGGCGCTGAGTTTATTGCTATGGCCCAGGTGATTGTCTACGCGGGCGCCATCATGGTCCTGTTTCTTTTCGTGATCATGCTGTTGAATTCAGGTGGAGAAACCAAGCCCGGACGTTCGGCCATGGTAAAAGTGCTTGGCGTCCCCGTGCTGGCCGGCTTTGTGGCTATCATCGCCTACGTGTTCAGCTTGAGTTTCAATGACACTCTCGCGGTGCATTTTGGAGGCTTTTCCGACGGGTCGGCACGATCCATTGGTCGGGCGATTTTCGGCGCTTACCTGCTTCCGTTCGAAGTTACGTCGGTGCTTATCCTCGTAGCCATCCTGGGCGCAGTGGTGCTGGCGCGGAAGGAGCTCGATTAATATGTTCCAGGGCGGCGGAGTTCCCCTTTCCTGGTATCTCATCCTCAGCGCCATTTTGTTTTCGCTGGGGGTGGCGGGGTTTCTGTTCCGTAAGAATATAATCACCGTTTTCATGTCCATTGAGCTCATGCTGAACGCGGTCAACCTTTCCTTTGTCGCCTTCTCATACAAGCTGCAGCAGGTGAATGGTCATATCTTCGCTTTTTTTGTCATGGTGGTGGCCGCCGCTGAGGCCGCTGTCGGGTTAGCCATCATTCTTACCGTATACAAGAACCGATCCAGCCTGGATATCGATGATGTCAGCGAGATGAAGAACTAACGCAATGCCGTACCTCTGGCTCATCCCCGCGCTGCCGCTCTGCGGCTTTCTGATCAATGGCCTGTTTGGCCGCAAGCTGCCGAAAATGGTGGTCAGCACCGTCGCCATTGGGGCTTCGATGCTTTCCTTCCTCTGGGTGCTTTATACGCTCAAAGTCCTGCAGCCGCTGGATACGCCGCATGTGGAGCGCTACTTCACCTGGATTCAGAGCGGCGAATTTCGCGTGGGCGCGGACTTTGCAGTTGACCGGCTTACAGCCATCATGCTGATGGTCATCACCGGCGTCGGCACGCTGATTCATATCTATTCCGCCGGCTACATGGACCACGATTCCGGTTTTGCCCGCTACTTCGCTTACCTGAATCTATTCATGTTTTTCATGCTCACGCTGGTGCTCGCTAGTAACTTCCTTCTCTTGTTTGTTGGGTGGGAAGGCGTCGGCCTCGCGAGCTATCTGCTCATCGGTTTTTGGTTCGACCGCAAGAGCGCAACCAACGCCGGGAATAAGGCCTTCATTGTAAATCGGATTGGCGATTTTGGTTTCTCGCTGGCCATCTTTCTGATCGTGGTGACCTTTGGATCGCTGGATTTCGGCACCGTGTTCGAGGCGGCCGCTGGTAAGCAGCAAGGCGTCCTGACGGCCATCGCACTACTGCTTCTTGTAGGCGCTTGTGGTAAGTCCGCGCAGTTGCCGCTCTATGTCTGGTTACCGGATGCGATGGAAGGTCCTACTCCCGTTTCCGCGCTCATCCACGCCGCCACCATGGTGACGGCGGGCGTCTATATGATCGCGCGCGCTTCCGTCATCTTTGTCCACTCGGGTACCGCGCTTGACGTCGTCGCGATCGTCGGTGTATTGACCGCTGCTTTTGCTGCCATCATCGGCCTCGCCCAGAACGACATCAAGAAAGTCTTCGCTTACTCCACCGTTTCGCAACTGGGTTACATGTTCCTCGGCCTCGGTTCGGGCGCATTCTCGGCCGGTGTGTTCCACCTTGTTACTCACGCCTTTTTCAAAGCCACTCTGTTTCTCGGAGCCGGCAGTGTGATCCATGCGTGCGCGGGAGAACAGGATATGCGCAAATTGGGTGGCCTGCGCAGTAAGACGCCCATCACGTTCTGGTGTCTGGTAGTGGCGGGGCTCGCGATTTCCGGCATTCCGCCGTTCTCCGGCTTCTATAGTAAGGACGAGATCCTTCTGGCGGCACTACACCACGCGCCGTGGATGTATGTGGTAGGGTTACTCACCGCGCTCCTCACCGCCTTCTACGTTTTCCGTGCCATCATTCTCACTTTCTTCGGAACTTATAAGGGAGAAGGTCATCCGCACGAAGCCCCGCTTTCCATGACGCTTCCGCTGATCGTTCTCGCGTTCCTTTCCTTTGCGGGTGGATTTCTTTTCGACGTACCACGCTACCTGTCTCAATTCTTCCCCGTCTCCGACGCTTCCGGCCAGAACGCACTGTTGCAGATTGTGGCGGCATCGGTTGGGGCCATCGGTATTCTACTCGCCGTGGCCTTCTACTTAGTCCGCCCCGGCATTCCTGAAGCGCTTGCGCGTAATCTCGGCGGCACTTACACGCTGGTCTACAACAAGTTCTTTGTGGACGAAATCTACGACGCAGCCATTGTCCAGCCCACGCTCGTTGGATCGCGAACCGTGTTACTGAAGGGAGTCGACCGGGGCTTGCTGGATGGCATCGTGAGTGGGACAGGGGAAACCGTGCGCGGGGCGGGCGAGGTCTTCCGGCAGATTCAATCCGGCAATATACGCAGTTATGCCACTTGGGTTGTGCTTGGATCTGTCTTTGTGTTGATACTTGTCGGCATCGGAGTGCTCGCCGCCAGCGGGGTGGTTATCCGATGAATCTGCTCAACGTGCTGATGCTCTTGCCGCTCGCCGGGGCGCTGATTACGTTTGCTCTGCCCCGGAAGTCCCCGCAGTTTGCGCGGCTTGTGGCGCTGGCGATCGCTCTCATTACCTTCGCCGGAGGGATGGCGCTCGCGACTAACTATCATGTGAGTGGCACTCCACAATTCGTTACCGATGTGGTGTGGGTTCGAAGTCTGGATATCCATTATCACGTGGGTGTCGATGGCATCGGCCTCTGGATGATCGTGTTGTCTACGTTGCTCGCGCCTCTTGCCATGCTGGCATCCTGGAACGTAATCACGCGGCGTGTAAATGACTTCTTCGCTCTTATCCTTCTGCTTGAGTTCGCCCTGGTCGGTGTTTTCTCGTCCTATGATCTCTTCTTGTTCTACGTGTTCTGGGAAGTGAGCATTGTCCCGTTTCTATTCCTCATTGGAATCTGGGGCGGGGAACGCCGGATGTACGCTTCACTCAAGTTCTTCGTCTACACCATGGCCGGTTCGGTACTCATGCTCACGAGCATGATTTACCTGTACACCAAGGTGAGGACCTTCGACTTAACCACCATCCTTTCCGCGCTGTCGAGCGGCCGGCTGGCCTTGTCGCCCGCTGAACAGACGTTTCTGTTTCTCGGTTTCTTTGCAGCATTCGCGATCAAAGCTCCGCTCTTCCCGTTTCATACCTGGCTACCGGATTTTCACGAGCAGGCGCCGCCGGCTGTCTCCATGCTTCTGCTCAAAATGGGAGTTTTCGGACTAATCCGTTTCTCTCTCCCCCTTTTTCCGGTAGCTGCCCGGGATAACGCGCCGTGGATCATTGTCCTGGCGATCGTGGGCATCATATACGGCGCTTTGCTGGCTTTGTCTGAGACGAATATTCTGCGGCTGATCGCTTACTCCTCATTGAGTCATGTGGGCTTTATGGTGCTCGGTGTATTCACCTTTACGCAGCTCGGAATGGATGGCTCGGTCTACCAGATGATCAACCACGGAATCTCGACGGGCGGTCTCTTCCTGATGGTTGGCTTGTTAGCCGCGCGCCGGAACTCGACTGCGATCGACGCATTCGGCGGTGTCGCCCACGCGGCGCCGTGGCTTTCCACCGCTTTTCTGATTACTACTCTTGCCGGCCTGGGTCTTCCATTACTCAATAGTTTCGTTGGCGAGTATCTGGTTCTGCAAGGCGCGGCTGAAGCAAACTTCCGCTATGCTGTGTTCGCGGCAATCGGCGTCATCCTTTCCGCTTGTTACATGCTTTGGCTTTACCAGCGTCTCTTCTATGGCGCGAAGCCGGATCGGGCCTATCCGGACCTCGATGTTCGAGAATGGCTGTGCGTTGTTCCTCTGATTATCCTCATGTTCTGGCTTGGCATCGGCACGCAAACCTTCCTGCCCGCCATCACGGGAACCACTTCGCACTTACTCGACGACAGCCGCCAGAGTATCCCCTTCCGCGTGGAGGCCGCTCGTGCTCATTAGTCCTCCGGCGGCCGTCGAATACATCCGTTTCCTGCCCGAGATCATTCTGTCGATCTTTGGAACTTTGCTGATGGTGCTGAATCCGCTGATTCGCAAGCATGGCAGTTCCATCTTCGGCAACATCTCCATTCTGGGCCTTGTGGCTGCGCTTCTCGGCGCAATCTACGCTGATGGCCAGGTCGGCCAGGCATTCTCTCGGATGATTGTGAACGACGATTTCGCAAACTTCTTTCGCGTGCTCGTCATCGCCATCGGCATTGTGATCGTTCTCGGATCCTACGAGTTTCTTTCCCGCGAGCGCGCGGACACTGGTGAGTTCCATTCGCTCATTCTGTTCTCGGTCGCCGGACAGTGCATCATGGTGAGCTCCAACGATCTGATTCTCATCTTCATTGGTCTGGAGATTTCCTCAATCGCCACTTACATCCTCGCCGGTTACCTTCGCGATGACCGTCGAGCCAACGAGGCAGCTATCAAGTACTTCCTTTTAGGTTCCTTCGCGACGGCGTTTTTCCTTTACGGCATCTCACTGATTTATGGCACTACGGGGTCTACGAACCTCACCGACATTCATGTGTTTCTCTCTTCCCCCAGCCGCCCGCTGCTGCTGGTTGGCGTCTCGGCGGCGCTGATGCTGGTGGGGCTAACATTTAAGGTCTCCGGTGCGCCCTTTCAGGTGTGGGCTCCCGATGTCTATCAAGGCGCTCCTTCTCCGGTCTCGGCATTTCTCTCCGCTGGACCGAAAGCCGCGGCGTTCGCTGTGTTCCTCCGTATCTTTCTTACCGCCTTCCCCAGCATCTCTCATCAGTGGTGGCCGGTTATCTGGATTTCGGCGCTCCTCTCGATGACCATCGGTAACTTCGCCGCGCTCACCCAGTCGAACATCAAGCGGATGTTGGCCTATAGTTCTATCGCTCACGCCGGTTACGTTCTGGTCGCGATTACGGCTCACTCCGATATCGGCGCGGCGGCGGCCATGTTCTACCTCGCCGCCTATGCATGCATGAATGTGGGGGCCTTTATCGTCGTCTCACACATCGCGGGCAAAGGCGAGAAACACGTCGGCATTTCAGATTTCAAGGGGCTCGGCGTTCGCCAACCCATTACCGCGGCCCTGCTGACCATCTTCCTTCTCTCACTGGTTGGAGTTCCTCTGACCGGCGGTTTCTTCGGTAAGTTCTATATCTTCCAGGCCGCGCTGCAATCCAACATGATCTGGCTTACTGTACTTGGCTTGCTGAATAGCGCCGTGGCCGCCTATTACTATCTGCGAATCATTGGCGCGATGTACATGCAGGAGGCTGTCGCATCAACGCCAGTGCCGCAACCATTGCCGCGGAGCACCCGGTTTGCTCTGCTGTTGCCCGCGCTCGGCACCATTATTCTAGGTGTCTTCCCCAGCGCGGTGCTCGATTTCGCCATCAAGTCCGCTAACTTCCTGAAGTAGCCATCAATTTCCACGACTCCTCGTCGTGCCCAATGCTGAGGTGCTTCGCGGCGCGAACCAATGGTAGCTTCAGCAGCTTTGGATCTCGTTCGATTTTCTGGAGAAGTTCCGCGTCCTGCATTCTAATGTACTTCAGTCCCGCATCGGCGTAGGACTTACCCTCGGTATCAATCAATGCTGGCAACCCGAAGCGGTCGATAAATCTCTTAATCTCCCCTGGGGACATGGGCTTCAGCTTTAAATCCACCCAGTGAATCGCAATGCGGCGCTCTTTGAAGAAGCGTTCCGCGGCGCGCGTGGCACCCGAGTTCTTGATGCCGAAAATCTGAACATTCATCCCCGTCCGAGCCAGATCCAAACCGCGATCCCCACTACAATCCGATAGATTCCGAACGACACAAAACCGTGCTTCCTCACCCAGTTCATGAACCAGGCGACCACCGCGAGGGCCACCACAAACGACACTGCGCCCCCGATGAACAATAGAGTCCAACCATGCGGATCCATGTGCACCACTCCCAGGCCTTCCACGGCCGCGTGCGCCTTGTCGGCTCTGAGTGTTTTCAAAAGATCGTACGCTGTTGCGGCGAACATGGTCGGAATGGAAAGGAAAAATGAAAACTCCAGCGCGGCCGTCCTGGTCATGCCCGCGAGTTGCCCGGACGCAATGGTGGACATGGATCGCGAAGTGCCTGGAAACACCGCCGAGAGGATCTGGCAAAGCCCAATCCAAACCGCCTGCCACGGGCGCATCTCTTCCATGTGTTCGGTGATCCGTCCGGTGAACAACCGGATGCCGCGTCCCGCCTCGTACAGCTTGTCGACGACGATCATCACGCTTCCCCCGGCTATCAGAGCGATCGCCATCAGGCGCACATCTTCCAGATGTTTGCCAATCACCTTAGTGAGCAGATAGGCAGGTCCGGCTGTGCAGACGAACGCGATGAACGTCAGGGTAAGTGGGTGCGTCATGAAGGTCCCATCGCCCCGCGTCCCTCTCGGAAAAGTCCAGATAAAATCCAGAATACGTTTCCAGAAATAGATCGGCAGGCACAAAATCGCGCCCAGTTGAATCACGATGGAGAACATCTTCCAATACCCGTCGCCGAGATCCACTCCAAGAACGGCTTCGGCAATACGAAGATGCGCGGTGGAACTGACCGGCAAAAATTCAGTTATACCCTCGATTACCCCCAGGACAGCGGCTAGCAAGTAGTCGTGCAAAACATCTCCTTCGTTCCATGTTACTGAATACTCAATGCCGCAATCAACGCGACATGCGCAGCAGAACAACTCCATGTTTCGGGACCGTTGCCGTCCACGTTTCGCCCGTCCCCTTCACAAAGTCGTGCTTCCACAAGTCCCGGATAAAGGTTGGCCGCTTGCCGCCCATGAAGTCAGCCCACTTGATCGTCATCGCCGCTGGCGCCTCGCCTCGGTTAAACAGTGCCACCGCGACCGCCCCGCCGGTAAGCTCTCGGGTCCAGATCTCTTGCTCGCCTTCCTGCCGGAGCCGGGCGCCCTCCTTGCCCAGCTTGTCCTGATCAATCTGGATCACTTCTTTATTGAGAAGGATACTCATCGTCGCCAGCGTCATGGCTCGCACGTCATTTCCTGCCAGCAACGGCGCTGCCAGCATGGACCATAGACTCATGTGCGTACGGTATTCATCATCCGTCATCCCGCCATTGCCAATCTCCAGCATGTCCGGGTCGTTCCAATGGCCAGGCGCGGCGTAAGGCGCAAGGCGCCCCTGGTCAAAACCGATATCCGACATGGAGTTCCAGTTATCCTGAATATCTCCCGTTGTTCGCCATAAGTTTCCACTCACCTTGGGCCCCCAGGTCCAGACATCGGCTTTGCCGTATTGGCACAGGCTAAACACAACCGGTCTGGCCAACTTCGCAAGCGCCGCTCCCATTTTCTGGTAAGCGGCGTGCATGTCCTCATCGGAATAAATTAAGCCCGCGCTGCACCAGTCGTACTTCAGATAGTCAATGGTCCAATCTTCATAAGTCTGGGCGTCCTGTTCCTCGTGGCCGAAGCTTCCTTCATAGCCCGCGCAGGTCTTCGGCCCCGGAGAAGAGTAAATGCCAATCAGCAACCCCTTGTTATGCACGTAGTCGGCCAGCGCCTTCATGTCGGGAAACTTATTATTCGAATGAATCTTGCCCTGCGCGTCCCGCTCGCCTTGCCAGGTGTCGTCAATATTCACGTAGTGATAACCGGCATCCTTCATACCGGTACGAACCATGGCGTCCGCAATCTCTCGCACCGTTTTGTCGTCTACTTTTCCCTGGAATTTGTTCCAGCTATTCCAGCCCATCGGTGGTGTGCGGGACAGGTGATTCCATGGGACGTCCTTCAAAGCAGGCAACGGCAGTTTCGCGGGAGGCAAAAGCACTCCTGGGTCTGCCGGCTTGGCCACCATTTCCATCACCGGCCGTCCCGGCGGGCTTGATTTCAAATGGATCTCGTTTCCGGCGATCGTGCCCTCCCAGGGAACGATCCGCGGCGAAGCGGGGTTGCCCAGCTCGATCACGAAAGTGACGTGTTCTCCATCCACCTTCCCTTGCTTGATGGGTCGTTCGCCCCCTGCCGTCACAACCTTGCCAGTCAGCTCCGAACCTTGTTGTTCGAAGGAAAACGATGTCACTGTCNNCATGGCCATCGGAAGCTGCAACGCTCGCCGACCAGGCGCCGGTGATGGATGCCGCGGACGAAGCGAACGAGCAGATCAATACCAGAAACGGGAGTCGAAAAATGATACGCATGGGGACGCCGCGATTATAACGCGGTACGCTAATTCGAATGCGTCTTTTGCTAGCACTACTCGCTTTGTCGGCCGCGGCCGCCCCTACGCCGTCCACCATCAGCCAGCGCGTCGCCACATGGAAGAGCATGCCCGGCTACTTCTCGCTCTATTACGATCCCGCCGCCGGCAAGCTCTACCTGGAGATCGACAAGTGGGGTAAAGAATTTCTGTTTCAGGATTCGCTTCCGGCGGGCGTCGGTTCGAACGATCTCGGCCTCGATCGNNCTTCCGCGCTTCCTCCACCAACCCGGAGGAGCGCGCCTCGGTGGAGCAGGCTTTCGCGCAGTCGGTGATTTTCGGCTTCACTGTGGAAGCGGAAGAGGGAGATCGCGCGCTGGTGGACGCCACGCAGTTCTTTCTACGCGACGCCCATCACGTAGCGGAAAGACTAGCTGCCGAGAAGCAGGGGTCCTATCATCTGGATGCCGCTCGCAGCGCTCTGTACCTGCCGCGCACCCGTAATTTCCCGAAGAACACGGAAGTGGAAGCCACTCTGACGTTTGGCGCAAGCGATCGCCCAGGGCCCTTTGTGCGTGACCTAGTGCCGAGTCCCGATTCAATCACGGTCCGCGAGCACCAGTCGTTGATCGAACTTCCCGGTCCCGGTTTCCAGCCTCGCGCGTTCGATCCGCGCNNGCGGCTACTTCAACATCGAGTACATGGATTTCTCGACGCCGATCAACCATCCCATACACCAACGCTTCATTGCTCGCCACAGGCTGGTCAAGAAAGACCCTTCCGCCGCGATCAGTGAAGCTGTGCAGCCCATCGTCTACTACCTTGACCCAGGTACGCCGGAGCCGATCCGCTCCGCGCTTCTTGAAGGCGGCAACTGGTGGAACCAGGCCTTTGAAGCCGCCGGATTCCGCAACGCTTTCAAGGTCGTGATGCTGCCCGCGGACGCAGATCCCATGGATGTCCGCTACAACCTTATCCAATGGGTGCATCGCTCCACGCGCGGCTGGTCGTATGGCGGCGGCATCATCGATCCTCGCACCGGAGAGATCA
>PLFE01000174.1 GCA_003136675.1 Bryobacterales bacterium
CGATCCGTCTCCGGAAACGCAAACGGATACGCGAACGAGGTTACCCCGCAATCCAAGTGATCTTCGATAGTTTTCTTGGAGTGGAGAATCTCGTTCTCAACGTCTTCCGTGGCAGTATCCCGCAATTGCCGATGCGTCACGGTATGCGATCCGAACTCCACCCCGGCCCTGTCCAAATCCCGCACCTCGCCCCAGGTCAAACACTCAATCCCCTTAAAACGCTGCGTGGATTCCCCAATAAACCCGGTCGGCAGAAACATGGTGGCGCTCAACCCGTACCGCTCCAGCACGGGAAACGCATTTGTCAGGAAATCCCGGAAACCATCATCGAACGTGATCACCACAGGCTTGATCTTGCCGGCGCCGCCCGCTTCCAGATACCTCACCGCGTCTCCCAGGCCAACCGAGGAGAACCCGTTGTCCCGCAGAAACTTCATCTGGTCCTCAAAAACGCGAGGGCTCGTGACAGTCTGGTAATAGGGATGTTTCGACGAGGCTTCAACGGAATCCGAGATCGAGTGGTACATCAGGATCGGAACTCCGCAACGCCCCGAAGAAATCAAACTCCGCAATGGCCGAAAGAAATAGAGCGTGGCAATCGCGTCAGCACGCAGCATACAATCCAATTGACCCAGCTTATTGTTCTTCGGCGGAGTGGCCGTCGATTTTTTGGCGCGCTACCGCCCTCTCAGTCCCATTCTCCTTCCGGAAAACGGCACTGTCAGCCGATGTTCGACAGCGGGCTTATTGCAACTGCAAGTCCATAACAACCCTCGCGAAAAGCCTCTGTCTTTTCATGCAGTTAGCTTCTTCCGCAGCTCCCTTAATCCGCAAAGATTTGGATTACGGAATCAAGAGTCGGACTGTTTCCCAATTTATGAGACTGACCGCCCCTCGATTCACGATTTCCAACTCTTTCGCAATCCGAACGAAAAACTCTCAATCGATAACAGCTCCAGCGGTCCCTGCCCCATTAGAATCAACAACAACGCACCCCTTCACGATGGTCTTAAGATTGCATTACAACGCAGATCGGAGAAGAAACATGTCCACCGCAACTTTGACCATCGAAGTCCCGCCGCCCACCTTTCAAACGTCAATCCAGCACGACGTGGAGGCCGCCATTAACGCCCTTATGGCTTCGCTGCCAAACCCCGCGGACCTCTCCGCCGACCAGCGCCGCGGCATTATCGCGCGCTACACCGCCGTGCTCGAAGGCAATTTCATCTACTGGATGACCGGGGCCTTCCTTGCCGTCAAAACAGAGCCTGCGCGCGAGATCATCCTCGACAACCTGCATGAAGAAGTGCGCGATTCGCATCCGCACATGATGCGGAAATTCGCGATGGCTGCGCATGCGCTCCCCACCGACGCGGATGCAACCGCCGTTTATCACGATTTGACCAACATGCGCCTCTTCATTGGCCGGCTCTCTTCAGTGCGAATCGTCCTCACCATGGCGTTTTTCGAGGGCTTCATCCAAAAGTTCATGGCATATCTGGCTGACCTTGCCAAACGGCAGGGCTCCACGGAGATGGAGTACACGGATGTCCATGGGGTTTGCGACATCGCCCACACCGACGGCCTATTCCGGGCACTCAAAGCCGAGACGGCCGCCGACCCGACAAGCGACGACGGCGATCAGTTTGAGGGCGTCAACCTGCTTCGAACCCTCATCCAGACCATTGTGCATCCGGCCGGTGCCGAAAAAACATTGGCCAAATCCGCTGCGAATTAAATCGGTAGCCCGTTCGCCTGGCGCACGGCAATCAGCTACGCTGAGAGACTAAAGCGAATGCTGGTTGAAAAGCCGCGGGTTCCCATCCGCTCAATGCTTCTTTATGGATTGTGGCCAGGATTCATAAAGATCCTTCTTTACCGCCTCAAGGGGTACCGCATTGGCAAGGGAGTCTCGATCGGGTTCGGTTCGGTGATTTCCGGCCACCAGGTTGAAATCGGCGATCATACATCCATCGGATTTCTCACCATCATTCGCGGCAAACAAATCCGGCTTGGGCCGTACGTCCAGATCGGGTCCATGACCTTTCTCGACACCCCCCATATGGAGATCGGCGAAGGCACGAAGATTAATGAGCAGGTGTTTGTTGGCGGGCTGCAGTTTCCGGATTCCCGTTTTGTCGTCGGGCGTAATTGTCAAATCATGCAACTGTCCTTCATTAACCCTGCGCGATCGATCGTCATTGGGGACGATTCCGGAATCGGCGGGCATTGCCTGATCTTCGGCCATTCCTCATTTCATAGTCAGTTTGAAGGATATGCAGTCGATCTTGCGCCGATTGAGATTGGCAGGAGCGTGGGACTTGCCTGGCGAGTTTTTGTCCTCCCCGGATCGACAATCGGTGACGGCGCGATGGTGGGTGCGAACTCGGTGGTGTCGGGCACCATCCCGCCGCGATCCATGGCTGTTGGGTTTCCGGCTCGAATCGTGGGGAAGGCGCCGGTTTTTCCTAAGACGGTTACGGATGAAGAGAAGGTAACGATGTTTCAAAACATTGTTGCGGAACTGATTCAATTCCTGGTGGGGTCTGGCTTGGAGTGCGATTGCAACGGCGGGATTTACGTAATTCGAAAGGCGAGCCGGCTAGGGCGCTGGGCCAGGAAAGCGTGGCGGATGCAAGTCAGCACCGGAGATGCTCGGGAAGCGACGGAAGTTCCGGGCATTGAAAGACCCGACGTTTTTCTGAGCCTGTTCGAAGTACCCCACGAAGTGAGAAACTTTCTGTCCGGTCGAAAAATTATGTGGATCGACATCGCCACAAAAGAGCGATCGCGAGTTTCGAATGATTTGGGAGAAGAAGTATCGAACTTTCTGAGGAGGTATGGGGTTCGAACTTTGCGCTGGGGCGCTAGCTGAATCGCTGGTTGCGCGGAACGTTTGAATCTAACGGCTGGAAAATGGAGTTCATAGGCGAACGAATACCGGCTGGTCCTCAAGAGGCCTATCAGAGCACGGAAGATCTGCTGGAGTGGATGGCGCGCCAGTTCGCAAGGTTTGGCGACATCTATCGGGCCTCTGCGTTCGGAACCAACGTGTACGCAATTAGAGAGCCGGAATTCGCGCACCACGTGCTCGTTGAGAATTGGCAGAATTACGTAAAAGGTCAATTCATCAAGAGAGTGGCCTTCCTTCTTGGCAATGGCCTGATGGTGAGCGAAGGGGAGCTTTGGAAGCGGCAGCGGCGAATGATTCACCCTGCTTTCGACCACAAGATCATCGCTACCTTATCCACACTGATTGCGCAGGTGAATTCCGAACTGCTTGAGAAGTGGCAACTGGCGGCCCTGAAACAGGAGAGCGTAAATGTTACCCGCGACGTCAGCGGGATGGCCCTTCAGGTAATCCTTCGGTTCATCTTCGGCGAAGACTACGAACGGGTTGGCTCGCGTTTTCGTCTCCTGTCCGATGAGTCAGCGCGCGACTTGTCATTCGCCCAGGGATTCCGGGCGCTCGGGAAAATTGTTCTTGAGGTCGCCGCCCGTCGTCGAAGCCAGCCCTCGATGTCTACCGATGCTCTTAGTGTGCTCATGCAGGCGCGCGGCCCGGAAGATGGCCAGTCGATGCAGGATCGTCAGTTGGTCAACGAAATTCTCACGTTGATTGTGGCAGGACATGAAACGACGGCGAGCACTTTGAATTGGACCTGGTACTTGATCTCCCAGCATCCGGAAGTCGAACGGAGCCTGTCAGATGAACTCGCCAATCTCACGGCCTTCCCGGAGTTCGACGATCTGCCCAGGTTCGTCTATACGCGGCAAATCATTGATGAGGCTACACGGCTGTATCCGGCGGGGTGGTTGATGACGCGCAAAGCGCTGAAAGACGATCGGCTCGGTGACTACTTTGTCCCGGCCGGGACTGAAATCTATGTGTCGCCTTACTTCATCCAGCGGAACCCCAACGTTTGGGAAGATCCCGACCGCTTCACCCCCGATCGTTTCGCCCCAGGAAGTTCAATCTCCCGGCATCGCCTGGCGATGATACCTTTTTCCGCGGGACCCAGAAACTGCATCGGGGCGTCGTTCGCACGGGTCGAAATGCAGATCCATCTCATGACCATCGCCAAACACCTGCGACTGAGGTACATTCAATCGAGGGATATCGAATTCGAGGCGGGCGTGAATCTCCGCAATAGATTTGACTTCATCATGTACCCCGAGGTGAAGCGCCCGAATGTTACGGCCTTGTGAGTGATAGAAAATTTCGGGAGGATAACCGCGAATGTCCGTCAGGACCGAAGTCATAGCCCAATTCACACAAGTCGCGGAAGAGCAGAACAAGGAAATGGCGACGCTCGCCGACGACCTTCCGCTTTTGAATTCGGGACTCGATTCGCTCTGTTTCGCCGTCATCGTCGCGCGACTGGAGGATGCTCTTGGAGTGGACCCGTTCAGCGCCGATTCGGATTCGCCTTTCCCCGTGACGCTGGGCGACTTCATCAGGTCTTACGAAAATGCCGTGCATTAACGGGATGGCGCTGCGGGATTATTTTAGCGGCGAAGCGTCGGCCGCATCGCCAACCGTCGCCCGCGTCGAGGAGTTCCGCGGAAAGTCTGTTCTCATCTCGACCAGCGACCAACTCAGCGCGGCACGTGCGCTGATTCAACTGGATGGCGTCGCGCGCCGCATGGTTCTGTGCACTCCCGATGCCCCTCTGGAACATCTCGCCGCAATAACGGAATCCGCTGAGGTCGATGCGATCGTTTCCGATCAGGGCGCGCTCGGCCCGAATTACCCCGCCATCGCCTCTTGCGAAACGGAATGGATTCTGCTCACATCGGGGACCACGGGCGTTCCCAAGCTGGTCGTTCATACATTGCAAAGTCTGGCTCATGCGATCAGTCAAGGCGCGCCGATCAATCCGGGCGCGACACAGGCTAGCCCAGTTGTTTGGAGCACCTTCTACGACATCCGTCGTTATGGCGGTCTTCAGATCTTCCTGCGCGCCGTCCTCACAGGGGCGTCGCTGGTGCTGTCGGACTCGCATGAGTCGCCAGCCGAATTTCTGGAACGTGCCGGCGCTCGCGGAGTTACCCACATCTCCGGAACCCCGTCCCATTGGCGTCGCGCTTTAATGAGCCCCGCGGCCAAGCAGATTGACCCGGAGTATATTCGATTGTCCGGGGAGATCGCCGACCAGACGATTCTGAATCATCTCAAGTCCTTCTATCCGAAGACCAAGCTGTCGCACGCTTTCGCATCCACCGAGGCAGGTGTGGCGTTCGAGGTGAACGACGGTCTCGCCGGCTTCCCTGCGGGCCTGGTCGGACAGAAGTCCGGCGTTGAGATGCAAGTACGCGATGGCTCGCTGCGCATCCGTTCTCCACGAATCGCCAGGCGATATCTGGGCCACATGACTAAGCCCCTGGTGGACGCGGACGGCTTTGTCGATACAGGGGACGTCGTCAAACTGCATGGGGATCGCTATCATTTCGCGGGCCGGCGCGATGGCGTCATCAACGTGGGCGGCCAGAAAGTGCATCCGGAAGAAGTGGAGGCTGTGATCAACGGTCACCCGGATGTCAGGATGTCCGTTGTTCGCACCAGGAGGAATCCCATCACAGGCGCGCTCGTGGTGGCCGATGTGGTGCTGAAAGCGGCGACGGAGCGAACCCATCAGAATGACATTCTGGCGCACTGCCGAAAGACGCTCCCCGCGCACAAGGTTCCCGCCATCATCAACTTCGTCCCTGCGCTGGCGATCGCCGAGACTGGAAAACTACTGCGACATGCGTAATGTGGTTGTGACCGGAGGTAGCCGGGGCTTAGGCTTAGGAATCGCGCGCAAGCTGGCCGCATCCGGTTTCCGAGCCATAGCCGTAGCGCGAAAGGAATCGAGTCAACTCACTCAGGCCATCGAACTCGCCTCTCCTGGATCTTTTCATTTCGTTCCTTTCGATCTTGCGGAAATCGAAAGCCTTCCCACTCTAGCCAAAACGCTGCGGAAAACATTCGGCCCGATCTATGGACTCGTGAACAATGCGGGCATCAGTTTCGATGGCGTTCTGGCCCTCACACCCGATTCCCAGATCGCGCAGTTGGTGCGGTTGAATACCCTCTCACCCATCGTCCTCACGAAGTACGTAGCGCGTTCGATGATGGCCGATGGCGGCGGACGCATCGTCAACATAGCGTCGATTATTGCCGCTACCGGCTATAGCGGCCTCTCCGTCTACGGCGCGACAAAGGCCTCGCTGGTTGGGTTTACGCGTTCGCTGGCGCGCGAGGTTGGGCCGATGGGCGTAAACGTGAACGCCGTCGCCCCGGGCTTCGTTGATACGGACTTGACCAGCGGACTCAATGACGAGCAGCGCGAAAGAATCATCCGGCGTAGCGCCCTGCGTCGTCTCACCGAAATCGACGACGTGGCCAGTGCCGTCAAGTTTCTGCTCGGCGAAGGGTCGAAAAACATAACAGGAACGGTGCTCACCGTTGACGCGGGTAGTACCGCATGAGCGAGCCTTCGTCCGCCAAAGCCTGGCTGCGTGCGCTGGAATTAACGGCGTCAATCCCGCGCCATCGCAACCGCGTCTTTCCCACCGTTATCGAGGAACTTGCCGTTCGATGGAATCGTGAGCCGGCGCTTGTTTCGGATCGTGAGTGCCTGTCCTATCGAGAGCTCGACGAACGGGCGAATCGCTACGCAAGATGGGCTCTCCACAAGGGCTTGGCCAAAGGGGAAACGGTCTGCCTGTTCATGCCGAACCGGCCTGAGTATATAGCAATCTGGCTTGGCATCACGAGGATCGGAGGCGTGGTTGCTCTGCTCAACACGAATCTCAGGGGCCCGTCGCTGAAACACTGCATCGATATCGTCGCGCCGAAACAAGTCATTGTCGCCGCTGAGCTTGTGGACGCCTTGAACCCGGCGGACCTCACTGTGACAAATATCTGTATCCACAGCGACATGGAGATCGAACAGCACTCAGGCGAAGCACTGCGCCCCACCGAGCGCCGCGACGTCTCCATCGATGATCGGGCGCTCTACATTTACACGTCGGGAACTACCGGACTTCCGAAAGCTGCCAACGTGAGCCACGCCCGGCTGATGCAATGGAGCCACTGGTTTGCCGGCATGATGAACACCAGCCCGGCCGATCGGATGTACGATTGCCTGCCGATGTACCATAGCGTCGGCGGCGTCCTTGCGCCGGGCGCGGTTCTGGTAGGCGGCGGTTCGGTCGCCGTCGCCGAGAAATTCTCAGCCAGTCAGTTCTGGAGCGATGTCGTTCGATGGGATTGTACGCTGTTTCAATACATCGGCGAGCTTTGCCGTTACCTGCTGAATGCCCCTCCCTCTGACTCAGCCCACCGAATCCGGATGGCGTGCGGCAATGGCCTGAGCCGTGACGTTTGGGATGAGTTTAAGAACCGGTTTCAAATTCCCCGGATCTTTGAATTCTATGCCGCTACCGAAGGCGGCGTCCCTCTGTTCAACATCGAAGGGGAGCGCGGCGCAATCGGACGAGTTCCTCCTTATCTGCGGCATCGATTCTCCCCGACATTGGTTCAATTCGATGTCGAGCAAGTCGAGCCCGTCAGGAACGAGCAGGGTTTCTGCATTAAATGCTCCGCGGGCGAAACCGGGGAAGCCATCGGCCAGGTCGTAGACGATCCGTCAAATCCAGGCAGCCGGTTCGAAGGCTATACGAATGACGAGGCTTCGCGGGAACGCTTACTCCGAAACGTCTTCAAACCGGGCGACGAATGGGTCCGCACGGGCGACTTGATGCGTAAGGACGAGCGGGGTTTTTATTATTTCGTCGATCGAATCGGTGACACGTTCCGCTGGAAAGGAGAAAATGTAGCGACTTCCGAGGTCGCGGAAGCAATCTGTGCATTTCCAGGAGTAGCGCAGGCCATCGTCTACGGTGTGGCCATCCCCAGGGCCGACGGCCGCGCCGGAATGGCGTCCCTGGTTACCGAACGGGAACTCGACCTGAAAGAGTTCAGGGACTACCTGAACAACCTGCTGCCTCACTATGCGCGTCCTTTATTCCTGCGCATCCGGACTGAAATGGAAGTGACGCCAACCTTCAAATACAGCAAAGCCAACCTCGTGCGCGAGGGCTACGACCCTGCCGCAACAGCCGACGCGCTTTACTTCAACCACCTCAAAGACGAAGCGTTCGTCCCGCTTGACCAGGAACTTTACGAACGCATTCAAAACGGTCAGGTCCGCTCCTAGAAATGCTGCTCAACGATATCCAGAACGCGGTGATTCAGGTGCAGTCCGACATCGCCCTCGGCCCCGTCGTAACGCACGTTACCCCGGCAGAGGTTCGAAACCACCTGACATCCCGTTATGACTTCACGAAAGAAGTTCCTCTCGATGAGGTCATCGCCGACGTAGAAGGAATGCTGCGCAAGTGGCAGGTCCACGTCACGCATCCCCGCTATTTCGGCCTCTTTAACCCCAGCGTAACGGTTGCCTCCGTCGTCGCCGACGCGATTGTGGCCGTCTACAATCCGCAACTTGCGACATGGAGCACCTCGCCGGCTGCAAACGAAATTGAACGCCATACCCTCGGATGGCTCGGTGCAAAGTTTGGTTTTCCGGCGGATGCCGCCGCAACGTTCACCAGTGGTGGCGCCGAGGCGAATCTTTCCGCGGTGATCGTCGCATTGACGCGAGCTTTCCCTGAGTACGGTGAGCACGGGTTGGCAGGGCTTTCCGCGATGCCCACATTCTATGTGTCGGGCGAAGCGCATCACTCTTTTAATAAGATCGCCCATATGGTCGGGCTGGGACGCCGATCGCTTCGAACCGTCAGCACGGACGCCGATTTGAAGCTGGATCTCAACAACCTGACGAAGCAGGTCGCCGAGGATCGCCGGAAGGGCTTCGCGCCTTTCCTCGTGGTGGGAACTGCGGGCACCACCGGGGCCGGCGTCATCGATCCACTGCCCGATCTGGCCCGCCATTGCCGCCGGGAGAATCTATGGTTGCATGTGGATGCCGCATGGGGCGGCGCAGCCATCGTATCGCCAACTCTCAGACATCACCTCGATGGAATCGAATCTGCCGATTCCATCACGTGCGACGCCCATAAATGGTTCTCTGTTCCCATGGGCGCGGGAATGTTCTTCTGCCGTCACGCCGATGCCGGCGCCGAAGCTTTTCGCGCCGACACCTCGTACATGCCAGGGAAAACGCCCGGACCCGTTGCCGACCCGTACACGTCAACGGTAGAGTGGTCGCGCCGTTTTATCGGCCTGAAACTTTTCCTGTCGCTTGCGGAGCGTGGTGAATCTGGCTATGCCGGGATGATCGACCACCAGACTCGCATGGGTCAGGTGCTGCGGGAGTCGCTGCAACGCACAGGTTGGCGTATCGTCAACAATACGCCACTGCCGCTGGTGTGCTTCACCCGCGATGGACTCGATCTCGATGCGTTCCTGGCCGCACTCTACAAACATCAGATCGCCTGGATGTCCCAGGTCCGTCTCGGCGGCGGCGCTCCCGTTCTGCGCGCGTGCATCACCAGCTTCCGGACCACCGAACAGGATATCCGGCAAGTGGTGGAACAGATGAATCAGCTGCTATAACGGAACACATGAAGAGGGAAACCATCGCCATCCACAGCGGCTACGACGTCGACCCCACCACCAAGTCTGCCGCCGTACCGATCTATCAGACGGTAGCGTATGAGTTCGATAGCGCCGACCATGGCGCAGCGCTCTTCAATCTCGAAACTGAGGGGTATCGCTACAGCCGCATCAGCAACCCCACTACGGCGGTGCTGGAGCGGCGCGTGGCTGCGCTGGAGGGCGGACTGGAGGCGCTTTGCGTCGCCTCGGGGCAAGCGGCCATCAATTACGCGGTGCTCAATGTGACGGAACTGGGCGTGAACATCGTCTCCGTTCCACAGCTCTATGGCACAACGCACACGCTGTTCGCGCATGTCCTGCCGCGCCAGGGTGTCACCGTAAAGCTCGCGGAATCCGATCACCCGGAAGCCATCGAAAAGCTGATCGATGAAAAAACCCGAGCGGTTTTTTGCGAGAGCGTTGGGAATCCGGCTGGAAACATCTGCGACATTGAATCACTTGCCCGGATTGCTCACGCCCATGGCGTGCCCTTGATCGTGGACAATACCGTCGCCACTCCCATCCTGTTGCGGCCCATTGAATATGGCGCGGATGTCGTTGTGCATTCGCTCACCAAGTTCATGGGGGGCCATGGCACAACGCTCGGCGGTGTGATCGTCGATAGCGGCAGGTTCCCTTGGAAGCAACACGCCGGGAAATTCCCGATGTTTAGTCAGCCCGATCCGTCTTACCACGGACTGGTCTACACGGAACACTTCAAAGAAGCGGCATACATTGCGCGTTGCCGCAGCGTGTATCAACGAACCACCGGCGCCGTCCTCGCGCCGCTGAGCGCATTCCTGCTGCTGCAAGGCATCGAAACGGTGGCGTTACGCGTGGAACGGCATGTCGAAAACGGCAGGAAGGTGGCCGAGTTCCTGCGCGACGATCCTCGGGTTGCGTGGGTGAACTACGCTGGATTCCCGGATAGTCCGTATCACGCACTGTCGCAGAAGTATTTCGACGACCGCGCCTGTTCTCTGATGACCTTCGGAATCAAGGGCGGCTTCGAGGCCGCCAAGAACTTCTATGACGCGCTCAAACTGATCAAGCGGCTGGTCAATCTGGGTGACGCCAAATCCTTGTCATGCCATCCCGCCTCAACCACCCACCGGCAGATGTCCGCGGAAGAGCAGATCAAGGCCGGAGTGAGTCCGGAAACCGTTCGGCTCAGCATCGGCATCGAACACATAGACGACATCATCGCGGACCTCGATCAGGCGCTCGAACGTTGCCGCTAGTTGACTCGCCAGGCCGCGACACAACGACCCGCGCTCGAAGCTTACGCCGCGATTTGCTCGAAGACGCGGCGGACCTTCCCTTGGGACGTGTTCACTCCGAACAAATGCCACGGCGCACCGGCAAGGAATTGATCGATGCGTGCGCCAAGGTGCGCGGCGCTCTTACGGACGAAGAAGTCGACACTCTATCCAGCCGCACGCCCTCCTTCGCTCGCCCGGTCGATTTTGAATGAACGGTTTCCTGCTGGATAAAAACGGAACGATCAAGGATCAAGGTACAGAAATCGTGCCCTAAAGCCGCCCCGCCGTACCTACTCGGGTGCTGACCCGCCGGTGAGCACGAAAACCACGCCGAAGCCGTTGCCCCCTCCCGAGCATGCTCCATACAGGTTCCCTGAAGAGTGTCGCATCAGTCCGCCAAGCGGGCCACCACCCCCGAACGAGCCATAGAAAGTATGAAGCACGGTCTCATTGCCTGAAGTGCCCAACTTGTACGCTACCGCGCCTTCGTTGTACCCCCCGCCGCCTGTGGTTCCATATAGGCTGCCCGAGGAATCCCGAATCACGCCAGAACTCGGCGTGTACCCGCCTGCGCTCGCCCGATTGAAGCTGTACACCACGCGTTCGTCACCCCCTGCGCTCAGCTCATACACCACTCCCGCGCCGTACAGCCCACCGAACGATGTCGTGCCGTAGGGTTCCCGGAGGGGTCCCCGATTACGCCCGATATCGGATAGGCCCCATCCACCCCGCCCGAGAAGTTATAGAGCACGGTCAATAAGAAAATGGCTAGCCTAAAAACGACACCAGCGTCGGCCGATCCTCCTTCATAGGTGGCGCCGTACAAGTTGCCCGACGGGTCGAGAATCAGTTCCGATGGGCCACCTCCATCCGCTCTTCCAGTGAAACTCTAGAGCACGGAAAAGGATCCAGACGCGCCGATCCTGTAGATTACCCCGTATCCCAGGCCTCCCAGCGGGGTAGAGCCGTACAAGTTGCCGACCGGATCCCGGATCACGCCCGATTCGGGAGATCCGCCATCGGCGCCGCCCGTGAAGCTATGGAGCTCGCCCGCCGAATCGACGATCAATCCGTATTGAGGTTCCTCGCCGTCCGAAACGTCGAAGCTGTGAAGTATGGTCTCATTCCCGGCCGGATCGATTTTATACACCGCGCCCCTGTTGTAGGCGCCGCCCAGCCCGGTCGTACCGTACAGATTCCCGGAAGCGTCCATGACCGGGCTTGATTCGGGATCGGCGCCGTCAGGGCTGCCACGGAAATTGTGCAAAACAATCTCGCTGCCATCCCGATTAATCTTGAAAACGACGCCGGCCCCAATCGAACCGCCCTGCTCCATGGTTCCATACAGGCTTCCGGCTTGGTCCCTAAACACACCTGAGTCGGCGTTGTACCCGCCTTTTGGCGCGTCAAAACTGTGGAGCACGATCTCGGTGGTCTGCGCCTTGGCGGGACGCGGTGGGAACAGCAGAATTGACAGGACAACCGCAAACAGAAGGCTCCAATGAAGAGCACTCGGGGGCCGTCGCCGGCCGGTTCGGTGCGAGCGAGTCCGCCACCTCGGATCACACCGGTCTCCGCATCTCGGCATGACTCCTCCGTCGCACGCCTTTAGGCGCCCTTTGATCGCGGCAGAGTCCGCGCGATCATTGGCGGACTCGCTCGCACCGAAC
>PLFE01000017.1 GCA_003136675.1 Bryobacterales bacterium
ATCATCCCCCGGACTCGTCTGCTCCCCACTCCCCGTGGCCGTCCCATACGCATAACTCGGCTGCACCGACCCCAACCTATCCTTGATCAGCGAACTATCCGTATTCACCTGACCATTCGTCGTCCCCAGCAGCATCTTCCCAAAGTAAATCCGGTTCGACAAAGTGCTCGCCGTCACATACGGAGCCGTCGGATTGAAATTCACCTGCACCACCGTCAGCAGCTTCCCATTCGGCCCATAGAAATACACATTATCGTAGGTCGTCCCCGACCACCGATCCACGCGCCGATTCGCCTCGTCATAAGCATAAGTCGACCCATTCAGCTAGTTCTTGGCGCGGGTTCCGGGCCTGCACAAGGATCGATCTTAGGACCCCCGTACGGTCGGCCAGAGCCGCACTGACCGCCCGCGAACGAAGCCACCACACGGTCGCCGAGTACACGCAGCAGCCCAAGGTCGGCAACGTGAGAACGAAGAACACGAGCCAGCCCCTGTCCTCGGCGGACCCGGCAGTAAAGAAAAACCAGCGCACCGACGGGACGCCAAAGTCGCGAACCTGAACGCCGATCCCAACTAGCTCCAAGAGAGCCGACGGGACCCACACCCACCTCCCTTCGACCTGCGAATCGGGGGCGACCCGCGCGGCGGCTAAGGCCAGAGCGAGCGACGCCCCCCCAACCCATGCGTAAGCAAGCGCGCTGCTAGCAGGCGAATCCGGGAGGCCCATCCAGTAGTCGACGAATCCCCACGCGGCCGTCGGGGCGGCGTACACGAGGACGAGCTGCAAAACCCACGAATAAAGCGAGGGCCAGAATCAATCCGCTGAAAAGTCAACCTCATGTCTCGTTAGTCCGAAAGCTCGGAACCGGGGGCGGACGCTACGACGCGACGCTCTAGAAATGCACCGAAATATCAGGCGGAGGCAACGGGCCCAGGCTTCCCACGACGCCGCCATATGAATCGCCGCCGCCTCCGTCGCTGCCCGCACCCGGATTCCGTGTCTTGATGGGGGTTCCCGCTGAGCTCGCGTGCCGAGGTCATACAAATCCACTTCACTTACTAACTGAAGCACGTCGGAACAAATATTTGGCCCGCCCGCCAACGTTGCTCGAAAGGCAAGTTCAAGGGAACTGGGTTGCGGCCCCTCCTCTGAGGCCGGTCGTAAGCCGCCAATAGTCTCACATCCGGTGCCGCCGTTTTCGGACCGTCATCCTATTCGAGCGGCGATGCGTTCTTGCCTATCGAAGCATCCAACACCCCAATATATCTGTGAGGCGCGGCAGAATATGGGTTCTTTTTGATCTTCATCCATTTGCCGGTCTCTATGTTTACGGCCTTGATTGATCCGGAGCGGAGTAGATCGTTGTCCTCCGCCACAACTAGATATTTAGAATCCGGAGACCACGCCGCCGAACTAAACCTTACCGCAGCCCCCAGAACTCTCCGGCGGTCGAAGTTTCCTGCATCGATGAGGACGATTCTGTATCGCTTGTCGACTACACTGATCCAGCGTCCGTCTGGCGACCAACTCGCCCTGTGCATCCAGTCGAATTCAGCAAAATCCATAGCCTCCGGACGCACGGCGTCCCACTTTGTGCCGCCGCCAAATCCTCCAATTCGCCGCACTGCCCCGCTTTCCAGTTCTGTGAGTTCCAAGTTGCCCTCGCTATACCTAACCATCCGCATTCCATCAGGGGACACAGCCCCTCCTCCCCCCCCGCAGCGCGGAAGTGGTCCCGATAAAATCGAGCGCATCGTTCCCGCGTTCAGGTCGACCTTAAAGGTGCCACACTCTGCCTTCGCGGCTCGTCCCGAAACGAAAATATACCCCGATTGTTTCAGGGTTGTGAGGCTCCAAATGGAGCCCATCACCCCCGATGTGCCGGCGACGATCTCCGTTCGAAGGGGTTTCAATCCAACTTTCATGATTCCTTGTTCGGTCAAAGCACAAACCGCTTTTCCCTCAGCGCCGAACATATATATCGTTCGGCCTCGAAGTTCTTCCGGAAGCCGCACAACCAATGCGCGAGCATGTATTGGGTAAAGAGGAAGTCCAAGCGCGGATAGTCCAGGGCTAAGGTCCACCGACACCCACGTTGGACCGTCGGCAGCCCAAGCTTGCGCGTTGGCGCAGAGCATCATTAAGGCTATGGAAGAGGCGATGCGCATGATCATGAAGGCCATGCAGTCAGTTAGAGCCAAGGCACGGTCAGTCCCCAGCCCGGAGCCCACCCAATCGGCTCCCAGTTCGAGATGCCAATGGTGCCCCACCCAATTTGCCCAATACTCTCCAGCAACGTATAGGTAAAACTGTTGCTGTTCCTGTAATTTCCTCGGGGCCACGGCAAATACTTTGATTGAATGCCGACATCGTAAAAAAGAACGTCCGTTATTAACGCAAGCACGTCGAAGCAAACATTTTCCCCACCGCTTAGCGATGCAACCTGAAGATTGGCGCTCGGGTTGTCACCCTTGAGAGGCGACTCGCGGTTCGTGTCATAGTTCCCTGAAATCCACCCGTAGAGATAGCCCCAGTTACCTGCGAACGGATTGGGGATTTTGGGCTTGCTCGTTGGTCCACCTTCGAGAATATCGTTTATATTCAACATTGGATCAATGACGTTGAGATAAGTGTGACTGAACGCGCCGCCGACTCCGCGCTCGTATTCCGAAATTGAGCACTGCGGCGGGTCAGGCGGCGTCACGTTTGGCGGCGGCACGCATCCCGAGCCGTCGTCGACTGTCTCGCCTGTGTCGCCGTCCACAAACCCGGTGGTGGTGCCGCAGTTCCCCTGGGACGGATCGTTGATGCCGTAATCGGTCCCAGGAGGGCCATAATCGCAGTATTGATACTGGGGAGGGCAGTAACAGGACCCTACGTAATCGTCACCACCGGATCCGGAAGAGCACAAACCCGACGGATCATGGGCGTTGATCGGATCGCCAGCCCCGTATGAGTAACGGTTCATACTCCCCGGGTTCCTGACCCGTGCGCTTCCCCGAAACGGATCCACCGTCAAAAACCGCCCGTACCCCGT
>PLFE01000051.1 GCA_003136675.1 Bryobacterales bacterium
TTTCCCGGTTCTTGTCAACGCCTATTACGAAGTCGGGTTCTCCCGTCGTCTTGTAACGGAACTGCGACTCCCCGATGGTCGGGTTCTGAAGATTCCGGCGGCGACGCGTGAAGGCATCATCCTTGCAAAGCTGGTTCGGTATCGCGATGGTGGATGCGTCTCGGAGAGGCAGCTCAACGATATTCGCGGGGTTCTCTCCGCTCAAACCGGGCGGCTCGATCTCGAATACCTGCATACGTGGGCGTCGCATCTCGGCTGCACCCCACTCTTGGATATGGTCCTTAATCTCTGACCTTATAAGCCACGCAATCGATCTCCACCTTCAAGCCGGGCATCGCGAACTGGCACACCACCGTGGTTCGCGCCGGCTTGGCGTCCGCGAAAAACTCCGCGTACACCTCGTTCATCGCCGCGAAATCCGCGCCATCGGAGAGGAACACGGAACACTTCACCACATCGGCGACGGTCGCCCCAGCGCCTTCCAGCACGCGCTTGATGTTGGCCAGCACCAGCGTCGTTTCGCTGCGGATGTCACCCAGGGTAAGCTGCTGCGTCTCCGGATCTACCGGAACCTGGCCGGATACGAAAATGAAATCGCCCGCGCGCACCGCGGGTGAGTAAGGCCCGCGAGGAGCAGGGATGCCCGCCGGGCTCAATCTTTCAATCATCTAGTGACCCTCCGCTTCCAACAATCGTTCCACCTCGATGGCCGCCATGCAGCCCGCGCCCGCCGCCGTAATCGCCTGACGGTAAATGCGATCCTGCACGTCCCCCGCATGGAAGACGCCGGGGATGTTCGTTCGCGCTCCGCCATGCGAAACGATGTATCCGTCTTCATCGGTATCGATCTGCCCGCGGAACGGTTTCGTATTCGGAATGTGCCCGATGGCCACGAAAAAGCCGTCTACATCCTGCTCCCAAACCTCGCCCGTAGCCACGTTACGCAGCTTCACGCCGGTCACCGTCGCCTGCTTCACGTCGTAGATATCTTCGACCACCGTATTCAGCAGGAACTTGATCTTAGGATTCGCCTTCGCGCGATCGATCATGATCTTGGAAGCGCGGAACGAATCGCGGCGATGCACCAGCGCCACTTCCGATCCGAACCGCGTCAGGAAGTTGGCCTCTTCCATCGCCGAATCGCCGCCGCCGGTGACCATGATCTTCTTGCCGCGATAGAAAAATCCGTCGCAGGTGGCGCAGGAACTCACGCCGTGGCCGATCAGCCGCTGCTCGTTCGGCAGCCCCAACCAGCGCGCGGAAGCGCCCGTCGCGATAATCACCGTCCGCGCTTCTTTCCACTCGCCTTCGATTTTCAGCCGGAACGGGCGCGCGGAGAGATCGGCTTCCTCAACTGCGCCGTGCACGTATTCGGCGCCGAACCGCTCCGCTTGCTTGCGGATATTTTCCACCAGGTGCGGGCCGTTGATGCCTTCCGGAAACCCCGGGAAATTCTCCACTTCCGAAGTGATCGAGAGCTGGCCGCCGGCGTCGTAGCCCGACACCACCAGCGGCTTCAGATTGGCGCGCGCCGCGTAGACGGCCGCGGTGTTACCGGCGCAGCCCGAACCGACAATGACAACGTTATGCATGGATTACTTTGACCTGATCGAGAAGTTCCAATGTAGCATTTGGACATGGCCCGTCCGGACTGGTTGAATCGCAATGTGATCGGAATGACGGTCACCAGTTTCCTGTCCGACGCCTGCCACGAAATGGTGCTGGCCATTCTTCCCGGCTTCCTCCCGCTCATCGGAGTCACGGCGGCGGCCCTGGGATGGATCGAAGGCGCGTCCGACGCGTTTTCGAGTTTCCTCAAACTCGCCGCCGGCTGGTATTCGGATCGCATCGGCCACCGCAAGCGCCTGGTGGTGGCGGGCTATTTCTTCACCGGAACCGGGCTCTCGCTATTCTCGATCGCGCACTCCTGGCCCATCCTGCTCCTGGGCCGGATGGTGAGTTGGTTTGGCAAAGGAATGCGCGGATCTTTGCGCGACGCGATGCTGTCGGAATCGGTTGACCAGGCCGCGCGCGGCAAGGCCTTTGGTTTCCATCGCGCGGGCGATACGCTGGGGGCCATCGTCGGTCCGCTCGCCGGCGCTGGACTCATCGCGATTCTGCCCCACCAGCCACCCGACCACTCCTTCCGTCTTCTCTTCGTGCTGTCGCTGGTTCCCGGACTCGCCGCGCCGGTGGCATTCGCTCTGATGGTGCGTGAGGCGCGGAAGAGCCCGGTTGCGAAGCCAGGTCTCTGGGGCGCTGTTGTGTCCTTGCCCCGGGCATATCTGCGGTTTCTCGCGGGGATCGGCATCTTCGGGCTAGGCGATTTCTCGCCGACCCTTCTGGTGCTGGCCGCGGCGACGCTGCTTCGCCCTCGATACGGAGCGGTTGCGGCTGCGCAATTCGCAGCCCTGCTGTATGTACTTCGTAACGTGGTCTACGCCGCGGCTTCCTATCCCATTGGCGCGCTCAGTGATGCGCGCGCCAAAACGCGCATTCTGGCCGCCGGATTCGCCATGGGAGTTGCGACGGCGGCCCTAGCCAGCGCGCTGTTCGCGAAAGCAGAAGGCGGTTTTCCCGCCCTGGTTCTCCTGTTCACGCTCAGCGGGACCTTCGCGGCCGCGCAGGATACGCTCGAAGGTTCGGTCCCGCCAGAGTTCCTCACGCCGGAAACGCGTGGAACCGGTTTCGGCATGCTGGGCGCGGTGAATGGCACGGGCGATCTGGTGGCAAGCGCGCTGGTGGGAACGGTATGGACGGCGGTTTCGCCCTCAGCCGCGTTTGGATCGGCGGCGGCAATTATGGCTGTCGGGGCACTGTTAACGGCTGCGGTTCCGTCACCACGGACGTGAGCTCACCGATTCTACTTATCGTATTGCATCGCACCCACGAAATTGCCTTCGGTGTCGTTGAAGTAGACCCCCGTTCCGACGGTGGGGATGTGGAACTTGGCCATGGTGATCTTGCCGCCGGCGGATTCGATGGCCGCGATGATGGGGTCAATGGAGTCGACGCCGATGGTGCATTCGAAACCGGTCATCCCCGTGCCGTTGACCGGATCGCGCCGCGCGTGCAGCAGGCCCTGGACGCCGGGATCTTTTTGGTCGCCGGTGTGAATGAGGTAGAAGTCTGGCGGTCCCCACGGCTCGAATCGCCAGCCAAATACCTGTTCGTAGAAACGGCGGGCGCGGGTGACATCATCGGCGGTGATTCCAAAACTCTTCAGGTTGTTAGGCATACCGGCAAGTATATGGGGACACGTCGGTGTCCCGCTTGCGCTAAAGTGACAAGAAATGTCGCAAACGCGCCAAAGGCTGACCGTGGAGGACGAGGCATTTCTGGCTGTGCGGTCGATGGCGTGGAATTACAGCAGCCGGTCTGTAATTGAACTGCACCGGCACGCATGGCATCAGCTTCTTTACGCCAGTTCAGGCGCGATGACGGTGCATGCGGGGCGGCTCTCCTGGATGATTCCGCCGGGCAAAGCCGTGTTCATTCCGGCCGGTTGCAGCCACTCGATCCGGATGTGGGGCGAGGTAGCGATGCGGTCGCTGGCGTTTCCGGTGGGACTGGCAGAGACGCGGCTTTTGGGAGACGACGAGTGCCGCGTGCTCTCGGTGACGCCGCTTCTGCGCGAGTTGATTTTGCGAATTATTTCGCTGCCGGCTTTGGATTCGCGCGTGGACGAGGACCGGCGGTTGCTCGCTGTTTTGCTGGACGAGATGCGGGCCGCGGCGGTAGAGCCGATGATGCTGCCCCTTCCCGTGGATTCTCGCGCGCTCGCGGTGGCCGAGCGAGTGCTGTTGAATCCGGGGGACGACGAGAGACTGGACGGGCTTTCACGGCGCTGCGGCGCGAGCCGTCGAACCATGGAGCGATTGTTCCGGTCGGAAACCGGGATGAGCTTTGGGCTGTGGCGTCAGAAGGTGCGAATGCTGGATTCGGTGCGTTTGCTGTCGGAAGGGAAGTCGGTGACGGATGCGGCGCTGGATACGGGCTATGCCAGCGTGAGCGCGTTTATTGCGGCGTTTAAGGTGACTTTCGGGTGTACGCCGGGAAGGTTGTAGCGCTGGCAGAACGAGCGCATTCAAATGGCGGAGCCTTTAGTTCGAAATGGAAGCGATGAAAATCGTCCCGGAGGACGCGCCGACGCCGCTCGCCCCGCCGTACCTGGTTGTTCCGTACAGATCCCCATTCGCGCCCTGAAAAAGCGCGCCAGAAGGGTTTGCCCCATTCGCGCCATCAAAGCTCGATAGCGCGCTCACGGCAACCGTCGCGAAACACAGCGGCAAGAGCGCGGGCACGCGGCTCCAGCGGCGAATCCTGCTCAATAGACGCACGCCCTCAATCCGATTCATCCGTGGCTTATAGGTATATACCAGATTTTCGCCGAACACAATCACTCCGTACCTCAATCTCCCAAGCACTCAACAACTTGCGAAAAACCACCCCTCCCAGCCGACAATTCCACTGCTACGGTGAAATCAGCAGGGAGCGCCGCCTCCTTGCCCAAAACTCGAGGAGAAAACATGAACCCAATTAACGAACGAAACCGAACCAACGCCCAAAAAAGCTCTGGCCCACGCACCCCTGCAGGGAAAGCCCGCTCCTCCCAGAACGCCCTCAAAACCGGACTCTACTCCGCAACCGCGCTTCTTCCCAACGAAGATCCGGAAGAATATCGCGCCCACGCCGAATCCTACGCGGTCTCCCTAAAACCCCGGGACCCCGTCCAGGCCGACCTCGTCAAAATCCTCAGCGACAACGTTTGGTGCCTCCGCCGCATCCGTCGTCTCGTCGCCGTCCAGACCGCGAGCGTCTCGGCTCTCATCGATGCCGACGGCTCCCAGCAAATTCCCTACAAAGCCATCACCGTCGAAACTCGCGCTCTGGAATCCTTCAGCCGTCACGAGCACCGGCTGCAAAACGCCATCGCTAAAACATTGAAATTACTGAAGGAACTGCAAAAAGAACCGCCCCAGGAAGAGGTTCTCCCTGAAGCCCACGAACCGAAATCTGACACCGAATCTGGGTTCGTTCCAACACCTCAATTCGCAACCGCCGTCGCGACAGCAAACGTCCCACAGCCTGTCGGGGAAAACACACAAAATCAGACCGCCGCACCCTCCCTGGAGGACCAAAAAGCCGCTGCCTAACCCAAATTCAGCGTCGCTCAAAACCGCTCCGCCACCCACCACGCCCGAAAACCCTCCAATCGCTCGCTTACCGCGAATTGAGAACGGCCTTCACAGCATCGCTCGCCACGCTGACTAACCGGTCGACCTCATCCTCGGTCACCACCAGCGGAGGTGCCAGAAACAAGATATCGCCGGTCGCCGGATGTGTTCCCGCCGTGGGCCGCACGCGCGTCACAACACCGCGTTTCTTCATATCCGCGTACAGGCGCGGGCCCACCTTCAGGTCGCCCGAAAAGTTCTGTTTTGTCGCCCGGTCCTCCACAAACTCCACCGCCGCCAGCAGTCCCTTGCCGCCGCGCACATCCCCTGCATTTGGATGATTCGCGAAGGCCTCCATCAGCCCGGAATGAAGCCGCGCTCCCATCTTCTCCGCCCTCTCGCAGAGCCCCTCGCGCTCTATGATTTCCAGGTTCTTGAGCGCAACTGCACAGCAGGTCGGATGCGCCGAATAAGTACCGCCATGCATCCAGCGGTCGGCGGGCGACACGGAATCCATCGCCTCCTTGACCATCTTTGTCACCATCATCCCGCCCAGCGGAAGGTATCCGGATGTGACGCCCTTCGCGAACGCGACGATGTCAGGTTTCACCTTCCAGTGATGCAGCCCAAACCATTTTCCGGTGCGCCCGAATCCGCAAACAATTTCATCGGCGATCAGCAATACCTTGTGACGTGAGCACACCTCGCGCACCAGCGGCCAGTAGTCGTCGGTCGGATAGATCACGCCGCCGGTTCCATGAATGGGCTCGCCGATGAAAGCCGCCACCGTATCGGGTCCTTCTCGAATGATCGTTTCTTCGAGTTCCCGCGCCGCCGCCTGACCGATGGTCTCGCCCGCCCTCGCTCCCTGGAACCGGTATGGGTAGCATGTCTGGGTATGAACGAAGCCCGGAACCCGGGGCTCGAACATCTTCCAGTACGCGCCCATTTTGGTGGCGCTCATGGATTGCAGAGTCACCCCGTGGTACGCCTCCTGGCGCGCCACTACCTTCACTTTCTCGGGCTTACCCGCCGCCTTCCAATAAAACCGCGCCGTCTTGAATGCCGCCTCGTTGGCTTCTGCGCCGCTTGGGGCAAAGAAAACAGCCTGCATCTCATCGTTGGTTAGGTCGATCAGCCTCTCCGCCAGTTGAATCGCCGGGATATTCGACGAACCCACGTAGGCCGAGAAGAAGGCCAACTCCTTCATCTGCGCGGCGGCGGCTTCAGCCAGCTCAGCACGGCCGTGGCCCACGTTCACATTCCAGAGTCCGGAGAGGCCATCAGTGTACCGATGCCCATTCACATCCTCGACCGTAGCGCCGCATCCTCTTACATAGATGATGGGTTCCGTGTGGTCGCTGGGATGGTGCAATGGGTGGATCAGGTGTTCCTGATCGACACTTACTAAGTCTGCGTCACGTAACATGAGAAGGTTCCCGTCCGGATCACCATGAAGCTTTTACCCGTTCTGTGTTTCGCGGTCTTGTGCATTACGCTGACCTTGGGCCTATGGCCATTCCATGCGCCGGACAACGAAGTCACCTGGTTGAAGGGCGCCAACGGTCTCGCGTTTGGCAAGCACGGAACGGTTCTCAGTAGAGGTCCGTTGCAAACGGCAAGTGCAACCGCCAGCGTAGAAATCTGGGCACAGCCCAGGCGATGGACTGGCTCAACACTCCTGACGCTCTATCGGCCGGACAAGCGCGCTGCCTTCGAAGTGCGCCAGTCACTGGAAGATCTTGAACCAAGCTACGAGGCAGCTGGCGGCAGGTCGCACTTCTATGTCAATGATGCTTTCGGACCTTCGTTGCGCGGCGGCAAGCCGGTCTTGATCACCCTAACGTACGGCGCTCGGGGAGTAACTGTTTACCGCGACGGTGTCTTTGCTGCGGCGGCGCCGCCGGGGTTTCGGATACCAGACGGCGTCTTCACGGGCTGGTTGGTTGTAGGTGATTCCGTCGGGGGAACGCACAGCTTTCGCGGGGATATCCTCGGCCTCGCGATCTACGACCGGGAACTCAATGCCGCCGAGGCGTTGTCGCATTTCCAGTCAAGCCTCAACACGCGCAATGCGGGGGAAATCGCGTTATATCTTTTCGACGAGAAGTCCGGAAATGCAATTCACAACCATGCCGCGGCAAACGCCGAGCTCTATATTCCCAAAACATACACAGTCGTGGATGAAGTCTTTCTGCGCCCTCTCTGGGAGGAATTCGATTTCTCCAGGTCCTATTGGGCAGGAAATCTGAAAAACATTGTCGGTTTCATCCCCACCGGCGTCTGCTTTTACGCGTGTCTCATTGCAGTCTGGCCCGCCAAAAGAGCTCTACTTGTCACGCTCGTCGTGGGTTTCCTGGTGAGCCTCACGATTGAGGTTCTGCAGGCCTACTTACCCACACGGGATTCCGGAACGACGGATCTGATCACAAATACGTTAGGCACCTACATTGGCATCCTGTGCTACAGGCGCTTCCTTGGTTGGGCCAAGAGAGGTTGGACCAAGAAACATCCACGTTCCATCTGGTAGCGCGTACGAACAGACATCAATGCCCATGCGATAACCGTTAGTGAGCAAACAAGACCCGAACGCATGAATTGCACTCGGAGCCACCACGGCGATCCAGTCCAGCTCCGTAGCCGAGGGGAAGAAACGGCGCCAACATTCCGGCACTTTGTGTCCCATCCATATTTGAATCGACTCCATTCCGTGATCGTTATTCTGTATACTTGAACCGAGTGGCGTCATACAAACACTTGCTTTACTGAGCGAAAGGAGGAAAGGTCTTGCATCCAGCCAGTAACAACACTCTTCCTTGGTTCGCGGTGCGGGTGCGTTCGAACTTCGAGCAGAAAGTATGCACTAGCCTCTCCGGCATGGGTTACGAGACCTTTCTTCCCACTTACCGCCAACGGCGTGCCTGGACCGACCGCGTCAAGGAAACCGAGGTCCCTCTTTTCCCGGGTTACACGTTCTGCAGGATTGACCCAAAGTTCCGATTACCCTTACTCAAAGTCCCAGGCGTAGTCAGTTTGGTTGGAGCTGCGAAGCGCCCCGAAGCCATCCCAGAGGAAGAACTTACCGCGATTCGAACCATTATCGAAACCAGGTTGACAGTGCAGCCTTGGCCGTTCCTTCACGTGGGGCAAAAAATCAGAATCCACAAAGGCCCGCTATCCGGAGTGGAAGGTATCTTAGTCGGCTTCAAGGACGACTATCGCATCGTGGTTTCAGTAACTCTTCTGAAACGTTCCGTCGCCGTGCAGTTGGAAGGCGCCTGGGTAAAGCCCGAATAAGAGCCTCAATTCCGGCTCGACATCTGTTGCAATGCCAGCTTGACACCAGCTGCGTTGGGAGAATCCGGATACTGTTGGAGAATTTTGCGCATCTGCTGCCGGGCTAAGTCCACTTGGCCTGAAGCCCTGTAAGCCATTCCCAGGTGATAGCGAAACATAGGATTGGCGGGCACTTTCTCGACGGATTCCTTCAACTGCCCGATAGCGGGCCCGAAGGAGCCGAGCTTATAGTAAGCCCACCCCATCGCATCGTACCCGGAGGGGGCGTCAGGCGCTTGCCGCCTCACTATCTGCGCCAGCGACATCGCAGCGTTCACGTCGCCACCATGATCGAGATAAAGGTACACGAGTTCATTCGCGATCATTGGAGAAGCAGGATCCACGTTACGGGCACGCTCGCAAAGCCTGGTAGCTTCCTCCCACTTGCCTTCCTTCTCGAATTCGGTGACGAGCGCCATGTAGTTCGAGACAACTCGTGGATTCGCGTCAATCGCCTGTTGCAGATGGTGCTTGCCGCTCTCCGTGTCGCCTCGCGCCAGGTCTATGTCCGCCAGCAATGTATAGGCGTCCAGTGTCTTTGCGTTCAAAGCGATTGCCTGCTTAACGCTGGCTTCTGCGTGATCGATATCTTTCACACTGAAATACGCCACGCCCAATAACAGGTGAAGACCCGCATTCTGCGGGAATTGGATTAGTAAATCGCGGAGCCGGTGAATAGCCTCGGGTGAGCGCCCCTGTTTGGCGTACAACTTCACCAGAACCGCCAGCGAGGGTAACGATACCGGATCCAAGCGCAAAGCGTCCTGAAGCCTGGCTTCACCTTGGCTGACGTCTCCCTTACCGAGAAGCGCTTCCGCTTCGACCAAATACGCGGACGGAGATTCCGGGCTCTCAGTTACGGAATTCCGGACGTGGACCAGCGCTTGGTCATAGTCGTGCGCCTTGACTTCGAGCGATGCCAGGGCGGTCTCCGCGTCCCGGAAATTTGGGTTGAGCTTCAGTGCGCGATCAAACGAGCTGCGGGCCAGGCTCAGGTTCCCGAGCTCCTTTTGCGTAACACCAAGATAATAGAATGCCGCGGGCGAATTGGGATCGTTCACCGTCGCCTTTTGAAGTGAGTCGCCGGCTTGCTGATACTTTCCATCGCGAATCAGCAGCCGCCCCTCCGAGACCAATGCGTGCGGGTCGCCTGGGTTGGTCGATAGAATTTCACGATTGAGGGTCAGCGCCTCGTCCCGGCGATTGAGATCGATCAGAGTCTCAACGAGCCGACCCTTCACCAAGGTGTCTTTTGGATGAGCCTTCAGGGTCGCCGCAAATTCGGCCTCTGCTTTCTCCGTTTGACCCTCGGATAAATAGAAAAACCCCAGAGCTTCATACGCTGCCGCATCGTCAGGAGCGAGATCCTTAAGTCCACCGTATAATCGTTCAGCCTCATCAAGCCTTCCGGTAAGCGTATAGATCCGCCCGAGCATCAATCGAGGCGCCACTGCCTGAGGCTCCAGCCTGCATGCCGCGCCGATCTCCACCTCGGCTTCAGCCAGCCTGTTTTGGGAAAAATAGAATTCCCCCAGGGAGATGTGGGCAGCAGGAGATTTCGGATCGATAGCGAGGGCGCGGCGGTACGCAGCTTCGGCATCTTGAGTCTTCCCCGCCTGCAGTTCCACAGCTCCCAGAGCCGCGTAGCTCTCAAAGCGCCGTGGGTCCAAAGAAACCGCCGCCTGTAGCTCTTGCACCGCGAGGTCAAGCTTTTGCGTACCCTGAAATACCTCGCCCAGCAGCATGTGGGCCGATGCATTTTCAGCGGGAGTGTTTCTTGAACTGGATATCACGCGGCGCGCGGTGGCTTCCGCGTCCGCATATTGGCGGCGCGCAATTTGCAAGCGCCCCAGCTCCAGTTGCGCACTTACGTTGCTCGGATTCAGGGCGGTTGCCTGGACCAGTTCCCGGAAAGCCGCGTCAACATTTCCAGTCTTAAGATGAGCTTGAGCCAGGCCATAGTAGGCGTCCGCGAATCGCGGGTCCAGTTCCACAGCGTTTTGAAACTGAATCGCCGCCTCCGAAAACTTACCCGCGTTAAGATAGCGATCGCCACTTTGCAAATACTTGACCTTCTCGTGAGCCGGATCGGTCGAACAAGAGGTCAGCAGCGCAAGCGCGGGAAGCAGGAGCGTCCAGCGCAACGATCTCCCGCGGAGCTTGGAAAAAAGATGATTCAAGATTTCATTCCTATGAGTCCGCGTGCGGAAACTGCCGAGCGGACTCGGTCTTCGCTTCCCCTTGACGCCACATAAAGCAGCCAGTTGCGATAAATATCCTGGGCCGTCGAGCGCCAGGTATTCAGCACGCCCCCAGCAACAGCGCTAGCGGGAAATTCAGTCATCGCCTGCTCGGAGCGATGAGTCATCGCATGGGCGCGAAACGCTCTCAACGCTGCACCGGCCGCCGCATCGAAGTATCCTTCGGGCTCACCGGGATAGGTGTCTCCGACGCCTTTCAAGAATCTTCGAACATCCCTCTGGTATTCCTTGAAAAGCGTGTCGTTTCGATATTCGGGATGACCTTGGAAGTGAACAAAAAGGCTCTTTCGTTTCTGTTTTACGAAGAGATCCGCACCGGCATCGGCCGATTCGGTGAGGAGCGTGTAACCGCATGATGTCAACGCCCGCGCGGGCACTTCGTTCCAGCGGGAATGCGGAACTTCCACCACTTCCCCAATACCGCGCATCAGCCGGTGGTTGTTCGCTCTCTTAAACGAAAATACACCGAATTGCTTCCTGGAAAGCGGTTCTCGTGCAATGCCTTCGCTATGAAGGACGCTGGCGTGTGCGGCGAGACAGGACAGAATCGTCGACACCGTATTCTCCTGTGCCCAATTCAGCACATCCACCAGCGACGACCAATAAGGCTCCTGCCGCAAATCGGCGTGGCGCGGTTCAGTTCCGGTGACGATCACTGCATCGAACCTGCCGTTCCAAAGGGAGTCCAGCCCGCAGTAGACACTCGCGATCCGGTTTTGTGCCCGCTCGCACCGCGAAATGCCAGGCAGCGAGAAGAGGCTGATGCGCACTGGAATGTCTCCAGATGCCGCGCTGAGAAGATCGATAAACTGTGACTCGGTATCTACAAGAACCGAATCTGGCATGTTGTTGATCAGAGCCACCTGGATGGCGGTTCGGACATCGCATCGCTGCGCGCCGTTGAGTGCGAGGGGCATTTAACAGACCGTAGGGATCAAGCGAGATTCGAGACTTCCATGGCTCTCGGGGTCTCTGTTCGTGCATGACCCTGACGGTGACCTTCTAGCCTTCTCAGCCCGAGCACCACCGGACCCAGAATCCCCAGCGCCAGAAGAGAGACCGGCAAGCCGCCGTACTGGTGAAGTCTGCCATGCAGAAAGCCTTGATTCACATATACTCCCAGCCAGGATAAAGCTACAATCCGCACGCCGTTCTTGAAGATCGCAACCGGGATGGTAATCAGGCTGAACAGAATCCTGTTACCCGCGGCGTGAAGCAGCAGATAACTGGCCACGAGACCAGAAATGAACAAAGAGAGACTTGATCGTATCCCGCTGCATTGCTCGGCAACTTCGATGTCAACGCCAGGGAGCGAGAACCTCATGCCGTGCCGGACAACCGGCACTCCCAGGATATGGAACAGCACGGCGGTCGTCTGCGCGGAACCCTCCTGAAGGCCGGCAACCGCTTCCGCAAGAAGGGATGCGGGAACTGGAATCGCCAGGAGCAGAAACAGGAGGGGGAACATGGCCTCTCGTGCGCATTGGGTTCCAAAACAAAGGACAAATCCACCCACCAGCATCAGAACGATCGCGAACGTTTCAACGGCAACAGAAATCCCGGAACCCTCGAACAGATACAAGACAGCTCCAAGTAGAAGCGCAGGAACACCCCACCCGAGGCAAACGCGCACATTGCAAAAAATTGTTTCCCTCTTCCAAACAATGATCCCGGCGCTGATGATCGGTATGAGAATGATGTAGGAATATCGTTCGTCGCTCAACGAAAGCTTTACAACAAGGCCTATCGTTCGCCGGCAGAGAAGGAATACTACACCTAGAATCGACAAGAAAAAAAGATTTCTAGCGCGTTTACTTGGACGATTTTCCATAGTAAGCGTGATATTTGGAATAGAGCTTATCCAGCCCTTCCATGCCGTTGAGGACCACTCCCAGGACATGCTTAGGGCCGAGCTGCTTGAAGGCGTCCTCAACCGCTTCACGAGGCGTGGCCCCGGCGCGCACCACTACGAGGCTCGCATCGGCAAAACGGGACAAAGATATCGAGTCTGTAAGGGGGCCGAGCGGCGGCGCATCGAAGAGAATCCAATCGAAGTGCGGTGAAAGCTTCGACATGACATTGGCAATCGCACTCGGATGCAGCAGATCGGTGGGGTTTTTCTCCGTCCTGCCCGAGGGCAATAAATACCACCCCAGGGGGTCCAGACGCCTGACGCACGAAAGCGGGTTTAATCCTTCTTCAAGGCATTCCGCCAATCCGTCCCGTACACCGAGCCGCAATTGCGATGTCAGCGTGGGGTGGTGAAGATCCGCCTCGATTAAGAGGACCGTGCGCTTTCCGTGCTCCGCCAGAGCGGTGGCCAGATTGAGAGCAATTGTGGATTTTCCGTCCTGAGGCAGCGGGCTCGTAATCAGCAAACTTCTCAGTTTTCCCGCGTCCCACAGTTCCCGGAGACGCATGCGAAGATACCGGAAACGATCGGCGCCTGGGCTGCGCGGCTCGTTATGGAAAACAATCCTGCTCTCCGGCAGGACCTCAACCTGCTCGACCTCTATATCTTTGAAGGCCGGCTCGAGAGCCGCCGGAGATCGCAATAAAGCTTCATTAGGTTCTCGCAATGGAAAAACACCAAACTTCTGACTCATAGCGCTGGCTGGCCTGAGCCTAGCCAACCCGGTAGACATAAAACTCCGCTGCGAACACCGCGATCGCCAGCACGCATCCCAGCGCCCACTCGCACGTCCGGCGAACCACCAGCCTACGGTCTTCCCGCTTCGTACGAATCAGCGGAACACACAACACCAAGGGTAGCGCGAAACTCTTTGTTAGATCTTTCTCAGTATGGAAGGAACGGTCCGTAAGGTCCACCAGAAACGCGAGAGCCAGCCCCAAAGCCAATCCAGCACCTAGCCCTCCTAAACTGATTTTCAGACGCTTCGGGCTCGAAGGTAACGTAGGTAAACTCGGTGGGTCAACCAGACGGAACTGTTGCCCTCCCTGCTGTTTTTCCAAACTCGTAGCGAGTTGCGACTGTTGCTCTTTGTTCAACAGGTCGGCATAATTCGCTTTCAGCAAGTCGTAGTTGCGATTCACTTCAGCCAGCTCCTGCTCGCGAACGGGTGTCGAATTCAGCCGGTTCTGGTAGTCCGAAACACTCGCCTTCAAACGCTTCTCATCGCTTGCAAGGTTCTCCATCTCCAGCCTGTTTGCCTCCAACTGGCTCTTCACCTGGGCGATCGTCGCGTCGTCCTCGGAGTTTGCGGAAGCGGGCGCAGCTCCCTTTTGACTCTCGGCGGCGCTCTCAGGCTTAGCGGCCTGCGAGGATTTCAGACGCGCAACCGTAGCCTCCTGTTTCCGGATCTCGCTCTCCACTTCCACTACGTCCGGATGCTCCGGCGTGTAACGCCCAAGCAGCAGATCCTTTTGGGACTCGAGGCGATCAAGCTCTTTTTGCGCATTGTCAAGAGGCGTGGCCGCGTGGGCGCCCGGAACGCCCGGCAAAGCAGAACCGCGCGCGGCTAGACCGCGATACCCGCTCAGCAGCGATTCCAGATAAACCTTCTGCTGTTGTGCACGGCTTAGCCCGGCCATGGTGTTCTGCAGCTGGGTTTGCAGCCCCGACAATATCGCCAGATTGCCCGCCTGCTGCTCCGGCAGTTCACCCAAATGTTGCATCTTGAATTCACGGAGACGCTGTTCCTGTTCATTGAGTTTGGTTCTCACTGTCTCCAGTTGAGCTTCCAGGAAGTTGGTGGTGTTAGCGGCCTGGTCTTCGCGGGTTTTGAGATTCTCTTGAATGAACAACGATGTCAATTTGCTTGTCACGGCCTGGGCCAGACGAGGGCTATCCGTAGTAAATGAGATCTTGAAGGCGTTGAAGTCCTTCCGTTCCGGCACTTCGTTGATGGGCTTGATATCGATGTTCTTACGCATCAAGTCGATGACTTCTTCAGGCGCCATGCGCTTCGATTCTTTTGTGAAAAGATGGAATTCGTCGATGATCCCCAGTAACCGCGTTCGCGACAGCACCTCCTGAGTCATTGCCTGAAGTTCTTCCGCAAGGCCGCTGGAGTTCGTCGGAACCACATATCTTTCGGGCACTTGCTGTTGCACCACCAACAGCGTTGCTTCGGAGTTGTAGCGATTTGGCAAACCCGAAAGTACCGCGATGGTCCCGAGAGCTACAACGCAGGCGGGAAAGACGATCCACCACCGCCTTCGCTTGATCAGACGGAAGATGCCTTCAATCGTTTCGTTTAGATTCGTTTGCGGTTCAGCTTCCGGCAACTTAGTAATTCCTCGATTCTGCTACCATCACAAACCCCGCTTCGCGGACAAATAAGGGATGAACGCGAACTCCGCGATAGCCGGAAGGGGATCCTCCCTGCTCGCGACCGACTCGACCGAGCAGTCCCGAAGGGAGCGCACGTAGGTTCGCCAGTCCTGGCGCCCTCCGATAATTTCCAGGACGCTCGTGGGCACATCCGTCACTAATCGAATCCAGCTCACTCCGGCTCTCGCTTTACACGGCGCCATCGCTTCGCCAACCTGGTCGGCATATTCGAGGTAAGAAAAATCGACACCCGCTCGACAGCCGAGGGTATGGTAGCCCCACGTGCGGCCGTTTACATCCAGCAATTTAAACTGGCCGTCCCGGGGGTCCAGCTTATATTCTAATTCCACTAAACCGTAGTAGTCGATTGCACGCAGGAATTTCTCGGACAACGCTTCCAATTCAGGCAGGTCGATCGTCTCGACGAACGTACTGGCCCGTCCAAACTCGGGTGGATGCTGTCGCGTTCGGCGAACCACCATACTTCCAGCCGCGTTCCCGTCCTTAAAGAACGCGCAGTAGGCGTATTGGTGTCGCCCGTCGCCTGGAATCAGATCCTGAATCATGATTTCGCCCTGTCCAGCCTGCTGCGAGGCCTTTACGTAAAGCTCGCCAAGCTGGGCATGGCTGTTCGCGCGCCAGGCTTTGGCTTTAGTGGCGTAAAAGAAATGCTCTTTGATCGCCGGTTTTACAGCGAAAGGCGGAGGCGCCGTAATATCCTTCAGGTCCGCGACGCACTGCGGATACCAGGTTTGCGGCGTGGGGATGCCAAGGCGACTGGCAAGACAATAGGTGTTCCGCTTGTCCCAGATCCAGCGAACGGTTTCCCAGGCGGGTGTCGGTACGCGGAAAACGCTCGCCAGTTCCGGCCGGTTGCGTGCGATCGCCGCGACGGTTTCGTCGCGAGTCGGGTAGAGAACCCAACCGTCAAGGCTCAGGCGGCGGCCGATGTCCAAAACACTCTGAACCGTCTCCCGTTCCTCGCGCAAGCTTCGGACTTGCACTGCATGCGTCGTATAGCGCGAGAAACGCGCAATGGAATGCTCATCGTCGATGACGCAGATGGGAACTCCATGCCGCCCCAGGCTGCGAATGATGCCCAGACCATGGTGATCGCCGCCGATGACGATTGCGCCTACGCCTACGTCTCTCTTGCCGTTGAGGATAAAGTCACCTCACTATGCGGCGCTTGAGCTCTTGGCAGGCATAATGCGTCCCGGACACAAATTGCATGAGCGGACCGAAACTCCAGGCGGCGGGAGCGCCGAGAATATGAAGTCCCGGCACCGACGTTTCAAGACCGTGTTCGAGCTGCGGATACCCCTTGTAGCATTTGATCGACTCTTGCAACCCTGGGGAGAGAAACCTGTACTTCGCAATATCCACCCTGTACCCCGTCCCCAAAAACACGTGCTGAACGGTTCGCTCGGTTCCATCGTCAACACGAACCTTTACACGGTCGCCATCCGCCACGGCGGACACGACGGATCGTCCAAACTGTATCGGTACCTTCCTCAGCCGGCTAACCAGCCACCGCGCGCCGGCCGGACGCACGGAGCGGAGGCGTATACGATCCTGAATCGATCGCGGAAGCCGCCGGAGCATGTCGGGTCGCGCTACCAGTTGACTGATGCACGCGGGTCCAACGTCCGTAGGCGCGTAGAGCATGCGGGACGTCAATCTGCCCATTTTGTGATGGAGAGTTTTGGATAGCGAACCCTGAAGCCAGTGGACGCTGGCCGACCGCGAGACGATCTCCACCTCCGCCCCTCCTTCATGCAGCAAGGCGGCTGATTCCAGAGCGCTTTGCCCTCCGCCGACCACCAACACCTGCTTCCCGGAAAAACCACTGAGGTCGCAATGCTCGGAAGTATGGGAAGTCATGCCACTCGCAAGGTTTTGAAACTCCGGCGGACGCCATGCAAACGAGGCAATCCCCGCGGCGATTACAACCCGCCGCGCTTTGACAACCTCGCCGTCCCCCAAATTAAGCCGAAAACCTCCGGATGAGGAATCGATTCTTTCGATCTTCCGCCGATCGAGACCCGGTACTGCCTGGCGTTGATACCAAAGCCCGTACTGAACGAAGCGCTCCAGGGACACCGGTGCGGCGAAAGCGTTGCCGGTCTCATCTCGGAATGAATCGAGTGACAGACGCTTTTCAGGGTGCGCAATCGTTGTGGCGGTCCAGTTCGAGCGCAGCAGCATCCCTGTCGGCATGTTGCGGTCCCAGAAAGACATGGGTTCGCCAAAAGTGCGGACTTCCAAGCCTTTGATCGCACTGAGGTGCGCAGTGGCGGATAGGCCGTACGGGCCGGCGCCGATGATTGCTACATCGCAGGAAGTCATGGAACAGGAGCGGGATTATCGGGCAGCCGCCATCGCCAATGGAACCATGCGGTTATAGAGAGGATCGCGGTCCGCGACGAAAGCCAAAACCTGCCCGATCACTTCTTCCTGTCGCGCCGCCGCCAGTTGCGGATACATCGGCAGCGATACGATTTCCTGAGCCAGCTTCTCCGACACCGGAAACTGACCATTCCGGAAACCCATGTGCGCGTAAGCCTTCTGAAGATGCAGCGGAATCGGATAATGAATTCCCGTCCCGATGTTTTCTAAAGCCATGTGGTTCATAAATTCCGAACGGTCCCCCACGCGCACCACGTAAAGGTGGTGAACCGGCCTGGCCCACGCCGGCTCGTCGGGAAGCCCAACCGCGTGCGAGACGAACTCCAACCCCTCCCGGTACCGTGAGGCAATCGCGCGGCGTTGTTCCGTCCATAACGGAAGGCGCCTCAACTTCACCTGCAGGATGCCGGCTTGAATTGCATCCAGGCGGCTGTTGTATCCCTCGATCTCGTGATGGTATTTCTTGCTTTGCCCGTGATCGCGTAACATGCGAACCTTGCGCGCCAGCTCTTCCTGATTTGTCGTGATCGCACCGGCTTCGCCGCAAGCCCCCAGATTCTTCCCCGGATAGAAACTAAAGGCGGACGCCATTCCCATTGAGCCGGCTTTCTTCCAGCATCCTTCCCTCTGCGAATAGTACTCCGCGCCATGCGCCTGGCAGGCATCCTCAATCACCACCAGCCCGTAGCGCTCAGCCAGTTCCAGGATTACATCCATGTCGGCCATCTGCCCATAAAGATGGACCGGAACAATTGCCGAGACGGGCATACCCGTCCGCCGCTTGATCAGCTTACGCCGCCGAGGGTCGAAGAAGCAGTCTCGTTCCAGATAGTCGCGCAGCTTCTCGGTGTCCATATTCGAAGTGCGCTCATCCACATCCACGAAATCCGGCCGCGCGCCGGCCTGGGAAATCGCTTCGCACGTCGCAATAAAGGTATTCGGGACGGTCACCACGATGGCCCCCGGCTCGACCCCGGCGGCAATGAGCGAAAGAGTCAGTGCGTCCGTGCCGCTGCTCACGCCGACGCAATATCGCGCCTCGCAGTAAGTGGCAAAGTCGCGCTCGAAATCCTCCACCATTGGGCCGCCAATAAAGCCGGCCGAGCCGAGGGCGTCCCGGAATACGCCACAAAGTTCTTCCTGCAGATCCTCATGAGGCGTAATCAAATCGAGAAATGGGATTCCTGCCGCAGTACTCATTTTTTGTCTTCCGACTCCTGGCTGATCTTCAATACCCGCGCCGGGTTCCCCGCTACAGTCGCGCCCGGAGGGACACTCTTTGTCACCACGCTGCCGGCGCCTACAATGGCGCCTTCACCCACCACGACGTTGGCGAGTATGGTGGCGCCTGACCCGATGGAAGCGCCTTCCTTCACCAGCGTTTCTTCCACCTTCCAGTCTTCTTCCGTTTGCAACTGCCCGGCGCTGTTCGTTGCTCTCGGGTACTTATCGTTGATGAACGTGACGCCGTGACCTACGAAGACGTTGTCCTCGATGGTCACGCCCTCACAAATGAATGTGTGGCTCGAAATCTTGCAGTGACGCCCGATCTTCGCGTTCTTCTGAATCTCAACAAACGCGCCGATCTTGGTGTAATCCCCCACTTCGCAGCCATAAAGGTTGATGAACTTCGACAGCTTCACCTCAACCCCCAGCCGCACATCGGGAGCAATTGCCTGGTACAAGCTCATACCTCGACGGGCGCCCCGCGAGCTTTCAAAGATCGATCGGCCGCTTCGAGTATCCTCACCACGCGGAGCCCGGAGACACCGTCGTTGAACGGCCTCTCATTCTTTTCCACGCACTCGACGAAGTACTTGGTTTCCTCGGCTAGCGCTTCCGGCTGGTCAAGCTTGGGCGCCCACATATCGCCGGACCGGTAGCTGACCAGCAAATCGTGAATGCCCTTCCCGTTGTTTACCTGAACACCTTTGTCGTAGATTTTTATCTTCTCGTCCGCTTCCAGGTCGTTCCAAACCACCATCTTTTTTTCCGCGCCAATAAGGGTCGTTCTCACCTTCACCGGCGATAGCCAGTTCACGTTGATGTGGGCTATCATGCCGCCACCGAAATAGACCGTGATGAATGCCAGGTTCTCCAGCCCGTTCAGGTGCGTTTGGCCTGTGGCGGCCACGGCTTCTGGCTTCCGGTCGATCAGATGGTCCACAATCGATAAGTCGTGCGGAGCCAGGTCCCAAATCACGTTGACATCGTGCTGAAAGAGCCCGAGATTTACGCGTGTCGAATCGTAATAGTAGAGGTTGCCCAGCGCTCCAGAACAGATCAATTGCCGGATCTTCCGCACAGCTCCGGTGAACAGAAACGTGTGATCCACCATGATCTGCAGGTTCTTGCTCTCCGCAAGATCGATCAACTCCTCAGCTTGGTCTGCCGTCGCCGTGAACGGCTTTTCCACGAAGACGTGCTTGCCGTTTTCGAGCGCGGCCTTGGCTAAGCCAAAGTGGGTGCGCACCGGAGTGATCACGGCTACGGCGTCGATAAACGGGGAAGACAGAACATCGGAAAGCTCCGTCGTCACGCCCACATCGGGGAACGCTTTCTTCGCGCGGCACAACGCCTCAGGGCTCTTGTCGCACACCAGAGTGACTTCGCAACCCTCCGCGGCATGGAAGTTCCTGACAATCCGCGGACCCCAATACCCGTAGCCGATGACTCCAATTTTGATCATGATCCTTACCGAGGAGCCGCCACCCGGGGGGCACGGCGAAGCACGGTTCTGCTAGTACGCGCCGTCTCCGCTGAGAATGGCCGCGGGCGTTCGGAAGAGAATTTTGATGTCCAGCCACAGGGAGCGGGTCCGAGCATATTTAAGATCCAGGCGGACCATGTCGTCAAAGCCGACTCTGCTTCGCCCCTCTACCTGCCATAGCCCCGTCAGGCCGGGTTTGACCCCAAACAGCCGGCTTCGGTGCCATACCTTGTAGCACTCGTACTCGTAAGGCACGGGCGGGCGCGGGCCAACCAGCGACATCTCGCCTCGCAGAACGTTCACGAATTGGGGAAGTTCGTCAAGGCTCGTTTTCCGCAGGAATTTTCCAAGCGGAGTAATCCTGTGGTCTTTGGTCAGCTTGAATACGGTACCCTGCCCCAATTCCGCCGCGGGCGATCCCGCTATCAATCGACGAACGTATTCTTTGTGGATCGCAGGATCGTTGTCCTCGTACATCGAACGGAACTTGAGAAAAGTAAACTGCCGCCCGTCCTCGCCAACTCTTTGCTGACGGAACACAACGGGGCCTTTCGATGTGAGCTTGATCGATAGCGCAATCGCGGCCAGGACCGGGCAGAAAACGACCATAGCCAGTAAGCTGCCCGCCACATCGATAACTCTTTTCGATACCTTGGCGGCCATATTTGAATCGCGCATCAGATCCGGGTACAGGGACTCGTCAACCGGTCCGCTCTCCTCGCTCCCCTCGAAACCATCAGGGAAAAGATGAATGGACATGCTGATCCGGTCTGTTTCATCCGGCGTCAAGCCGGCACACAAGGCGCTGGTAACTTTGGTTCGGAGCGCCATGAACACACTCTTTACTTCCGTGTTGCCGATCTCGGTGAATACGATACCAATGGCTGAGCGCTCTTCATACCAGCCTATGAAATCTGTATCGCGAATTGCCCCGTGAAGCGCTGTCAGCATGCGCCCCTTCAAACCGTCGCTACTGTTGAGCAGTTTGCTTTGAAGAAGCATCAGGACAAAGCGGCGCCCAGACCTCTCGGCTCTCTTTCTCTCCAGACCGAGCATCCTGACAAAATTCTCCTGGGTCAGAAACTCGATCGTCGACCCGGGGTTCCCATTACTAACATGCAAGCGGAATGCGGAGAGTTCCGCAGTAGTCTTAGGGAAGACGTTCGACATACCTCAGTTGCCTCGGGTCTAGCAAGATTCGGCGAGTTAACCAACAGTTCGTTCGGTAATACACGCGGAGTCGGACTCTTTTGACGCGCTACCGCCCTTTGGGTCCCATCGGTCTCTGCGTGACGGACGTCAGCGACGAGTGGCTCAGCCCGTTATTGCAACTGTGACTCCATTTTTCCAGCCCGTTTATCCCCCTTTATTTTCAATTAGTTAGAGAGTTTTTTGTGGCGGACCGATATCCGAAAGGTGGGATATTGGAATCGGAAATCGGACTGTTTCCCAATTTGTGAGAACTCTGGCGGTATCACCCAGAGAAAACACGCTTCCGCCCGCAACACAGCTTTGTATTTCGGTTTTATCCTAATTCCCATAGAGAAAGAGCGGGGCCGTAAGGGCATCTTTTGTCGAGGTAACGAGGTTTGTCAAAACGTTTTCAGGGATCGCTGCGCGGGTTGGCGCTTCCCGCGGGCTTGTTTGTCATCTTTCTAGTGGCCGTGAACCTCAGCGCGCAGACGAATCCATGTGACCTCAATGGCGATGGAGTCGTAAATATCGCGGACGTTCTGGACGCAGTTCAAATGTTCCGTGGTGAGTCGCAGTGCACTGCCGATATCTTGAGCGCCGGGGTATGCTCCTGGCAGGTGGTCCGGCGCGTTGAATCGGCCACCCTGACGGGCGTCTGTGTCACAGGCAATCCGAGTCCGCCCACGCTTTCCGTCTCGTCCTTGTCACCCACTCTGATTGAGAGCGGACAATCGAGCGTGGGCACCGTTACTCTCAGCGGCGGTTCAGCCGGTGCTGGAGGCGTGCTGGTCGCGCTGACGTCTTCGAGCCCTGCGGCGGGGGTTCCGCCCAGCGTTCTGATTCCCGAGGGTTCCGCTTCCGCAACCTTCCCGATTACCGGCAACGAAGTCGCCGGATCGAGCTCGGTGATCGTGACGGCGTCCTATTCGGGAGTTTGGTCCACAGCCGGTTTGACGGTTAATCCGGCGCAGCTTAGTCTCTCCAGCCTCTCCGTCAGTCCCGGTTCGTTCGCGAGCGGCCAGACCGCCACTGGCATCATCGAACTCAGCGGTCCGGCTCCGTCAGGGGGAGCCTCGGTTTCGCTCGCCGGCACGAACAACGCCATCAGCTTTCCACCCGCCGTCACCGTAACTCAGGGTTCCGATTCAGCAAATTTTACCGTCACGGCCAACATGGTCACCGCCGCGACCGAGGTCCAGCTGACTGCGTCTTACTCGGGTGGTAACTCTTCTGTTACGCTAACCATCGATCCCGCGTCGGTGACTCTTTCCTGGGTCGCCAGCACGTCGCCAGACATAGCTGGTTACAACGTCTTTCGTGGAACGGTGTCCGGGGGACCCTATACGCAGTTGAACACCGCCTTGGTCCCGGGCACGAGCTATGTCGACTCAACCGTCCTACCGGGCTCGACATATTTTTACGTGACTACCGCGGTCAACACGACCGATATCCAAAGCGCTTACTCAAACCAGGCCGAGGCGGCTGTTCCGTAGGATTGGAACTATTTTCCCAGTCGGCGACACCCGTCCCGGTGAGAAATTGTGCTGACTGCGCCCACAGATTCGATTACGATCGAAAAAGTAATTGTCAGCATGGCTTTCTCGCATGTCCCCCGCGTCGCATCCCGCCTGGGTTTGCTCACGCAACGCGCCTTCGTTAGTCAGGCTCTTCTTGGATTCGGATTAGTCCTGCTGTGCGGCCAGGCGGAAGGTCAAATCAGCTTGGTGAACATGACACCATGCGGGCCCGGTTCGTTTCCGGGCACCGTTTGTACGATCCCGGCGACTGGGGGCAATCACTTTCTCGTCATTGGCTTTCAAGCGGGACCGAGCGTCAATACATCGACGACCATCAGTTCCATCACAGACAACGTAGGAAACGTTTACACCCAGGACAGCGGCGCGCGCTCCGTTGATACGGCCGGTGGTTCCATGATCGATGTCTGGTATGTGAACAACAGCATCGCCGGCGCCACGTCGGTCACGATTACTCCCAGTGCGGGAGTTCAGAACGCCGGCGCGGTGATTTGGGAGTACGCGGGGATCAACCCTGTTACCCCCCTCGGCCAGGTCGCTGTCCTGAATAGCCAGAGCTCATCCGCCAGTCCAATTGGGCCTCCTGTAACGACGACGACGCCCGGTGAACTCGTTCTCGGCCTCGCGGCCTCCGCGGGGAGTCTCACTGGCATGGATTCCGGCAATGAATTCAACTTAGACTCTTCCTTTGGAGGAATGGGATGGTCGAATCTCTTTACGTCCACCACGGGGACTTACACGCCCCAATGGGCCCAAAGCCCTGCCGGAACGTATGCGGCCAGCACGGTTTCGTTTAACGCGGAAAACCCTTTGAGTGGACCTGATCCTTGCGATCTGAACGGGGACGGAATCGTGAATCTGCTCGACGAGCAGTTGGCTGTGGGGATGTCGCTCGGACAAACTCAATGCACCGCAAACATCGACGGAGCCAGCGTGTGCAATGTGGTGATTGTTCAGCGTGTTGTGAATGCCGCCACGGGCGGAGTCTGCGTCACCGGGAACTCCCATTCGGTTTCTCTGAGTTGGATGGCGAGCACCTCCCCGAACATAGCCGGTTACAACGTTTATCGCGGAGTCACCACCGGTGGACCGTACACGCAACTCAATTCCTCGCTCGTTCCGACGGTGACCTATACGGACTCCAACGTTTCACCGGGGCAAAGTTACTATTACGTGACAACGGCGGTGAACACCGGCAACCTCCAAAGCGTTTACTCAAACGAGGCCCAGGCCACCGTACCAACGCCCTAACTCCATTCGAATTAGTACCAGCCTGTAAGGGTGCTCTTTCATGGATCGTCTAAACCGTCAGGCTAAGCAGCGGACCACTGAAGAATCAGGATTCCACCCGATATCTCGATTGGCCAGTGTTGACGAAAACTGTTAGCAGGCATGTCGATTTACGGCAAAGTTCCGCACGTCTTCACCGTGGCCCTGTTGGGCTCGCTGGGATGCTTCGCACAAACAGTGACGTTCGGCGTGTCGTCCGGCTCGGCAAGTCCAGGATCGACAGTCACCCTCGATCTCAGCATGGATTCTGCCTCGGGAACTTCACCCGCCTCGGCGCAATGGACTCTGAACTACCCGGCGACGGATTTTTCTTCCGCGACGGTTACGCCGGGGTCGGTGGCCGCCGGCGCAGGCAAATCTGTTTCATGCACGAGCACGCCGGGCTCGTCGACTTGCGTTCTTTGGGGAGATAACAGCATTGCGATGGCAAGCGGTGTTGTGGCAACCGTTTCGCTTGTTGTCGCCCCGTCGACGGAAGACACATCCTCACAGGTTGAACTCTCGGTGCCCATGGCTGCTGACCCTTCCGGCTTCCCGCTGACTGCCGCGGCGTCCGGCGCGACCGTAACGATTATTCAGCCCCCGGCGCTCAGTGCATTTTCCTGTTTGCCAGTCACCATAACTTATCCGGCCCCCTCGACATGCACTCTCCAGTTGTCGGCGGACGCGCCCAGCGGAGGAGCCTCTATCGCCTTATCGACGTCGCTCCCGGATGTAACCGTGCCGCCGACGGTTCCGATTCCGCAGGGGTCCAGTTCCGCAACGTTCAATGCAGTGCCCCTCGCTGTCACCGGGCCGACAGCGGTTAACTTGACGGCGTCGTATCTCGGCTCCAGCGAAGGCTTCGGGATAAATATCAATCCGGGAACCGCGGCTTTGAGCAACGTCTCCGTCAACCCGGCAGTGCAGACCGGCGGAGCGACCTCATCCGGAACGGTCACGCTATCGGCTCCAGCCGGGGCCGGCGGATTGACAGTTACGCTCTCCAGCTCAAATGGTTCGGTCGCCTCGGTTCCCACTTCGGTCACAGTTGCCCAGGGATCCACTGCCGCGGCATTCACGGTAACAACATTCACGGTTTCGGCAGTGAGTTTCGCGACGATTACAGCTTCTTACTCCGGGGGGAAGGTAACTGAAAGCCTGACAGTCAATCCGCGGCCTCATCCTTTGAGTAGCATTCAGGTGAGTCCCGGCACAATTCAAAGTGGACAAACCGCCTCCGGAACGGTAACCCTCTCGGCGGCAGCCGGAGCGGGCGGCGCAGTCGTTTACTTATTCAGCTCAAACATGGCAGCAGTTACAGTGCCAGCGTCCGTGACCGTTGCTCAAGGCGCCACGTCGGCCGCATTCACCGCCACTGCGGGAACGGTTAGCACCAACAACACCGTAGCCCTCACGGCTTTCCACGCTGGAATCACTGCGACCACTTACTTGACGGTTACGCACACTAAGTAGGTTCTTCTCAGGGCGGGGGCGTGTACGGCCTACACCTTGCACTTCTTTACAAATATTAATTGAGAAAAAGGTTGCGATCTGTAACGGTTAGCACACATAATCGCACTATGCGTTTTTAGGGGAACTGTTGGATCCGTATTACGATTTGTACCGTACAAGGTACCAAAGCGGATTAAATTTTCTTTCGGCCCTCCCATTGGACGTGACTTTTGTATTACCTTATTGGCGTAGCCCCTGTCGGCTGAAAAACTGTGGTTCCGCAATAGCGACAAGAGATTGGAAGTGCTGGTTGTTCTGGACATGCGAAATTTCGAACGAGCGGGCGTTGGAAACAGGCCTGCACTCTGTGAAAGCATACAGACGTCTTACTCCATCTCGTGAAATCCTGGCCCTTTCGGTACGGGACTACGCTTTATCTGTTAAACAAAACTTACCTGGAATGAGAGCGACCCCCCTATGCAAACCATCCTCGTAGCCGGCGACGAAGCGGAAGTTCGTAGGTATTTCGGGCAGGCTCTTCCTTCGCCCGGTTTTGAGTTTAAGTTTCCCGCGGTCGGCGAGACGACCGGGACTCGAATCGCGATGGAAGTCGACGGCGCCGAAGCGCTATTGCTTGACCTCGCAAAACCTTTCCAGGACGGGTTTCAAACTCTGCGCGAGTTCCGCAGCATTCGGCCCGACTTTCCGGTTATTGCCTTCTCCTCGACGGACTCACCGCGCGACATCGTCAGAGCCTTAAGGCATGGGGCCAACGACTTCTTGACGAAACCGGAAACATCCCGCGATTTCGTGGAGGCTATCGCGCGCGTTCTGCCCGGCGCATCCAAGGCGGAGGGATCCAAAGGAGATGAAGACGAGCGATTCGTGGCTTCACACTTCCTTGCCCCTCAGGGGTCCTGGTCCGGCAAGATCGAACTTCTTCTGGACCGTGCTTCCGACTCCATCGTTCCTCTCTTGCTGCGCGGCGAGACGGGGGTAGGCAAGGAGGTCGTCGCACGCAGGTTCCATGAGCGCTCGCCTCGCTCCCGCGCACCGTTCCTGAAAATCAACTGCGCGGCGCTTCCGTCGGACCTGATTGAGAGCGAGCTGTTTGGCTACGAGCGGGGCGCGTTTACCGGCGCATTTAAGAACACTCCAGGAAAATTTGAACTCGCCCAGGGAGGCACCATCCTGCTGGACGAGATCGGCGACATGGATGTAAGGCTTCAGGCCAAGCTACTGCATGTCTTGCAAGACAACGAATTCATGCGGATCGGCGCGCAGCAGGTTTCGCGGGTAGATGTGCGGATCATGGCCGCGACGCATCGCGATCTGGAGACAGCCATTAGTCAGGGCTCATTTCGGGAAGATCTCTTCTATCGCCTGAACATCATCGACGTGCATATCCCGCCGCTCCGGGAACGATGCGACGAGATTCTCCCGCTGGCTGAGTTGTTTCTCAGCAGGCATGCGATGCCGGAATCTCCCGCTCCGGAAATTACAATCGTTCTGCAAAAAGCTCTTCTGGACCATGATTGGCCGGGCAACATTCGTGAACTGGAGAACGTGATGCGGAAGTTTCTGATTCTCCGCAACCCGGATTGGATTGCCGGCGAACTTACTTCTCAATCGAGGAGAAGGAAGCCTAGGTTGAGTGGACGAGCAGTGCCTGCTGTCGGCTCCCGGCTCCAGGAGCTCTCGGAATCGAGCATCATCCGCAATGCCTTAAATGCCGCGCAATGGGATCGGGAGAAAGCGGCAAAACTGCTCTCCATGGATGCCGATGCGCTGGGGAACCGCATGAGGGAACTGGCCATTCAATACGGTCCCGTTCCGGTAACGGATGCCGCCGAGAAATCCTCTCACTCGGCATCGTCCATACTTTCCGAAGTGGATGAGGCTCGTCGGGCGGCGGAATCGGAAGCGATCCTCGCAGCGTTGAACTCCAGCCACTGGAACCGGAAGCAGGCGGCGGCCACTCTGGGGATCGACTACAAGGCTCTGCTTTACAAGATGAAAAAACTGGCGATCGGGAACAAGCCGCCCGAGCCAGCCCGTCCTTCGCAGGCCCCTGCGGCAGAGGCTGCCGCTCTGCCGGAAAAAAGAAGATTCACCGCAAGCTAAACTTTGCCAGGGTCGCCCTTGCGGTTTCCGCCGGTGAACCTTGCGGGCCGGCGCCGCCGTCGCTGCCTGCACTGGTTTTCTCCCACGCTTCCCGGGTGAGCACGGGGATCTGCAGACCCTTGACAAACGCTTGAAATTCATCGACAACGTCCTGTCGTTCGTGCGAGAGAGACTCGATGCGGGCGATGTAATAGTCGGCAGGCCGCCCGTCATAGAACACAATGGCCCCGTAGAGCTGCGATGTTTTCTCACGAATGCGCTCTTCGCCCGTGATTGCGCCGCCCTCCTTGGTGGCCACGATCTTCTTGCGCATCTCATCGAGCTTTGACGCCATCCCTTCGACCTTGCTCCGAGCCGGATCCGCGGCGGGCAGCTTGGCCGCGCGGTCCAGCAGCGCGGTTCTCGCTGCGTTGATGCGGTCTACATCAAAGGCGAGGTCTTCCATTAACGCATACACCTTCATCGCCGCGTCAAATTGTGCTTTACGGTCATCCAGCGTATAAGTAGCCCGCGGATCAATCCTGAGAGTCAACGGAGTCGTATAAGTCTCTTTTCCGCGCGTCAACTTCACCGTGTAATTGCCGGGGATTACGCGCGGACCCACCGTCGCCTCGCCGGCCGCAATGGCCGCCGGAGGGACTCGAGGAGGCTTCAAGCGCATGGCCCATTCGATGCGGCTGATTCCGCGGCGGCTGTTCGCCGGGAGAGTATCCACCAACTCGCCTTTATCGTTCAGGATTTCAATCTTCATGCGTCCAAAGACGTGACGCTTCTTTTGGTAGTAAGTGATCAGCGCGGCGTCCGGGGGGTTCTTTCCAACGAATGTTCCATCGCCTTCTCCATATCCGCCGGAGGCTCCAATTCTCTGCTGCGGCACGCGACCTTGCAGGAACACCGCGTCTTTATCGAGAATCTGAGGGGTCAACTGGCGAAGGGGTGAAATGTCGTCAATGATCCAGATTCCGCGCCCGTGCGTAGCCAATACCAGGTCCGATTCGCGCGGATGCACGACGATATCGCGCACCGGCACATTCGGAAAATCGCCGCCCTTATACTGCGCCCAGTGCTTGCCCGCGTCAAGCGAGATCCAGAGGCCGAATTCCGTGCCTGCAAACAGCAGGTTCGGCGAGACGGTGTCCTCTTTAATCACATGCGCGAAACCCTTAACGCCGCTGTCGGGGCCGATTACCGGGAGCCACGTCCGGCCTGAATCAGACGTCTTGAAGACGTACGGGTTCATGTCACCGAAGGTATGCCGGTCGAAGACCGCATAGGCGGTCGCATCATCGAAGCGGCTGGCTTCCACCCAGGTAGCCCACTCGCCTTTCGCCAGGCCCGGTATGTTGGCCGTCACGTTCGTCCAGGATTTGCCGGCATCGCGAGTCAACTGTATGTTTCCATCGTCTGTTCCGACCCAGACTACCCCGGAAGCTTTCGGCGATTCGCTGATGGAATAGATGGTTGTGTACATCTCGGCAGCGGAGTTATCGACGGTGACGCCGCCGGATTCCTCCTGCTTCTGTTTAGCCGGGTCGTTAGTGGTCAAATCGGGCGAGATACGGCTCCAACTCTGTCCATGGTCGTTAGAACGGAACAGGAACTGCGCGCCGATATAGATCACGTTGGGGTCGTTCGGACTGATGTGTATGGGAGTATTCCAGTTGAACCTGAGCTTCCCTTCCCCGTAGTTCTGCTGGGGCTGGATGCTGCGCGACTCAAGAGTGGTGCGGTTGACGCGAGAGATGGAGCCGCCTTGCGCCTCCACATAGATGTAGTTGGGATCTACCGGGTCGGCGAACGCGAAGAATCCGTCACCACCATATAAGTTCTCCCAGCGGCTGTTGGTGATGCCGCCGGGGTACGCCGAGTCGCCAATCCAGGCGCTATTGTCCTGCAATCCGCCGTAGACGTGATAAGGATCGTGCATGTCGACGCTCACGTGATAGAACTGCGAGATCGGGAGATTCTCAGACTTCAACCACTTATTGCCGCCATCGTGGGAATACCAGACTCCGCCGTCGTCCGTGGTGATGAGCTCGTTGGTGTTGCCAGGGTCAACCCAGACATCGTGGAAGTCGCCATGCGCGCCGCCCCAGATGGAGCTGAAACTCTTCCCGCCGTCGCTACTCATAATGAGGCCGCCGCCAGGTTTGTAAAGACGGTCTTCATCCTTGGGATCGACGATCAAGTTAGCGAAGTAGAAAGGCCGCCACACCATCATCTGGCTGCGGTCGCGTTCTTCCCAGGTCTTCCCGCCATCCGAAGAGCGGAATAAAGCACTTCGGGTGGATTCGATGAGAGCATAGACCACGTCCGGATTGGACGGCGCAGTGGCGACCGCAATGCGGCCCCATGGCTTAGCGGGCAGTCCTTTCGCGGACTTGTCATTTAATTCCGTCCAGGTGACGCCGCCATCCACGGTTTTGAAAAAAGCGCTGCCGCTGGGCGAATCGGGACCCTCGCCGCCCGAACGGAAGGTCCATCCGCGCCTCCGGAAATCCCACAAGCCCGCGTAGAGAACCTTGGGGTCGCGCGAACTCATGGACATCAGGGAACAGCCGGTGGACGCATTGCCGCCCTTCAGAATGTGCGCCCAGGTCTTGCCGCCATCCGTCGTCTTATAGACCCCTCGATCGGTGCTGTCGCTCCAGAGCTTGCCAGGTACGCAGGCGTACACCGTGTTCCCGTCTTTGGGATCGATGAGGATTTTACTGATCCGCTCCGAGTTAGACAGACCCATGTTGGTCCAGTTTTCACCGGCATCGGTGGATTTATAAATGCCGTCCCCGACGGAGGTGCTGTTGCGCGTCCAGGACTCACCGGTGCCAACCCAGACTGTCTTGGCTTCCTGTGGATCGATGGCGACCGCGCCGATAGACTGGACGGGCTGCTTGTCAAAAACCGGGCGATAGTTCACCCCGCCGTTCACTGATTTCCACACCCCTCCACTTGCCGCGCCGATATAAACGGTCAGCCGGCCGTTCTCCCGAGCGGCGGCGAGCGAGGTGACACGGCCGCTCATGGTGGCGGAGCCGATGTTGCGCGCGCCAAGGCCGGAGATGGAATCGGAATCGAATTTGATCTCCTGGGCGGGAAGGAGGGTGAACGAGAGCGCGAAGATGCAGTACGGCAGACCGAGGTGCTTACCCAACCGGGTTGTCATTTCGCGCCTCCAGTCGGGATGGCGAATTGGGTGGGTTGCATAGGGACGTTCAACTCCACTTTCTCTATGGTGAACTTAGTACGGTCCGGGCTGCCCTTCTCGCCTACTTCGATGTCGAACGGAAAGTAGATCCCGTTGACGTCTTCGTAATCGCCGTAGTAGGTTTCCGAGTATTGCACCGTGCCGCGGATATTGCGCTGCGTCTCGATCTTCAGCTCAAGAAAAGAATCCGTGTCGATATAGAAGTAACGGATGTCGCCGTTACTCAGAGTGAGTTTGATTTTGTAACAATCGGTGCCTTCCACCGAGTCATGCCCTTCGAGTTCAGCGCGGTGGTCTTTATTGCGGTAATCGACCAACTGACCGTCCATATCGGCGTCGGTCATCAAGCCCTTCATGTCGTCGGCGGAGAGCAGATCGGGGTCTTTCCGGCCTTCGAATGGCGAGACGCGCCAGCCGGTTTTTCCGTCGAACGCGTCGATTTGACTCATGCCCTGGATGACAACTTCTTCCCGGACGCGGTTGGGGCGCAGGTTCAGTTGGATGAACTTCGCCTGAAAGCTGCCGGCGCTCAGCTTTCCCGTTTCGCGCATGGATTGAACGGCTTTGATTCTGGCCAGTCCGCCACGCGCTTCAAGATTCTTAGCGATAATTTCGTCCACGGTCTGCGCCGAGACCAGCGGCGCGATGAAGGCGGTACAGGCGACAGCGATCCACTTCCCTGACATTTCCAGTTTCCCCCGGTTTCGGTATTGTATCCCGAAGCTCGAAAAGGCCGGAGCAGGCTATTGGTTGGCCGAGTTCCAGTAGGCCTTCTGACCGACGTAGTCGTCGTCGGGCAGATTCGCAAGAATCCGTCGCCGGAGCGAGAGCATATCCACGTCGCCCTGATACTTCCAGATCTGAGTTCCGTCCGGGCCAAGAAGAACGGTGTAGGGCACCGAACCATTCCAGTCCGGGTCGAACACTCTCATCAGTGAATAGCCGTCGGTTGACCCGAACAATAAGTTCCGAGTGGCAACGTGGAGCCGTTCGAGCGCGCTTTGGACGCCCTTGCGCTCGTCGGGATAATTGACACTTACGGTGACTAAGTCGAAGGGGCGGTTGCGATACATGTGCCACGCCTTAACGAAATCGGGCATTTCATGGACGCACGGCGCGCACCACGTCGCCCAGAAATCCACCAGCGTGATCCTCCCGCCGGTATTTTGCGCAAGCTTCTTCAGTCCCTCGGCGTCCACATCGGTCAGGGAAACGGGCTCGGCGGCCAGGCGCTCGGCTTCCTGATTGCGGCCCTCCTCTTTGTACGCCCACTTGGTGGAGCAGCCGATGCTGGGCGTATGGGTTAAGGCGACGGGGCGGTTGGCAAGGATGGCGTCGATGGCGTCGCGGGCGTCTTGCCGGGTCACCAGCTTCGCGCGCTGGTTATTGTCCACGCGGCCTTCGTATCGCAAGCGTCGGGAGGAATCGAAAATGAACACGTGGGGCGTGGAGGCTGGACCGAATTGCCGTGCTACCTGCTGGGTGTCGCCGTCGTAAAGATACGGGAAGTTGAAATGACGGTATGCGGCGCGAATCTTCATCTCGGCGAAGGAGTCGCCGACATCCGTGTAGCCCAGTTCATCGAGCCGAATCGCAGTGGGGCTATTGGGCTGGATGGCAACCAACTGGACACCCTTGGTGGCGTAGTCGGCGGCGATGGCCTTGATGCGGTCTTCATAGAGTTGCGCCGTGGGGCAATGATTGCACGTGAAAACGACGACGAGCACTTTGCTGGTGACCCAGTCGCCCGAATGGTGAATCTGCCCGTCGGCTCCGAGCAGTTCGAACGGCGGCATGGTGGAACCTACCGGTAGTACGGGGTAATGCACTTCGGCCGCCGCCGCTGCGGCGTTTGCAAGTGCGACCAGTGCGAGAAATGACGTGATCTGTCGCATGCTCTCAGGATAACGCTGTCAGACCAGCGCGCCGGATGAAACTGCGGCCCGCAGGAAGCGGCGGATCGCTTCGTTGACGATCTCCGGCTGCTCCAGACTACTGAGGTGGCCTGCGCCGGGGACCGCCAGAAATTGGGCGCCGGGTATGGCGGCAGCGATGTCCTGGGTGCTCTCGAAGGCGGCATCATTCATGCCCGCGATGGCTAGCGTGGGAACGCGGATGCTTTCGAGCGCCAGCCGCGCGTCCGGCCGGTCAGACATTCCCAACGCGGCGGCGGCTACGGCTTCGGGGTTCTGAGACAAGATGATTTCGGTGATCTGGCTAGCCAGCTCCTGGTGCGTCAGCAAGCGGGGAAGCATCGCCTCCGGAAGGAAGGAGATGCCCTCGTTGATGAGGCGCTCCGCCAACTGGGTCCAACGCTGCTTCTCCTCCTCATCGGCGGGTGTGGCGCGCGTATCCATCAGAATCAGGGCGCTCACGCGTTCGGGATACCGGCGGGCCAGGGACATCGCGATGTATCCTCCACGCGAGATTCCGGCGATGGCCGCCCGGGCGATTTGATGGTCATCCAGCAGCTGGATGACGGCTTCCGCCGCGACGTCCACAGGCGCGCCAGGCAGGTCTGGCGCAAGGATCTGGAATTCATCCCCCAGCGCCGCCTGCTGATTTTCCCAGAGCCGGCTGTCGAGCGGGAACGCGTGCAGCAGAACGAGTGTCAAGCCCTTAATTATGGCTTGTAGCGAAGCACGGTGGAAAGGTCAATTCCACGAATGATGCCGTTGGTATTGTAGGCCAAACCCCACGAATCGATGGAAGACATATCGGGGAAGATACAGGCTTCGAGAGCCTGATCGACGGATTTGTCGTTCACCCATCCGCCGCCGGCCGCGTTGATCCCGCCGAATAGATCCGATCCGCCCAGTTGCGAGCAGTAGCAGGAGGCTGGATTGCCGACGCAGGTTCCCGTCATGGCGGGCTTATTGTAATAGGCGAGCGCGGCGAGAGTTGGTTTGGTTGCCGTCAGGGTGTCCAGAAGCACGTGGATGCGGGAGCCGTCGGAAGCCGACGTGTACTGGCAGAAAGGCTTGATCTGCGCGAGTGGAAGCTCTGTTTGCGGATCGTTGGTTCCGTAGACGGCCTCTCGCAGGAACACCTGGCCACCCGTTTGGCTGCAGTAGTCGGCGGGGGTTTGGGCAAGTGCCGCGAGTGAAAAGGAGAGGGCAAGAAGGGCAAGTCGCATGAAAAGAGTATACAGCCAGCCCTCGGGAGCTAACGGACAGCGCCCATCTTATCCACGGGCCAATAGGCGAAAACCGCCTTCCCGAAGATCAGATTGCGTGCCACCGTGCCCCAGACACGGCTGTCGTTGGAAGATGCGCGATGGTCGCCGAGGACGAAGTATTCGCCGCGCGGAACCACTTTGCGCTCCATTGAGGAGCGGTCGCGGTACTCGTCGGGCAGGTAAGGCTCGTAGAGTTCGCGGCCATTGACGTAGACCTGGCCTTCCTCAATCTCGATGGTGTCCCCGGGCAGCCCGATGACGCGCTTGATATAGCTCTTGGAGTGGTCCCACGGATACCAGAAAACGATGGTATCGCCCCGGCTAATCTGACTAATCCCGAAGCGATAGGTGAACTGGTTAATGAAGATGCGCTCTTCGTCATTCAACGTGGGCATCATGCTGGTGCCTTCCACCCGGACCGGACGGTAGACGAAGACAATGACGAATACGGCGAGGAGGATTGCGCCGACGATATCCCGAAAGACACGGAGAGCGGAGTGATTCCTCATCTAGAAACGAAAATTCACGCCGCCGCGCAGACTCCGCGGCGTCTGCACCAGCAGCAGCCGGCCATCGGGCGAAGACACTGGCAGGTATCCCTGGGCGAGCATGTTTCGAATCTCAGCGGTGGCCTCCATGCGGAACGGCAGGCCAAGCACGGCTGGAATGGGCTGGCGGATCGAAATGGTCAATCCCTGATCGGCCTCTATGCCTTGCGTCGAATAAAGACGGGCCACCAGAGCCGCTCGGCCATCGTCCACGAACTGGTAAGAAGCTTTGAAATGCGTACCGGCATGCGGCACCGCGGCGGAGGCGATGGCCGTGACAGCTTGCCGCTGGCTGGTTTCGAGCAGCCCGCGCAACTCCTCGGGTGTGTCGCTTTCCATCTGCCCGGAACGCGGCGTGAGCACGCCAACGGACCCGTATTCCAGGGTCATCTGAACGTTGTCGCCCAGGTTCTGGGTGAGCCCGCTCGAGAAACCCATGGTGTGGTAATTGCCGGCGTTGAACAGAACGCCATCGGTATAGACATCAGGCAGGAGTTCGCCGCCAAAGGACGAGTTATCCGCGCCCGAGATCATCAGGGCGGCGTTCTGAACATCCTCGCGATAAATGGATACAAGAACCTCGCGGGATCCGAAACGGCGGGAATAGCCGGCTTCGTAGTCTTCACCCCGTTGCACGCGGGCGTGCCCATCGACCAGAGTGACGGCCGACGGCGCTGCCAGAGCGGCGACATCGCGCTGAAGATCTTCCTGCGGGCCGTCCGCGTCATTCACGGGCGAGTCTCCCGGCGGGCGGCCGAGATCCCGGCGGGCGTTCCCCGACGTATAGGTGACGTTGAGCTTTCCACCATCCTGCAGGGCCCACGTAAGGCGCGCGTACGGGCTGAAGTAACGGACGTGGTCCACAAACGCGATGGAATCCATGCCCACGCCGTAGTCGAGGGCCAGCGAATCGGTCAACTGCATTTTGTCGCCCATGTCGGCGGCCAAAGACCGCAGCGGGGGCGGACCCGATTCGGACGAAGAACTATCGAATAGCGGCGTCCAGCGCGGGATGTAGAGCTGGCGAAGGGTAATGGATATTTCCGGCGAATCGCCGTCGATGGAGCGGGAATAGGTGGTGCGGACCGCGGCCGATGGCGCATCTGCTGTGTTCGCATAGGCCACATTCCCCGCAAACTGCACATTGTTGGCGCCGAAGACGTTGGTGGCGAAGGCGAAGGCCGTCCCGACGTCGCCGGCAGGGCCGCCCGAGTTCATGTCCCCCGCGGAAAAGCTCACCATGCCCCGATTGTCCGTGAAGTAGCTGGCGTGGCGGGAACTGGCGGACGCTGTCGAACTGACGGAGCCGTCGTCAGGCAAATATCGGAAAACAGGGCGCGTGGCGCTCGAAGACCGCAGCACCCACTTCCAGTCCTGATTTAATATCCCGTCGCCGCGTCCCGCCGCCGGCAGCAGGCGGATGGAACTGAAGAGTCCGGAAAGATTAATATCGAGTATTTGGCTTTGGCCGGACTGAACCTGAATCTGATCCCGCAAAACCGGAACGAACGTCGCGAACGAGACACGCACCGAGTACAGATCCGGCGCCAGGCCCGCGAAGATGAAAAACCCTTCGTCGTCTGTTAGCCCGCGCTCCACCAGCCTTTCTTGGTGGTTAAACACCTGCACCACCGCGCCCATTCGGGCTTGTCCACCGGTGTCTGTGACGCGCCCTTCGATCGCTCCGCCAAGCTGAAGAGGGGATATGGCCCACGAGGCGCAAGGCTCGGATAGCGTCGCGATCAGCATCGCGAGCATAGCCGCCTTAAAACGAGTGACATGCGTCCTGGGGATCATCGTCCGCCTCACGCCAAAAATACAAATCCGAATATTAGGTTACCGTAAAAGTAGCCGTTGGGGTTAACGTTTGGTTGCGGTTCTTATCTACAACCTTCATCTTGAGCTCGTAATGGCCGGGCACCATTTTCGTGAGCGGGAGCAGTTTCTCCACCGTTACCTGATTCGCCGAGCCAACGATTGCTTCCGAGAAATCGAGAACATTGTCGGTGGATCCCACTTTAGAAATCTGATATTGGATGACGCCGTTCGGTTTCTGGGTTTTCTCATCCGGGCCAAAATTGTAGAGCTGCAGATAAATGCCCATCTTTTCGTCGTGACTGAATGTGTCGTTCAGGCGCGGGCGAACCTTGGTCGTGCCCACAACGAACTGGCCCGCGCCGATCTGCCGGGTAGGAACCTTCTCGATGACATCGGCCAGAATCAGACTGCTGGACGCCAGCTTTTCATCGTCAAAACGCGGTACCGTGATTGCCGCTTCGTAGTTCTGCACGGTTCCGGCGACCACATCCTTACAAACAATATTGATGCGGTACATTCCCGGAGGCAGCGGGACGGACTCCTGCCAGACCGACGAATGCTTCATCTGTTCGGCAAGCATCTTCTGCGCCACCGGCACTTCCACGGTGTGCTCGAAGGTGTTCACCACGCGGCGTGAGATGGTGGTAATGCGGCCGTAAATATTGATCACGGCCTTCTCCACGCCTTCCTTTTCCTGAAATTGCAGATCCTTGTTCTCGAACTGCATGGTGACGTTCGTGAGCACCGAAGCATTGGTGACACGGATAAAATCCGTCTCCACCTTCATCGGAAGGACGTTGTAGGTGACGTGCGAAGTAATCAGGGCTTCGAGATCCTTGAACTTAATGGCGGGCGCCTTCTGCAGGTTGGCGAACCGCTGGAGGCGCTCGAACTCATTCATGCTCTGCGGTTCGGTGCTCTGATTGTTGCCCAGATGCGTGCCGTCCGTGCGATTGAACCGGTCCGTCTTGGAGCTAAGCCCCAACTGTTCATTCCATGTCAAACCCGCATTGGGCACATAAAGCAGCGCGTCCTTTTCTGAGGGGTCCATGGTCATGTGGTATTCGCCCGACATGGTGGTGTCGACGAACTCGATCATGATGTTATTGCCCATGCCTTCCAGATACCGATACGTCCACTGCTCAAACGGGTAGGTGGAGGTCTCACCGCCGCCCTCTTCGATGGGGCGCTCGTAGCTGCCGCCGGAGGGGTGCGATTCGATTTCGTCGGGTGGACCGAAAGTAATGTAGATCCGGCCGCGATCCGTCTTCCAGCCCGGAATCCCGGACGCGTAATGATCGTTGGCGTAAGCGATGCGGCGGTAGTGTTCCTCTTTGAACTCGTTCTCGGCCGTATCCGGGGTGGGATCGCGCCGCAGCCAGAACTGCTCAATAAACTGCTCCCGCTCTTCGTCCGTATTCAGATGCTTGAACGCAGCCCGTTCCTCATCGGTGATGATGTAGACCACGTCTTCGTTCAACCACTTCTTATAGGGAGTCTGAAGTTCCTTGACGAGGGCCTTCTCGCGCTTCTCCCTTTCCTTCTTGGAGAGCGGTTTGGAAACGGTTTGATTCTCTTCGCCCGCCGCAGGTTTTTGGTCCTGAGCGGAAAGGTTGACAGGATAAAGAGCTAGGGCGGCTGAAACAACGCCGGCGACCCAGACTTGGGATGAGGAACTCATAAGACCACCTTTATTGCTGCCTGCTATTCTACCCCACTTTTGCAAAGCTGCGTCAATTGTGAAAAGCGCTCACAGTTGGCCCAAACCGCTGGCACACTGCTTCAAGAATAAGTGATGAATCGCACGTTCGCCAGGATCGATCTGACGAGGCGGAATGAGGCGTCTGATATTCTCCAAATTTCCATAGAGAATTCCGGGAACGATTCGCCATCTCCCTGAAAATAAGTGAGTTATGTTTGGGATTGAACTTGCATGTTTGAAGCTCTCGAATACCTGGTGTTTTGGGAGTTTAACTGTGAAGGAGAAAGAATGAAGTTTAAGCAGATTTCGATTTCTGCACTGTTGTTCGCGATGGCCGTGGTGACGTTGCCTGTCCTTGAGGCGCAGACCATGACCACCGGCGACGTCAGCGGCGTGGTAAGCGATCAGTCGGGGGCGGTGCTGCCGAGCGCAACCGTCACATTAACGAATAAGGCTGTCGGCTCGGTACAGACGACCACAACGAACGGCCAGGGCGGCTACCACTTCGCCCTACTGCCATCGGGAGCCTACACGGTTTCCGCCTCGACGCCGGGGCTTGCCTCGGATACGGTGCGGATCACTGTTGAGATCGGCCAGGCCGCGAACATCAACCTGACCGCCAAGATCCAATCGACGACGCAAACGGTGGAAGTGAACGGCGAAGTCCAAGCGGTACAAACCGAGAACGCGAATTTATCGCGGACATTCGACGCGGCGCAGTTGGCGGAACTGCCAGCGCCGGGCGGCGATATCACCAGCGTGGCGTTCACCACTCCGGGCATCACGGTGAATACGGGTGGGGGATACGGAAATTTCAGTTCGCACGGGCTTCCGGGAACCGCGAACCTGTTCACCATCAACGGAAACGATTACAACGATCCTTACCTGAACCTGAACAATTCAGGCGCGAGCAACCTCTTGCTGGGCCAGAACGACGTCTCCGAAGCTTCGGTGGTGCAAAACGCCTATAGCGTGGAATACGGCCGCAACGCGGGCGCACAGGTAAATTTTGTGACCAAATCCGGCTCCAACAATTTCCATGGCGACCTGTTCGAGAACTATAACGGCACGCTGTTTAACGCCAACGACTTCTTTAACAACACAAACGGCCTCCCCACGCCGCATGCGGTGTCCAATCAATACGGCGCCAATTTCGGAGGGCGAATTCTAAAAGACAAGCTCTTCTTCTTCACCGATTTTGAGGGCTTCCGGTACGTGCTGCCGACGGCGGGCTATGTGACGCTGTTGTCGCCGCAGTTGCAACAGTATATGGAGAGCACCCTGAACCCCGCGCAGCTGGCTGTCTACAACAACGCGTTTAGTGAATTCAGCGGGGTGCAATCGAAGGCCACCCCCACCACGAACGGCACCGGACCTTTGCAGGATGCGAACGGCAATCTGGGTTGTGCGGATTTTGCCGGCACGGCAAACCCCGCAGGCGGTGTTTTCGGTGTGAACGTGCCTTGCACGGGCGCATACGCGACCAACGCCAACAACCTGAACACGGAGTGGCTCATGACCGATCGCGTGGATTACAACGTGAGCGACAAGAACAAAGTCTACTTCCGCTTCAAGGTGGATCATGGCGACCAGGCCACGGGCACCAACCTGGTGAATTCCGCATTTAACGTATCGAGCGTCCAACCTCAATATGAGGGTCAGATCAATTGGACGACGATCGCTTCGCCGACCGTGGTGAACAACTTCATCGGATCGGTGCTATGGTACAGCGCGCTGTTCTCCAGCCCGAATATCAAATCCCTCGAGCAGACGAATCCCTTTGATCTCTATGATCTGGTGGGAGGCATCAACGCCACCGGCGGCGCCGGCCTTTACCAGCTCGGGTTCGGCTACGGCGGCATCGGCTATGACGTATTTCCGCAGGGACGCAACTCCGGGCAGCTCGGCCTGGTGGACGATCTGTCGATTGTCAAAGGCAAGCACACCATCAAGCTGGGCGCCAACTTCCGCAAGAACGACGTCTCCGACGACTCTCTGCAGATCAACGCCGCGGGCAGCTACTTCTTCACCACGTTCACGGATTTCGTCCAGGGCGTTACCAATCCCAACACGGGCAGCGAATACACCCAGTCTTATGCACCCATCTCGGTAGCCCACATCCGTCTGTACAACATCGGCCTGTACCTGCAGGACGAGTGGAACATCAAGAGCAACCTCAAGCTCACCTACGGCCTCCGCATGGAGCGCACCGGCAACCCGACTTGCGTGGAAGACTGCTTCTCGCGCCTGGTTGCTCCGTTCAACACCGGTGGTTATACCAATGGCATCGATACTCCGTATAACCAGACCATTGAGACCGGCTTGCAGCACGCCTATGGAAGCACCGAGCTCGCGAACTTCGACCCCCGCATCGGGATCGTATGGAGTCCGTTCAAGAGCACGAACAGCACCGTGATTCGCGCGGGCGGCGGTTTATTCTCCGATCTCCCTCCGGGCGGCATCGTGGCCAGCGTCTTCGAGAACCAGCCGTTCCTTTATACGGCCAACGTGTTCAACGGCTCTGAAGTCGGCCTCGCCAGCGACCCCAACAGCGCCACGGCGGGCGGCCTCGCTCAATACAGCGCGTTCAAGTCCGGTTTCGCCTCGGGCCAAACTCTGGCTCAGTTGAATAATTCGGTTCCGGGCGGATTCGGCCCCATCAACTTCTTCTCCACCCCCGGCGAACTGAAAACACCGGAGTATCTGGAGTGGAGCTTCGAGATTCAGCAGCCCATCGGGAACAAGAACGTGTTTGTGGCTACCTACGCGGGAAACCATGGATACAATCTCTTCCTCATCAATCCCTTTGTCAATACTTCGGTGAATACCGCGGTCTACTCGAGTTTCGGGGACCTGCCGCTCTCGGCGCCGGACCCGCGCTTTGCCGCCGTCAGCCAGTTGGCCAATGTCGGCGTCTCCAACTATGACGGTTTGTCGCTCCAGTTCCGCCGATCCTTCTCCTACGGATTCCAGGGACAAATCGGCTACACCTGGAGCCACGCTCTGGATGACATTTCGAGTTTGCCGGGCGAGCCTTTCAACTTCAATAACTCGCTGACCACGCAAACCACCCCCATCGCCGCTCTCAACTACAGCAACTCCGATACGGACATCCGGCACAGCCTGGTGGCAGACTTTACCTGGGATAGCCCCTGGAAGCCCTCCAGCCGCGCCATGGGTTACTTACTCGGCGGTTGGACGCTGGCTGGGAAATTCTATGCCCGGTCCGGCTCCCCTTTCAGTGTTGTTGCGGGTAACGGAATCAGCGGCCCCATGGCCTCCACCATCGGGGCCGGCGGCACCATCCTCGCCGACGTCCTGAACCCCAACGTTTCCCGGAACTGCGGCGCGAGCGCCGTAAGCTCTCCGTGCTTCCAATCCACCGACTTCGCCTGCCCGATCGGCTCAACCGGCTGCACGGCGCAAACCGACTTCGGCAACCTTCCCCGCAATTCCTTCTACGGTCCGGGTTACTTCGACATCGATACCACCCTGGCCAAGAGCTTCAGCGTCACCGAGCATGCCAAATTCAAACTGATTGTGCAGGCTTACAACTTGTTGAATCACCCGAATTTCGCAAATCCGTTCGCAAATGTCAGCGACGGCGCGTTTGGGACCATCTTCAGCACGGTTTCGGCGCCCACCAGTCCCTACGGCTCTTTCCAGGGTTCGGCGGTCTCCGGCCGTGTTCTCACGGTCGGCGGACGTTTCGAGTTCTAATCGGTTTCAACCGAACCGCAGGAGTGTAAAACAAAGGGGAGCCGCAAGCCTCCCCTTTTTCTTGGGTCCTGTCCCAATCCTCATTCCACTTCCCTAGTTCGTAGCCTCGCCAGTCCTTTCTCCCGTTTTTCATAGAAACTTTCCGGACCCGTTATGTATCTCACAGAAAACAATCGAGTTCCTTTTGGGATTCCGCTTGCTAAACTAACTGTACGAAAAAAGCCGCAGAGGGTTGCGGCCGGGAATTGTAAATAGTTTTTTTGGAGGAGAACTTAAAGAAATATGACGAAAACCATGATGGCGGGACTCTTGGCCTCGCTGTTGCTGGCGCTTACACCTGCTGGCGCGCAGTCCTTAACGTCCGGTGACATTACCGGAACCATTACGGACCCGAGCGGCGCGGTGATCGCGGGCGCAACGGTTACTTTGACCAGCGTCGACGAAGGCAGCGTTCAAACAACCACGACAAGCCAGGCGGGCGTCTATCGCTTTAGCTTGTTGAAACCGGGACGATATGCAGTCGTAGCCAGTCAAGCCGGATTTGAAAAGGCTGAGCGGAAGATGGAACTGGTGGTAGGCCAACTGCTCAACGCGGATCTGAAGCTGGCGGTTGGAGCTGCCACGCAGACGATTGAAGTATCGGCGGACGCAGGAACAGTAAGTGTGGACCCCGCGCAGGTAACTTCTTTCACAGCCGCTGAAGTGGCTTTGCTTCCGAGCGCCGGTGGTGACATCACCAACATTGCGGACACCGCTCCGGGCGTGATTGTCAATACGACCGGTGGATACGGTAACTTTACCGCCAACGGTTTGCCGGCAACTTCGAACCTGTTCACGGTCAATGGCGAGAACGACATGGACCCCTACTTCAACATCAACAACTCCGGCGCGTCGAACCTGACCCTGGGGTCGAACGAAATTGAAGAAGCGACCGTCACCACCAACGCCTATAGCGGCCAGTACGGCCAGCTTTCGGGCGCGCAGGTCAGCTACATCACAAAGTCCGGAACCAACCAGTTTCACGGGAATGGAACCTACTCCTGGAACGGCCGGGATTTGAACGCCAACGACTGGTTCAGCAATGCGACGGACACGCCGCGGCCATTCGCCAACGCGAATCAATGGGCGGCCGGTATAGCTGGTCCCATCATCAAGAACAAGACATTTTTCTTCGTGGACTACGAAGCGTTGAATTTTGTGCTCCCCAATGTGGACACGGTAGAGTCTCCCACTCCGGCGTTCGCAAGCGCGGTTCTGGCCAACGTGCAGGCTCTGGAGCCGGTGGAATACCCGACTTATCAGAAGATCATGGGGCTCTATGCCAACGCGTCCGGCGCGAGTGGCGCAACGCCGCTGGCGAATAACGCCCAGTGCAATGCCCTCCAACTGCCGGGATTCAATCCGGGTACCTCCGCTTGCTCGCAGATCTTCGAGACGACGCCGACTGCTCATGCGACCGAGTGGATTCTTGCTTTCAAAATCGATCATCAGCTCACCGATAACGATCACATGTTCTTCCGGTTCCGCAACGATGAGGGAACCCAGCCGACCACAATCGATCCGATTAGCCCCAACTTCGACGCGCTTTCGCAGCAGCCTTCCTGGGACGCGCAGTTCGGCGAAACGCACATCTTCGGACCCCACGCGACGAATGAGTTCGTCGCCAGTTTGAGCCATTACCAGGCGCAATTCCTGCAGAACGACCAGACGGTTCTTTCGACGCTTCCTTACGGGATCGCCATGTCGGGCCTGAATCTTTCCTCCATTGACAGCGAGATCGCGGATTTTCCGCAGGGCCGCAACATCACGCAATGGCAGTTGATCGACAACTACACCGTGAACAAAGGCAGGCACACTCTGAAGTTTGGCGAGAACTTCCGTCGTTACGACGTGAGCGATCACAACTTCTTCTATAACTACCCGGAAGTATACTTTGGCTACAACGCGCAGGTCGGCCTACAGCAGTTTGTGGACGGCGTGGCGTATCAGTACCGCCAGTCGCTGAACACGCAAAGCGATGTTCCGGTGTCCATTTGGGGCCTCGGACTGTACGCCATGGACGAATGGGCCGTGCGGCCGAATCTGAAGTTGACTCTGGCTCTGCGCGCGGAGAGAACCTCCAATCCGGTTTGTCACACGGATTGCTTCTCGAACTTCAACGCGCCGTTCACCAGTCTGGCGAGCGCGACTGCGCCCGACCCGACCGTGGTGCCGTATAGCGCCGATATCTCCTCCGGCCAGAAATACGCGTTTCCCGGCGTAGATGCCGTCGATTGGTCTCCGCGCTTCGGATTCTCGTATTCTCCGGGCGGCAGCCAGAAGACGGTTGTCAGCGGTGGCTTCGGAATCTTCTACGACGGCCCTCCGGCTGGTCTGCTTGACGATCTTCTGGCCAATCCGCCGAATTCGGTAGCGATTCGCGTCCGGCCTACGGGCGGAACGTTGCCCTTCGATCCGGCAGGTGGAGCGGCCACCTGGGCTGCTTCAGCCGGCGCTTACAACATCAACCAGTCCTACAGCCAGATTTCCGCTTCGCTGTCGGCGCTTGGATCGGTGTTCGCGGTGCCCGCCTTCACGCAGATCGCAGGGACCATCCACTCGCCTGAGGTTCAGGAGTGGAATCTCCAAGTGCAGCGTTCGCTCACTGAATCGCTGGTGATGACGCTGTCCTATAACGGCAACCACTCGATCAAGATCCCGTACACCAACAGTTGGCCCAACGCCTATGATCCGTATGGTATTTTCCCGACGGTTCCCGGCGTCTCTGAAACTGGCCCGCTTGTCCCCAACTACGGTGAAGTCTCGGTGGTGCAGAGCGGCGCGGTTTCCAACTACAACGGCGGAACGGTGAGCCTCCGGAAGCGCTTCTCGCATGGCTTCTCGGCTCATTTCAATTACACTTACGCGCACGGCCTGGATGAAGTCTCCAACGGCGGCATCTTCACCTACGGTGATTCGTTGCTGGGGCAGATCAATCCCACCAGCTTGCGCGCCAGCAACTACGGCAATTCGGATTACGATATCCGGCACAGCTTCAACGGCGACTGGGTCTACAATCCCAGCTATAAGTTCAGCAACAAGTTCATGCAGGCTCTGCTGGGCGGCTGGCAGTACTCCGGCAAGATCTTCTGGCGCAGTGGTCTTCCATTCTCCGTCACCGACGGCTACTGGAACGGAGCTTTCGGCAACGGCGGCGGCACGATTCTCGCGACTCCCGTTTCGGGCGGTGGCGCGGTGCAGCCCAACAGTTGCGGGTCTGGCGCGGCATACACCGGTACGGGCACCTGCCTGAACGCGAATGCGTTCTTGAACAGTGGCTCGGCGAGCTTTGAAGGTTACACTTCCTGGCCGGGACAGAACCGCAATCAGTATCGCGGACCGCATTACTTCGATACGGATATGGCGCTCAACAAGAATTTCAACGTCACGGAACGGCTGAAGTTTGGTGTTGGTCTCCAGGCGTTCAACGCCTTCAACCACCCGAATTTTGGTCTACCCGATGGCAATCTGGGTGATGGAACGTTCGGTCAGATCACCGGGATGGCAAGCACCACGACCACTCCGTACGGTAGCTTCCTTGGATTCGATGCTTCGCCCCGTATTCTGCAGATCACGGGCAAGTTCGTTTTCTAGGGTTACCTTGAACTGCAACAACAAAGGGGAGCCGAAGGGCTCCCCTTTTTCTTGTGCGGTGCCCCAGGAAATTCAGCTTTTTTCCCAACACCGTCAATCACTTAACCTAAAATCCCAATGAGCACCCAAATCCAGATGGGAAACTGAATCGAGGAGCGAAGAACCGCCTCCCTGCAGGGGAACTGGCTTCGTTCCCCACATTTCGATTTCCGTGGACTGGCAGCGCCTTTCACACTCGGCCAAAGTCACCGGTTGGATCCTCAGTATCCCGCCCAAAGAAAACAGAATCAATCAGATAGAGAGAAAATTTGGTTTGCATTCCTGGCCCACAATCAAAGGACAGGTATCTGATAAGGCACTGGGCAGCGCGGCTGATGGCGCATCTCCGTCGGTGGGATTCGAACAGAAAAGGGAGCCTCGCGGCTCCCCTTGCGGTTACGGAACGTCTCGCTCGCCATTCTTTATCGGCCTTCTCAAAGTGGCTGAGTTGCAGATTATCGATTCATCCAGCTATCTTGACAAAATATCACATTAGATATAGTCTAAGTTCTCATGGACGCCGAGGCGATTAAGCGGTCCTTGGAGGACACCGGGTTGCGGTGTACTCCCCAGCGCTATGCGGTGATGGCATTCCTGATGGAAACCGACCAGCATCCCACGTCGGCGGAAATTTTCGAGGCCGTGAATCGCGTGGATCCGCGCTCCTCCAGGGCCACGACTTATAACAATCTCCGCGACCTGGTGCAGGCGGGTTTGGTGCGCGAAGTGGCCATTGAGGGCCGTGCCGCGCGATTCGATGCAAAAGGCATGCGGCATCATCATTTCATCTGCGACCGTTGCGGGAATGTTGAGGACATCGATTGGTATGACCTGCCCAGTCCTGCCCCGGGCTCTCTCGACAAGCGGATTCTTCGCGAATCCGAAGTGATTTTCAGGGGGCTCTGCGCGAAGTGCGCCCCGGGCGGGGCCTCCCGTCAAGCTTGATAGCCGCGTCATCCGTTTTTTGACTACGTTTTTTGACTACTGAGAAAGAAGATGAACCACATGGAAAAAGAACCGATCACCGTAGCGGGCGAACTGGCCCACGAAACCGAGGAGCAAAACCCATCCGCCGGCGCCAAGTGCCCGTTCCTGGGCGCGGCGTTCAAGCGCACAGTGGGAGCCAAGTCAAACCCGGACTGGTGGCCGAATCAGCTGAATCTGAAGATTCTCCACCAGAATACGCATGCAGCGGATCCGATGGGGGAGGAGTTTGACTACGCAGAGGAGTTCAAGAGCCTCGACCTGGATGCGGTGATGAAGGATCTTCACGCCCTGATGACGACCTCGCAGGATTGGTGGCCGGCGGATTTTGGCCACTACGGGCCGCTCTTTATCCGCATGGCGTGGCATAGCGCGGGCACCTACCGCATCGCCGACGGCCGCGGCGGCGCAGGCTCGGGCGCGCAACGCTTTGCGCCCCTGAATAGCTGGCCCGATAATGTGAGCCTCGACAAGGCACGCCGGCTGCTGTGGCCGGTCAAGCAAAAGTACGGCAAGAAAATCTCCTGGGCGGACCTGATGGTGCTGGCCGGTAACATTGCTCTGGAGTCTATGGACTTCAAGACGTTCGGATTCGGCGGCGGCCGCAGGGATGTGTGGGAACCCGAGGAAGACATCTACTGGGGTCCTGAGGATACTTGGCTTGGAGACAAGCGCTATACCGGCGACCGGGAACTGGAGAGCCCCCTGGCCGCTGTTCAAATGGGCCTGATCTACGTGAATCCGGAAGGGCCCAATGGGAAGCCGGATCCAGTGGCCGCGGCGCGGGACATTCGGGAAACGTTCGGCCGCATGGCCATGAATGACGAGGAGACTGTGGCGCTGATCGCCGGAGGACATACCTTCGGAAAAGCCCACGGCGCCGCCGATCCGGGCAAATACGTCGGCCCCGATCCCGAGGCTGCCGACGTGGAAGAGCAGGGCTTAGGCTGGAGGAACGCCTTTGGCAGCGGGAATGGCGACGCGACAATCACCAGCGGGCTGGAGGGAGCCTGGACCACCAATCCGATCAAGTGGGACAACAATTACTTCGACAACCTGTTCGGGTATGAATGGGAACTGACGAAGAGTCCCGCCGGAGCCAACCAATGGACACCGAAGGACGCATCCGCGGCGGGTACTGTGCCGGATGCCCACGATCCGTCGAAGAGGCACGCCCCTATGATGTTCACGACCGACATCGCTCTCAAGGTGGATCAGAGCTACGCGAGAATTTCGAAGCGCTTTCACGACAACCCGGCGGTGTTCGCGGATACCTTCGCCAAGGCTTGGTTTAAGCTGACACACCGCGACATGGGGCCGATCCAGCGTTATCTTGGCCCGCTGGTTCCTGGTGAGCCGCAGTTGTGGCAGGACCCGATTCCCGCCGTGGATCATGCATTGATCGGCGAGCAGGACATTGCCGCGCTGAAGGCCAAGATCGTCGCGTCCGGACTTTCCATTTCCGAACTGGTCACGACCGCATGGGCTTCAGCGGCAACATTCCGTGGAACCGACAAGCGCGGCGGGGCCAATGGAGCGCGCATTCGGCTGGCGCCGCAGAAGTATTGGGACGTCAATCAGCCGGTCGAACTGTCTAAAATCCTGAATACGCTGGAGAGGATTCAGAAGGATTTCAATGCCGGGCAGACAGGCGGAAAGACTGGCGGAAAGACAGGTGGGAAGAAGGTATCGCTTGCCGACCTGATCGTTCTGGGCGGATGCGCGGCTGTCGAGGAAGCTGCAAAGAAAGCCGGACACGCTGTAACGGTTCCCTTTACGCCGGGGCGCACGGATGCGTCGCAGGAACAAACCGATATGGACTCTTTCGCGGTTCTTGAGCCGACCGCCGACGGGTTCCGCAACTACCTCAAGAAGGGACACCAGAGAGCGGCGGAGGAGCTGCTGGTGGATCGGGCACGGCTGCTGACGCTGACTGCCCCCGAGATGACGGTTCTCACCGGCGGCCTGCGCGCCCTGAAGGCGAACGTTGGGCGGTCCAATCACGGCGTCCTCACCAGCCGGCCCGAAACGCTGACGAATGATTTCTTCGTCAACCTGCTCGACATGAATACGGTGTGGCAGAAGGCCGCCACATCCGAAGGCGTGTTTGAGGGACGTGATCGGGGGACGGGCGAGGTGAAGTGGACGGGCACTCGGGTCGATCTTGTCTTCGGTTCGAACTCACAACTCCGAGCCATCGCGGAGGTTTATGCATGTGACGACTCGAAGGAGGCTTTTGTGAAGGACTTCGTAGCTGCGTGGAATAAGGTGATGAACCTTGACCGCTTCGACCTTGGGTGAGTCAACGGCTCAGTCCTCAATCCTCATGACGGCCGTCCCAGAGGGCGGCCGTCTGGTCGAGATCCACTAGGCTGATTTGAACGTAATCTTGTAGATATCGCCTTTGCTGTCGGATGCGACGCCAAACAGATGCACGCGGTTTTCCGCCGCCTCGATCTGATAGAACTCCACGTTGAGAAGGGTTCCTTTGTCTCCCGTAATTGCCGCCTTGGCATAGTGCTTGTCACCCACAACATGGGAGACATAGTAACCCGATCCGTAGACCGCGTCCCACATTGATGACGTAGGCGCAACATCGGAGGGGAGAACACGGTTCCAACGGCCGTTGAAAGTCTCGCCGTCGACAGCCAGGGAAACCGTTCCTACATCGAAGTTGAGGCCTCCGGAGATTTTCCCGGAAAAGACAGGTAGAGGATTCTGCGCGCTTAACGGGCCCTGAACCGGGTAAAGCCGAACCCCGACTGTGCAGCCCGTCAGCAGAAGAAGCGGCAACAGGATGGTGAGTCGTCCAGTTTTCATTCTGCTAAGTTTCATTCTGTTGATCCGACGCAGCGGAGACTGAGAGGGTTACAACTTCAGCGCACGCAACTCCCGCCCTACCAGCTATACGTGTAGCCGACGCTCGACGTCGTGTACCAGGGGACCGTGACCACCTTGTTGTAGCTCTCCTGTATCCAGATTGAACTGTTCCGGCTGAAGTGGATCACAGCCCCCAGCGAAAGGCCGCTATAGAATCGGTTCGCCACCTGAACGCCGCCTGTATAGCTGGTGATTCCGCCCTGTATCCACGTGTAGCCCGTGATCACCTTGGTTTTGGGGATGGAGAAGTTTTTCATCAGCCCCAGGGATTCGGTGTGTTCGCCAAAGTCGGTGTGGAAGAAGCCGTGGCTTCCGCTGTTCTCGTAGGTGTAGGCGAAAGTCAATTCGTCACCGATTGGATCGCCTTTCAGGAAGGCGAAGGTATGACCGATGCCGATGTTGTCGTTGGCTCGCGGGAGTAGCCCGGGCCGGTCAAAGTCGGACCCCAGCATGATGAACAGGTCGGTGCTGGTGTCCATGCTTGCTTCGGGGCTCGCTTCTGGGCTTGTTTCGGGGGGCGGCGCGGCTGCCGTTTGGGCTCTTGCGAGCGCGGTTGCGAAGGCCAGAAAAACCACGAATGTGCGCGGGAAGTGGGAAAGGATCACAGTTGAGTGTGTATCCGGTTGAGAGGGAACTGCTGGCAACTTTCGGACATAATGGCGGCCTGGGTTCACATCTTTATGCCTTCCTTGTGACCATCTCTCTACCATTCAGGAATGGGGTTTCAGACTTCCGGCGGTGAGCGTTTTCTGGACCGTACCGTCTGCCTGCAGGCCATTTACAGCCGCGACGTTCGTTTTGACGGGCGCTTCTTCGCTGGGGCCACCACCACCGGCCTGTATTGCCGCAATATCTGTCCGGTCCCGTTCGCCAAGCCGGGCCACCTCGTGTTGTTTGCGTGCGCGGGGACGGCGGAGTCAGCCGGCTTCCGCCCGTGCAAGCGGTGCCGGCCCGAGGCAGCTCCCGGAACGCCGGCGTGGCTGGGCACGTCGGCGGTCGTCTCGCGCGCCTATCGGTTGATTTTAGAAGGCGCGCTGAACCAAGGAAATATTGAGGACCTCGCGGGAAGAATGGGGCTCGGTTCGCGCCATCTGAGGCGTCTTTTCGTTCAGCACCTGGGAACTTCCCCGCTGAAGATCGCCACCACTCACCGGGTGCACCTGGCGCGAAAGTTGATTGAGGAATCGCCGTTTTCCATGACGCGGATTGCTTTCTATTCCGGATTCCGAAGCATCCGGGAGTTCAATCACGCCGTTGTCTCATCAAGCGGGCAGTCGCCCAGCGAGTTGCGCCGCGCGTCACGCGGCTCCTGCATGCCTCCGCAGGCCGGCTGCCTGGAACTTCGCCTGCCTTATCGAACGCCCTTTGATTGGAGAAGTTTGATTGCGTTCCTGAAGCAGAGGGCCGTCGAGGGCGTGGAAGTTGTGACCGAGACTTCGTACCAGCGAACCATCAAGATCGGCGGAGTGCCCGGCTTTTTCTCGGCATTCCACGAAGAGGCCGCGTCGCGGCTGCACATTCGCCTCCAGGTCGACAATTATCAGGGCCTCGCCCAAACCGTGGAACGGATTCGGCGCCTGTTCGATCTCCATGCCGACCCTGTGCAGATTGCCAGCCATCTTTCGCGCGACCCGGACTTGCGGCCGCTTCTCAACCTGCGCCCTGGGCTTCGAGTACCCGGAGTCTGGGATGGATTTGAGACGGCCGTGCTTGCTGTGCTCGGCCAGCGGCTCACGCGGCGCGCTCCCGCGAAAGTGGTCCGGCGCTTCGTCCGGCTGTTTGGAACTCCGGTGGCGACTCCCGTCGCGGGACTCAATATGCTGTTTCCCAGCCCGGAGACGATTGCCGCCGCCGACCTGTCCCAGGCCGGCATCGGCGAGGCGCGCGCCGCAACGCTGCGCCGGCTGGCTGACGCGATTGTGCGCCGGCAGTTTGAATTCTCGGCTCCCACTCTGGATCGGGCGGTTTCCCAATTACGATCGGTTTGCGGAGTGGACGAGAGCACGGCGAACTATATCGCCATGCGGGCGTTCGGAGAACCGGATGCGTTTCCGGCAAGCGCGCCGCGGTCGATACCGGAAACATGGCGGCCCTGGCGAGCCTATGCCGCCATGCATCTGACTGCCTGAGGAGTAAACTATTACAGGTGCAGTCCGGCCTCATCTCAGTTCTGGTCCCCCTCTATAACGAGGAAGCCACCATCGCGGAAATTCTTTCCCGTGTGATGTCGGCGCCTCTCCCCGCCGCTTTCCGGCTGGAAATCGTAATTGTGGACGACGGTTCGACGGACCGGTCCGCGGAGATCGCCGACGGCGTTTGCGCGCGTGTTCCGGATTTCGTCCGGCTGATTCGCCTGAGCAGGAACCGGGGAAAGGGCGCGGCCGTTCGCGCGGCCATTCATGCGGCGCGAGGCGAGTTCTGCGTGATTCAGGATGCGGATCTGGAGTATCATCCGCGCGATTTTCTGAAGCTGTTGGGGCCTTTGGTCGATGGCTCTTCCGACGTGGTTTATGGGTCGCGTTTCCTGGGCTCCGGAAGGGCTGTGCTTTACTTCTGGCACTCCGTCGCGAACCATCTGCTCACCCGGCTGTGCAATTTATTTTCGGGGCTGCGGTTGACTGACGCGCTCACCGGCTATAAGGCTTTTCGGACTTCATTGGTGAAGTCGATCCCCTTGCGATGCGACGGGTTCGCGATTGAGCCGGAGCTGACCATGAAGCTTGCCAACCGCGCGGCCAGGTTTGCCGAGGTGCCGATTAGTTACCTGGCACGCAGTTATCGGGAAGGCAAGAAAGTTGGCTTGAACGACGCCTTTGAAGCCGTCGCCGCGATTGTTTACTACTGGATGTTTGATGATCGATCCGCGCCTGCTGAAGTCCGTGCCGCCAAGCGTCCGTCAGTCGGAGACTGAGTTCGCGAGTGCGATCAGCCGATCTTCAAAGTCTTCTTTGATCGTCTGCGGTTTGTGATTTTTCAGATACCAGCGATAGGTTTCGGCAAGGCCTTCATCGAGCGCCGTCAGCGGCACCTTCAACACGCGCTTGACCTTGCCGACGGCTTCGGTAATGGGCGGCAAGTCCAGATAAATTCCGAAGTAGGCCGGTTCCCGCATCGCGTTGCCGCCGGATTCGATGATCCTCTCGCGCATGACGCGAGCGATGCGGGCGTTCTTATTGGCCGCCTTGGCCAGCGCGTGAACGAATTCGAGTTGGGTTACCGGGCGCTCATTCGCCACGTTGAAACTCTGGCCCACGGCGGCTGAGTCGGACATGGCCCGCATCATCGCCGCCACCAGATCCTTTACGTAGACGAACTGCATGAGCCGGCCGCCATCACCGGGCACAATGATGGGCCGGTTCACGCGCATTCTGTCCCAGAAGAATTGCTCGCGGTAGAAGGGATTTTCAGGTCCGTAAATGAACGGTGGACGGAAAGTCACCGCGGGAAAACCGGTGCGCTGGTGCATGCGAAACAGTGCGCGCTCAGACATGGCCTTGTTACGCGTATAGGGGTTGGCGTGGTCGTCCGGCGCCAGAGCGTCGTCTTCGTAATGATTCAGGCCGTCGCCATAAGCGGCCACGCTCGACATGAAGATGTAGCGGACCAGGCGATCCCCGCAGGCGCGAGCCGTGCCTTCCACCTGCGCGGCCGTAGTGCCGCGCTCCCAATCGTAAACATTGTCGAAGACCACGTCAAAGCGGCGGCCATCGATGGCTTTGCGAACCTGCTCCGCGTCGTTTCGATCGCCCATCAGGCTTTCGACGCGCTTGCCGAGATCGTGCTTCGGCGTTCTGTGAAGGACGGTGACGGCGTGTCCCTCCTTCAGCAGTTCGGCGACAAGCCGCTTGCCGATGAAAAGCGTCCCGCCAATGACCAACACGCGGAGAGGCGTGACCGCGGGTGACGGCTTAGTCGTAGTATTCGAGGCCGAGGTGCGTGATGAGTTGTTCACCTTTCATCCAGCGGAGCGTATTCTTTAACTTCATCAGCTGAATGAAAATATCATGCTCCGGGTACAGACCGGGAGCGGTCATTGGCGCTTTGAAGTAAAAGGAGAGCCACTCCTGGACGCCGCGCATGCCGGAGCGCTGCGCCAGATCCATGAAGAGTACCAGATCGAGAACCAGCGGAGCGGCCAGAATGGAGTCGCGGCACAGAAAATCGATCTTGATCTGCATGGGATAGCCCATCCAGCCGAAGATGTCGATGTTGTCCCAGCCTTCCTTCGCGTCGCCGCGAGGGGGGTAGTAGTTGATCCGGACCTTGTGGTAGACGTCTTTGTACAGTTCGGGGTAGAGTTCCGGCTGCAGGATCTGCTCCAGGGCGCTGAGCTTCGATTCCTCCTTGCTCTTGAATGAACCGGGGTCGTCGAGAACTTCGCCGTCCCGATTCCCCAGAATGTTGGTGGAGAACCAACCGTGCATCCCCAGCATGCGCGCCTTTAGGCCCGGGGCCACCAGCGTCTTCATGAAGGTCTGCCCGGTTTTGAAATCCTTGCCGCAAACGGGCACTTCGCGATCTCGCGCAAACTCCAGCAGGGCCGGGGTGTCCGTGGTCAGATGCGGGGCGCCGTTCGCGTAGGGCACGCCGGATTTAATGGCGGCGTAAGCGTAGATCTGGCTGGGCGAGATCTCCGGATCGCTCTTCACCAGGCCACACTCGAAATCCTTGAGCGTGCCGTGAACCGCGGCAGGCCGGTTGAAGACTTCGGTAGATCCGCACCAGATCATGGCGAGGCGCTCACAATCGTTCTTCTCTTTGAACGTGCGGATGTCGTCCAGCAACATCTCGGCATGGTCCATTTTCGATCCCGCGGGTTTCTTATTTGGCCCGTCGATACGCTTGACGTACTCGTGATCGAAGACGGCGGGCATGGGCTGGATGCGCTCAAGCGGCTCTTTCAATTGATCGAGCATGGACTTCTCGAGCACACCCGCGTGGACCGCCGCTTCATAGGCGTTATCGGGGAAAATATCCCAACAGCCGAAACTCAGGTCGTCGAGTGACGCGAGCGGCACGAAATCCTTGATCTTCGGACTGTTATTGTCCGTGCGCTTCCCGAGCCGGATCGTGTTCAACTGGGTGAGCGAGCCGACGGGAGCAGCCAGACCGCGGCGGACGGCCTCCACGCCGGCGATAAATGTGGTGGTGACCGCTCCCATGCCCGGTATGAGGACGCCGAGCTTTCCGTTGGCCGGGCGGATTGCCGGGGCCGGTTTCTCTGAACTGCTACTTGCCAATTTTCAATGTCTCCTGGCCCGGAAGGCCTTCAAAATGAATCAATTTGATATACTAGCAGTCTCGCATGCGCGACCGCGCGACCGCTCCCCTCACTGCCGTTTTAGTGGACGATGAAGCACTGGCCCGCGAAGAGCTGAAGTGGCTTCTGAACGATCTTCCAGACGTTGAGGTGCTGGCTACCGCCGAGAACGGGATAGACGCTATCGACTTAATTGAGGCCGAGGAACCGGACATGGTTTTCCTGGACGTGCAGATGCCGGGCCTCGACGGTATGAGCGTGGTCAAGAAGCTTCGCGAAATGGATATCCCCCTGCCGTACATCGTATTCTCGACGGCGTTTGAGCAGTACGCCGTGGAAGCGTTCCGCCTGGAAGCCATGGATTATCTGTTAAAGCCTGTGGATAAGTTGCGGCTGGCGGAAACCGTGGAGAGGGCCAAACGCAACCGGACCAGGCGCGACCTGGAGCCCCATACTGAGATGGTTCCGGAACCGCAGCAGCCCAAGGCCGTTACCCAGCACGCCAAGATTGTGGTCCGGAATGGCAGCCGGCAGATCGTGGTGGACGCGCAGGAGATTATTTACGCCACCATTAACGATGGCGTGATTACCATCGCTTCAAACCAGGTGGAGGGGATTTCGAGTTATCGCACTCTGGAGGAGCTACAGGCAAATCTGGACCCCGATCAGTTCTGGCGCGCGCACCGTTCGTATCTGGTGAATATTCATCGCATTCGCGAGGTGGTGCCGTGGTTCAAATCGAGTTATAAAGTGCGCGTAGACGACAAGAAGGGGACCGAAGTTCCCGTTAGCCGCGTGCAGACGCGCCGGCTGCGGGAGTTGTTGAAGCTGTAAAATCGGACAATCTTATGGCGATGAGTGCGGAACTTCTGGAGATCCTGGTTTGTCCGGCCTGCAAGTCGAAGCTGGAATTGAAGCCGGATGAAAGCGGGCTACGGTGCGTGAGCTGCCACCGGCTCTATCCCGTGCGGGACGGAATTCCGGTGATGCTGATTGACGAAGCCAAAGTGGATGAGTGAATTGGCTCAGAATACTCAAACTGCACCTCCACTCTTTGGTGAGGCAGGCGCTTTCGCCTGCCTTTCTACCGAGATGCCAGAATACCGACGAAGATTGCCGCATTTCCAACCGGACGGGACCTATCTCTTCGTGACGTGGCGTCTCTGGGGATCGGTGGCAGCCGCGCAACCCGCGATTCTATATTCCTTCCCAGGCGACGCGTTCGTGGCTCATGATCGCGAGCTGGACCGGTGCGCCGAAGAGCCGCAGTGGCTGGCCATCCCTTCCGTCGCAGATCTGGTTTCACGCGCCATCGTGTACGGAGAGAGTGGAAGGAATTTCTACTCCTTGTGTGCCTGGGCAGTGGTGCCGAATCACGTGCATTTGCTAATCCGCCCGCTGGTGCCTCTCCCCGTTCTGATGCGATGGTTAAAGGGCTCGACCGCAAGACGGGCAAATCTCATATTGGGCCGGACGGGGCAACCATTTTGGCGTGACGAGTCGTACGATCATTATTTGCGAGATTCGAGTCAATTGACACGGACGGCTGATTATATTGAAAAAAATTCCGTGTCTGCAGGGTTAGTAGACTCTCCTGAGGAGTGGCCGTGGTCTAGCGCGGGATGGGTAGGCGAAACCGCCTGCCCCACCTTATGACTATCCTCGAGCAGATTCCGAAGGGTGCAGGGGTTGCCGTTGTGCGGTTGCGCTCCCTGGGGGATTCCGTGCTTGCCACGCCTGCGATTCATTTACTGAAGCGCGCGCGCCCGGATGTGCGCATCGCAGTGGTTTCTGAACCTCGGTTTAGCGCAGTGTACGAAGGCAATCCAGACATAGAGGAAGTCTTGAAACCAGGCGTGCGAATATTGCGGGCGTTTGGCCCCGAACTGTGCCTGAATCTGCATGGCGGTAGCACCAGCGCGAAACTCACGCTCCTCTCTGGCGCGCGATTCCGGGCGGGGTTCGAGCACTTCCGGTTTTCCGACGTTTATAACATTCGAATTCCACGCGCACAGGAGGTACTCGGCGTGGAACGAACCGTCCATACCGCTGAGCACGCGGCGTCTGCCGTTTTTCATTTGGGCGTACCTCTGCAAGAGATTCCACGGGCGCGGCTGTTTGCTCCGGTGACGACGCGAGGGCCTTACGCCGTCTTTCATCCGGTAGCATCGCATCCACATAAAACCTGGCCTGCGGCTTTTTTCACAACTGTTGCTCAGTATGTGGACCGCGAACTGGGATTGCAGCCCATTTTCATCGCAGGCCCCGGCGAAGATATCTCGCAGTTTCAGGTGTGGCCGGCTCTCGCGGGCGCGTCGCTGCCTGAAGTGAAAGCGCTGCTGAGAAGCGCGGCGCTATTTGTGGGGAACGATTCGGGCCCCGCGCATATGGCCGCGGCTTTCGGATTGCCCGTGGTGGTTTTGTTTGGGCCATCGGATGAGGTGGTCTGGGCGCCCTGGAAGACGGAGTCCGTCACGCTGAAGGCCGATGGCCCCATTCATACGATCGAAGCGCAGCAGGTGATGCGGGCGCTTGATCGCCTGCGGGTGCACGCTTGAGCGATTTGAAGAGGCTGCTGCACTATTCCCGGCGCTACATTCCGGAACTGACCGCTAGTGTCGTACTGATGGCGCTGGTGGGCGCGGCGCACGCCTCCATGGCGCTGCTGATCCAGCCGGTGATCGATCGCGTGCTTTCGCCGCCCAGCGCCGCGTTCAAACCTGTCTTTCTCTTTACGAACTTCTTCACAAGGAAGCCGGTTTATTTGGATAGTTTCCTTCCGGGCAGTCTGCACGACGTTTGGGCGCCGGTGGCCGTCGCGATCCTGGCCGTCTTCCTCGCCAAGGGGATTTTTGATTACATTGCCAATTACCTGGTGAGCTATGCGGGTTTCTCGGCAGTGACGGATTTGCGGAATGAAGCGTTCGAGAAGATTCTGCGCCAAAGCGCCCGGTTTTATGAAACGCACTCGACAGGTCATCTGATGAGCTCGATTCTGAACGACATCGACAAAATTCAGACGGCAATTTCCAGCATGCTGGCGGATTCCATGCGGCAGGTCTTCGTTGTGATCGGCCTGCTGTTCGTGCTGATGCATTGGGATTGGAGACTGGCGCTGGTCAGTTTGACCGTGTTGCCGTTTGTGCTGATTCCCACGGCGCGCATCGGGAAGCGCATTCGCCGCACCAGCCGGAACACGCAGGACGCCATGGGCGAAGTGAACCAGATCTTGCAGGAGACCATCACCGGGCAGGAAGTGGTGAAGGCCTTCAGCGCCGAGAGTTACGAGGCGGAGCGCTTCCGCGTGGCTAGCCGCAAACTCCTGAAAGGGAATCTGCGGTACGTGCTGCAGCAGGCGCTGGCTTCTCCACTGATCGAGTTCTTCGCGGCGCTCACCATCGTCGGCTTGTTGACGTATGCGCGAACGCAGGTGAAAGGCGGGACGCTCACGGCGGGGCAATTCACAAGTTTCGTGATTGCGCTGCTGATGCTTTATGAGCCCGTGAAGCGGCTGACCAATATCCACAACATTTTTGAACAGGCGATTGGCGCGGCGCAGAAGGTGTTCGAGTATCTGGACGAGCCGGAGGATGTCGCAAGTCTGCCGGCCGCCCGGACGATGAGCGGCTTTCGCGATCGCATCGCGTTCGAAGGAGTCAGTTTCCGCTATCCCGCCGCGACGGACAAGGTGGCGCTGCGGGGCGTGGATCTGGAAGTGAAGTGCGGACAGGTTGTGGCGCTGGTGGGCCCCAGCGGCGCGGGAAAATCGACGCTGGTGCGGCTCGTTCCGCGTTTCCACGATGTGACCGGCGGCGTGCTGCGGATCGATGGCGCGGACGTGAGGAATCTATCGGTCGAATCTCTGCGGGCGCATATCGGGCTGGTTTCGCAGGATACGTTTTTGTTTAACGACACGGTGGCAAACAACATTGCCTATGGACGTAAAGGTGTCCGAAAGGAAGCCATTGAAGCCGCCGCCAAGGCTGCTCTGGCGGATGGTTTTATCGAAAGCCTGCCTCTGGGATACGACACGCCAATTGGAGAGCGCGGACTGACGCTGAGTGGAGGCCAGAGGCAACGCTTGGCCATCGCCCGGGCCCTCTTGAAAGATGCGCCCATTCTGATTCTGGATGAAGCCACTTCGCATTTAGACACCGAGTCCGAAATGCTCGTGCAGAAGGCATTGGCAAATCTGATGGCGGCGCGGACCGTGATTGTGATTGCCCACCGCATTTCGACCATACGGCGCGCGGATAAGATCGTGGTTCTGGAGCAGGGGCGGATTGTCGAACAAGGTCGCCACGAGGAGTTGATGGAGCGCAACGGGATGTATCAGCGGCTGCACGAATTGCAGTTTCTGGAGCCGGCGGGAGTCAACTTGTGAGCGCCAGGAGCATGACGGGTTTCGCGCGCGCGCGGCGCTCGCTGGGGATGGCGGAAGTGGTGCTGAGCGTGAAAAGCGTGAACCACCGGGGCCTGGATCTGCACTTCCACATGCCCGCCGTGTTCGACCCGTTTGAGCAGGTCGCGCGGGCGGCGGTGAAGAAGCAGGTGGAGCGCGGGCATCTTCAAGTTCATTTGGCTCTGGATAAACAGAATGGTTCTGCCGAAGGATCTCTGAACACGGCATTATTGGAGCGGTGGGTCGCGGCTTTCCGGGAAACAGCACGTCAATTAGGCTCTCCGGAACAACCGGCGGTGGCCGACGCGTTGCGGGTTCCAGGGATACTCCAGACGGATTCCAGTGTGGAATGGTCGCCGGAGGTGGAGAGTCTTCTTGTTGGGTGCCTCGACGAGGCGCTCAATGGATTGAACGCATTCCGCGACCGGGAAGGGGCTGCCATTGCCGAGGAGATGGCCGAAAGGGCCCGGAGCGTCGGGCAATTAGCCGCCAGGATGGAAAAGTTGCGGTCGAACGCCACCGAAGCGTTTCACCTGCGCTTGAAGGAAAAGCTGGCTGATCTGTTGCACGGAGCCACCGTGGAGCCGCACCGGTTGGCCCAGGAAGCGGCCATTTTGGCCGATCGCAGCGATATCAGCGAAGAGATTATGCGTCTGAAAACGCATGCTCTGCAGGTGCTGGAACTGATCCGCGCACCGGGAGAGAAGGGCAAGAAACTCGATTTTCTCTTGCAGGAGATGAACCGGGAGAGCAACACAATTTTGTCGAAGACGAGCGGTTTGGGCGATCATGGATTAACCCTCACCGCGCTGGCGCTGGAAGCCAAGGCGGAAATTGATAAGATGCGCGAACAGTCGTTGAACCTCGAATAGCAAGATCCGATGAGTTTTGTTCCTATCGTTTTCATCATTTCGGCGCCTTCCGGATCGGGCAAGTCGACGCTGGTCGGGCGTCTCATGACCGAAGTGAACGGGTTGACGTTCTCCGTGTCTTACACAACTCGCGCACCGCGAGGGAAGGAACAGAACGGCGAGAGTTATTTCTTTACGACCAGGGTGGAGTTTGAGAAGTTGATCGCGAAGGACGATTTGCTGGAATTCGCAAGTGTTTTCGGCAATTATTACGGGACACGCAGGAGCGCCCTCGATGAAGCCGCCCAGAAAGAGTGCGATTTAGTACTCGACATCGACGTGCAGGGTGCGGGACAATTGAAAAGGAAAGTCCCGAGCGCCGTCAGCATCTTCATTCTTCCTCCTTCCCGGGTGACGCTTGAACGACGGTTGCGATCGAGGAGCGAAGATCCGGATAGCGTGATTGATCGGCGGTTAAACGACGCCGCCAGGGAGATCGGCAATTACGAGTCTTACGACTACGTGCTGATTAACGACAATCTGGAGGAGTCTTCGAAGACGCTGGTGGGAATTGTCCGGGCGGAACGTGCGCGGCGGTCCAGGGTGGAAGAGAAGATTCAGCCGATTCTGGAGACGTTCCGGGATGCCACGTTCCGGGAAGCAGTAACGAAAGAGTGAAAAATCATGAGCGAACGCCGAAGTAATGCCCATTGCACGCTGCCCGATGACCTGGAGCAGAGCACGTACCGATTCATCATCGTTGCCGCCAAGCGGGCCAGGCAACTGCAGGGTGGTGCGCGGCCTTTCCTGCCGACGACCGCCAAGAAGGCGACCATGATTGCGACGGAAGAGGCGCGCCGTGGCCTGGTGAAATATTACATTCCGGGAGCAGCCGACGCAGAGATTGCGGCGGATCTGGAACTGCCCGCGGAAGAAGTTCTCTAAGAGGACGCTTGCGAATCGCGCTAGGAGTAGGCGGGGGGATCGCGGCATACAAGGCGGCCGAACTGGCACGGTTGCTGATCCAGCGAGGCCATCAGGTTCAGGTCATCATGACGAGCGGGGCGCAGGAATTCATCACGCCGCTCACTTTCGCCACGCTGACCGGGCGGAAGACGATTACCGGCTTATTTTCAAACGTGAGTCCGGAGGCAACACTGGCGAGCGCCGTGGAGCACATTGCGGTGGCTCAGGAAAACGATATCCTGCTGGTGGCGCCCGCCACGGCCAACATCATGAGCCATTTTGCGCACGGGCTAGCGGACGATTTTCTGAGTACGCTTTATCTGGCGTTCACAGGTCCCGTGGTACTGGCCCCGGCCATGAACGTGAATATGTGGGCGCACCCCGCGACGCAAGCGAATTTTGAGACGCTGACCAAACGCGGACATGTGCTGGTGGCGCCGCCCGAAGGATTTCTCGCGTGCGGCATGACGGGTCCGGGGCGTTTGGCTGAACCGGCGGACATTGCGGACGCGGTGGAGCGCGAACTGAATCCGGTTTCCGACTACGCGGACGAAACCGTTCTGATCACCGCCGGACCCACAGAAGAGCCGGTGGATCCGGTTCGTTTCCTCTCCAACCGATCGAGCGGCAAGATGGGTTATGCGCTGGCGCAGGAAGCGCTAAACAGGGGCGCGCGCGTCATTCTGATCTCAGGTCCGGTTGCTTTGACTGCGCCGCGCGGTGTGGATCTCATCCAGGTGCGGACAGCTCAGGAGATGCACGACGCTGTTTTTGCAAGTCTCGACGGAGTCACCATGGTGATCAAGTGCGCCGCCGTGTCGGATTTCCAAGCGGCCAGCGTGCCGGCTGAGAAGATGAAGAAGACGACGGCGAACTTCTCCATGGAACTGGAGCCGACGGTGGACATTCTGGCGGAACTGGGGCGTGCGAAAGGCGATTGGGTGTTGGTCGGATTTGCGGCCGAGACCGGAAACCTGGAGCAGGAGGCAAAGCGCAAACTGGCCGAGAAGAACTGCGACATGATTGTGGGCAATCTGGTAGGCACGTCCACCACGGGCTTCGGAAGCGACGAAAACGAAGTTGTGCTGGTGACCAAGTCGGGCACGACCGAAGTTCCACGGGCGACCAAACGGGAAGTGGCGGAGCGCATTTTGACCGAAGCACTCACGTTGCGGCATGCAAGCTGACGAAGTTCGCAAGTATTTGCAGTTTTATAGCGATCTGGGGGTTAAGGAGATCTTGCGGCAGGTTTCTGAACCCGCGGAGCCAGCGGAGTACGCGCCGGTGATCGAAATTCCCTCCCTGGCTCCTCACGGCGATACACTTCTTAAGATCATTGACGACATCGGCGATTGTAAGCGCTGCCGCCTGCACATCGCGCGGAAGAAGATCGTGTTTGGCTCGGGAAATCCGGAAGCGAAGCTGGTCTTCGTGGGTGAAGGTCCGGGCGCGGATGAGGACGAATCCGGATTGCCGTTCGTGGGGCGCGCGGGGCAGTTACTCACACAGATGATCGAGGGCACGGCGTCGAAGGAAGGCATTCCCCTCAAGCGCGCGGATGTGTATATCTGCAATGTCGTGAAGTGCCGCCCGCCGGAGAACCGCACGCCCGAGCCGGATGAAATGGAGATTTGCGGACAGTTTCTCTACCGGCAATTGCGGACCATCCAGCCCAAGGCGATTTGTGCGTTAGGGTCGGTTGCGGCGAAGGCGCTGGTGGGCGGTAGAGACGGCGTCACCAAGCTGCGCGGTAAGTGGCATAAGTGGAATGATATTCCGTTGATGGTGACCTACCATCCGAGTTACTTACTACGGCAGTATAATCAGAATGCGAAGCGCGAGGCTTGGGAAGATTTGAAGACCACGTTGCATTTTGTCTATGATTAGTGGGGAGCTTTAAGTCACATGCGATTTGAGAGGGTCACTATCAATTCCGCTGTTGCGACTGGCAAGCCTTGCATTCGAGGCCTGCGCTTCCCTGTGTCGCGGCTGCTCGGGCAGTTAGCCTCGGGAGAGTCTCTGGAAATCCATTCTTCGACAGTATCCCCTATTTGGAGCCAGCGGATATAGCCGAGGCTCTTCGGTATGCGGCGTGCCTCGCTGAAGACGAGACAGTCGAACTTGCGAGATGAAATTCCTCGTCGATATGCAATTGTCACGACGCGGTGCACGCGGATGAATCAGCGTTGAGTCTGCACCTGACGAAGAGATCCTCGCCCGTTGCGGTAGACGAGGAGCGGTCATCATAACCGCTGACCTTGATTTTCCGGGACTCTTCGCGAAAATTATCACGAGCGGTCCGGCGCTCATGCCTCGTCGGGGCGGCAACTACATTGATGCCGAAAGTGTCGACTGTGTCCGTCGCGTACTCTCTGCCATTGGACACGACGATCTGCCGAAATCGGTGGTAGTTGTTGACCGCGAGCGGATCAGACGCCGCTGGCTGCCGATCTAATCTTGCGCAACCCGCGGAACATTTTGTCGGCGGTTTCGAGGGTCAGATTTCGCGCAGTGGACATGGCTTCTAACGCGTTTGGCCCCCAGTCACACTCACCCGCGCGCTATGCGCCGCCACCGACTCCCCAAACTTACCCTCCCCAAACGCCGTACTCAAATTCGGTGCAGGCGCGCTGCACGCAACTGCCGCGGGCGCGTCCCCGTTATTCAACTCAATCACAGCCGTCTGCTCAGGAAGAATGCGCGCATAAACCCACTGCTGCTCGGTCGCGCAAAGCGTCACGGTCTTCCCACGACGAAGCGCCTTGGTGGCGGAACGCAAATGCGTCAGCGCCTCCACCGTCTCGAACACCGACTGCTGCTCCTCGGTGCGCCCCACTTTCGCAAAAGCCGCCTCTGGGAAGTCGCGCCGGTTATCGGGGTCCGCACCGCCGCGCATAGCAATCTCATCGCCGTAATAGATCGTCGGCACGCCTCGCGTGGTCAGCAGCCAGGTGAAGGCCAACTTCAACCGGTCGGGCGTCGCCCCCGGCTCGTTCATGAACCGGATCACGTCGTGATTATCGATGAAGGTCCCGAGTAAGTTCGGATTGGGATACAACGCATCGTGCCCCAGCATGCCTGCGAGATCTCGGATGGGTTGGCCGCGCGCGATGGTTTCGCGAACTTTGAAGTAATCCGGAAAATCAAACACCGCATCCACGCGCGAATCAATTCCGTCGAAAGTCTCCGCACCGCCTTGAAAGAAGGAGGTTACCGCCGGGTCCGCATCGAAGACTTCGCCCACCACGTTGACGGCGGGATACTCGCGTTTGATCGCCGTCATCCACTCATGCCAGAAAGTGCGGGGCACATAGGGCAGCGTATCCATACGGATAGCGTCCAATCCGGTAACCCCGATCCACCAGAGCGTATTCTGGATCAGGTAACGCGCTACTTCGGGATCGCCCTGGTTCAAGTCCGGCAGGATGTCCGCGAACCATCCATCCAGCGTTTGCCGGCGGAGCGCCGTCGTCGAGTGCGGATCAATCAGTGGCCATAGCTGCCAGGTCTCATTGGGATGCTTCTCTTGCGTCCCATGGAACCATGTCGGAGTTGGCATATCCGTCACCCACGGATGATAGGGTCCGCAGTGATTTGCAACTTCATCCTGAATGACTTTGATGCCCAGTTCATGCGCCGCGTCCACCAAAGTGCGCAGATCTTCCAGAGTGCCGAAGTGCTCTTCAACGCCGTAGAAATCCACCGCACCATAACCGTGATAGTCCGTCACCGATTCGCCGTGATCCTTCTCCTTCTGATTCAGATGGTTTACGTTGTCGTACCAGGGATTCAGCCAGATCGCGGTAACTCCCAGGCCTTTGAGATAAGGAAGGTAGTCCCGAACGCCTTTCAAATCGCCGCCATGATAGTAATGCGGCTTACTCTTGTCGAACAATCCTTTCGATACTTCAGGATCATCGTTAGCCGGATCGCCGTTTGCGAATCTGTCCGGCATAATCAGATAGATAATATCGTCCTGCGAAAAGCCTTGGAACCGGCCGTCCCGGGCAAGCGGCTCCATCACTTCGAAGGGCGCGGTTGTTGTTCCTTCCGCGGTCCGAATCGTCAGGGTATGAGGACCGGCTTGCAGGCCTTTCGGAATTTGCACATCCACGAGCAGGTAAGTTCCGTTCTCATTGGTCTTGACGTTGCTTGTCTTTAGATCGGCAGACTCCACCGTCGCACTTCGCAGGTTCAACCCACTAATGAGCAGCCGCACAGGGTTCAGCGTGGAGTTAGTCCACCAACTCGGCGGTTCGACTTTGCTGACACTCGGCTCCGCGGAAGCCATCGCGGCGCAACAGAGAACTAAGGCCGGAACTCTCATACGCTCGCAGGTGTGGCAACGGGAGCCATCGTGTTCTCCGGCACGGAAGATTGCCGGACAAAGAGCATCAGTAATGCCGCAAGACCCAGGAAACAGCCGCCTGCGAACACCGCGAGCACTCGATTATTGCCCAGCAGGTGTGACATGACCCACCCAAAAAATAGCGCGGAACAAATCTCCGGCAGTACGATGAACATGTTGAAGATCCCCATGTAGATCCCGGTCTTCTCCTTCGGTATGGCGCCCGCCAGAATCGCATAGGGCATGGAAAGGATGCTGGTCCATGCGATTCCGACTCCCACCATCGACAACAGCAATAACAGTGGCTGATGGATCACCACGACAGACATAAGTCCCAACGCCCCCGCGCTGAGCGATAACACATGTGTCAGCCGCGGACCGAGTCTCTCGGAAATCGCCGGCAGCGCCATGGCATAGATAAATGTCACCACAGAGTAAAATCCGAAACAGATACCGCCCCAAGCCACGCCTTCGGTGTAAGTGGAGGAGTGTGGGTTGTCCGCTCCATAGACATTGTGCGCCACGGCCACGGGAAAGTAGAGCCACATCCAGAAAAGCCCCAACCAGGTGCAAAACTGCACGAGTGCCAGTTGTTTCATCGTACGCGGCATGGCCGCCAAAGCCAGCATCACTTCTCTCACCAGGGCGCCCGGACCGCCCACTGGTTTGGGCGCCGTCCCACTGACCGGAGGGTATTCCTTCGTGGTGGATATCGTCCACAGCACCGCTCCCAGAAATGCGACCGCGCCAATCCAGAATGAAAAGCGCACCGAAAACGGAATGGCCTGGGCCTGCGAACTAGCCGTGCTGACTCCAAATAGATGCGACATCATCCACGGCAGCGCGAACGCGACGCTTGCACCGAGCCCGATCATCAGGCTCTGCATCGCAAACCCTCGCGTATGCTGCTCATCGGGAAGCATATCCGCCACAAACGCCCGGAACGGTTCCATGCTGATGTTTATGGACGCGTCGAGAATCCAAAGCAGGCCTGCCGCCATCCACAGGGCCGGCAAAGTGGGCATCACGATCAGTGCCAGCGAGCTCAGGATCGCGCCCGTCAGGAAGTAGGGCTTTCTGCGTCCCAGCCGGTTCCATGTGTGGTCACTCATGTGGCCGATGATCGGCTGCACAATCAAGCCGGTCAGCGGAGCAGCCAGCCATAGGATGGGGATCTGATCGGGTTTGGCGCCAAGATATTCATAAATGGCGCTCATGTTAGACATCTGGAGGCTCCATCCAAACTGGATCCCCAGAAAGCCGAAGCTCATATTCCAGATCTGCCAGTAATTCAGGCGCGGCTTAGTCATCAGTGCCTCCGCGGTCGTATAGGTCGACAAGCTTCTTCAAACGCCGCGCGATTTCTGGAGTCAAATCACCGGTGCGCATGCGCCAGCGCCAGTTACCGCCCAGTGTACCCGGAATATTAAACCGCGTCTCACTGCCCAGCCCGAGCACATCCTGCGCCGGCATCACGGCGCCGGCGGCTACGCTCGAAAGCAGCGCGCGTATCATCACCCAGTTCATCTCCCGCGGCTCTTCAACCGCCAGGTACGCCTGCGCATAGGCCTTCTCTTTGGCAATATCCTCGTCAGTTCGCGTGCTGTCCCCGCCCGATGAGTTCCACCAACCCATCACCGTATCGTTATCGTGCGTGCCGGTATAGGCAAAACGATCGCGCGGGTAGTTATGCGGCTTGAAGTCCGGCGCCTGCGGGTCTTTGCCAAATGCAAATTGCAGAACGCTCATGCCGGGAAACCCAAACTCTTTGCGGATCGCCTCCACTTCCGGAGTGATCACCCCCAGATTCTCCGCAATGATTGGCAGTTCGCCCAGCGCGGCGCGCGCAGCCGTGAAAAGTTCTTGTCCCGGAGCATGCTTCCAGGCGCCATTCAACGCCGTCGGTTCGCTCGCCGGAATCTCCCAATACGCTTCGAACCCGCGGAAATGATCCAGCCGGAACAGATCGAACTGATCCATTGTCGCCCGGAAGCGATCTACCCACCAGGCGAATCCGGTAGCTTGCGCCCGCTCCCAGTTGTAGATCGGGTTCCCCCACCTTTGGCCCGTCGTGCTGAAGTAGTCTGGCGGTACGCCGGCTATCACCGTCGCGTTCCCCAGTTCATCCAGTTGGAAATGGTCGGGATTCGACCACACGTCCGCGCTGTCGTGCGCCACATAGATCGGCAGGTCGCCCATGATGCGTATGTTGCGCTCGCGCGCATCCGCTCGCAGGGACTGCCACTGGCGCGCGAATTCCCACTGCCAGAATTTCTGCTTTTCCACTTCCCCCTGCAGTTGTCTGCGCCACAGATTCAGCGCGCCCGCGTGCCTCGAAACCAGTTGGGGTTCCCACTCCGTCCAGACGTGCTCCACGCCATGCTGTTGCTTCAGCGCGATGAAGAGCGCGTAATCCTCCAGCCACGGCCGTTCTTCGCAAAAGTGTTCGAACTCCCGGCGAATGGACGGCGTGGCCGCGCGTTGAAAGTTCTGATAGGCGCGCGTTAGCAAACCCAGCCTCGACGGAATCAGCGGCCCGAAGTCTACATGATCCGTGGGGAACTGCGGGAACGAATTCAGGTCCGCGCTCGAGAGCAGCCCTTGCTCACGCAGACGTTCCGGACTAATCAGTAACGGGTTCCCGGCGAAAGCGGAAAAGAGCTGATAAGGCGAGTCTCCGTAACCGGTGGGTCCCAGCGGAAGCACTTGCCACAAAGTCTGCCCGGCGCTCTCCAGCCACTCCAGAAAAGCGTAAGCCTGGGGACCGAGATCACCAATTCCAAAACGACCCGGCAGCGAGGTCGGGTGAAGAAGAATTCCGGAAAGGCGCGTGAGTCGCACGTCATTACGTTATCAGGCGATCTCAACGAGAGTGCGGGCACCCGCGCCATCCGGCAGTTCGTAGCGTTCCAAAACACTCAATCGGAGCTTGTACTTGCGCGCCATTGGCGCCGCTTCCGAAATCTCTTGATCCACATCCGGACCCTTATAAAGCCATGCGCGCGCACCGCTTCGGATGGCGCTCGCGAAGAAACCGCAAGCTCGATCGAGCGGCGCCAAAGCGCGGCCGGTGATCAGATCCGTGCGATTTGTGCGGAGCCAATCCTCGGCGCGCGCATGCACCACAGTCACGTTCCCGAGTCCAAGTTCCGCGGCGGCCAACTCCACGAATCGCGCCTTCTTACCCGTGGATTCAGCGAGCGTAAACGATACGTGCGGCAGCACCAGCGCCAGCGGTAGTCCGGGAAATCCCGCGCCGGTACCCGCGTCGAGCACGCGCCCCGATCCGTCAAAACGGGCCCAGGGCAAAACCGAATCCAGGACGTGTTTGATGGCAGCATCGCGGGGTCCCGTGATCCGCGTCAGGTTGAAGAGCTGGTTGGTTTCCTCGATCGACTCAAGGTGCCTCGCGGCTTTTCGAATTACGGTCTGGCGTTCCGGCAAATCGTTCGGTAACACACTATCCAGCTCTTCTTCGAATGCAGCCAATGTCCAAAGCACGCTCAAGCAAGATAGCATGAAAGAGTCATGCCCATCGATTTGAAAGCCCGTCGCGCTCAGTTGCTGAAGAGGGAAAAAGACTTGTCCCAGGATCTCGATTCCTCCGAGGAAGACGCCCGCACCGCAGTGCCGGTTGACGAGGTGTCGGATGCCACCGATGAGGCTGTGGCCGATGAAGAGCGTGACGCGAAGTACGCCGAAGGCAACCGCGATTATGAGGACCTCGTCGAGGTTCGTGACGCGCTGAAGCGGATCGACGCGGGGACTTACGGGAAGTGTGAGGTCTGTGGGCGCGAGATTGATTCCGCGAGGCTTGATGCGGTGCCCGCAACCAAATATTGCATTGACGATGCGCGGGCGAGAGATCTACAGTTGAAGCCCGCTACGTTGTAGAGCGGCCCACTTCCACCATCAATAGAGTCGCATCATCCGCCGCAATCTTACCGCCGGCGAAACGTTCCACCTCCGCCAGCACGCCCGCCTTCGCCTCCGGCAGCGGCCGGTCATCCTGTCGCGCCAGCGCTTCCCGAAATCTCCGCACGCCCCAAGGTTGGTCGCGAGCGTCCGGGCACTCGATAATCCCGTCCGTATACACGCAGAACCGGTCGCCCGTGCTCAGCGGGATGGTCCACTGCTCGAAGACTGCATCTTCAAACACTCCAAGCGCAGGGTTTGCTTTCGACCGTTTCGGTTCCAGCATCGACCACGACGCGCCCCGGCTTTGACGGAGCAATACGGGCGGATGCCCCGCATAGCCATAAGACATCTCTGCGCCGTCAAGCAGAAAACTCACCACCACCGCCGTCGTGATTGCCTCGAATCCCTGCTCGATCGCAAACCGATTTAACTCTGAAAGGACCAAGCAGTTGTCCAGATCGCCCAGATGATCCAGAAGACTCGAATAGATGCGCCGGCTCATCGCGCTCACCGCTTCGCCATGTCCTTGCAGATCCGCGACCACGATGCGCGTCAGTTGATCTCCGCCGCACACGCTCACGTAATAGATGTCGCCACCCGCCGCGCCTTTGCACGGCGCGCTATAGAGGCTGATCGCCAGACTCGATGTGGAGACATCCTGATCCACCGCTTCGATGCCGCCCCAAATCTCGGCGCAGCGAATCTGATGATGCACACTCATGAAAGTAGAATGACACTTTATGATGCATGTCGCACTGCTACGCGGAGTCAACGTCGGCGGGAAGCACAGCCTGCCGATGAAAGATCTTGTGGAAATCTTCGTAGGGGCCGGCTGCGCCGACGTGAGGACTTACATCCAAAGTGGGAACGTCGTCTTCAACGCGCCGAAAGCCCTTCTGAAAAAGCTTCCCGCATTGATCGCCCAGGAAATTACGGCCCGCTTCGGTTTTCAAGCGCCCGTAATCCTTCGCAGTTCCGAACAGTTAGCCAAAACCGTGCGAGCCAACCCATTCCTTCACGCCGGCGAAGCCGAAAAGATGCTGCATGTCCTATTCCTGGCAGATCTGCCCGACCCGAACGCCGTTGCAAGCCTCGATGCGAACCGGTCCCCGGGCGACCGGTTTCACGTCCTGGAACACGAAGTCTACCTGCATCTTCCGAACGGCGCCGGGAATTCGAAATTGACCAACGCTTACTTCGATTCGAAACTCTCCACCAGAAGTACAGGCCGGAATTGGGGCACCGTCCTGAAGCTCCTCGAACTTAGTTCTCCATCGTAAGCACCACGCGGAAACGCGCCTTGCCATTCTCCATCCGCTCGTAAGCTTCGCTTACTTTTTCGAGCGGGAACACTTCATTCATGGACCGGACTCCGGTAAGGACGCTGAACCCAAGCGTATCCTGCGAATCGATAGACGTGCCCGAATACCACCCCTTTACCGCCTGTCGCGCGCCCAGCAACTGCAACGGCGGTATCTCCAGCGAGGGAACCGCGCCAATCAACATCATCGTGCCATTGACACCCAACCCGCCAAGCACAGAGCTCATCGCGTCCGCAGCCGTCACCGTGGCCAGAATCACCTTCGCTCCTCCCAGTTTCTGAAGTTCCGTGGCCGGGTCCTGCCCTTGGCTGTCGATATAATGCCACGCTCCCAGTTTCCGGGCGAGTTCCTCTTTGTCGCGCCCGCGCGCGATGCCCACCGTCTTGAAGCCCATCTTCGCAGCGTATTGTACGCCGAGATGACCGAGTCCGCCAAGACCCAATACCGCGACCAGATCTCCAGGTCCCGCATCCGAATGCCGCAAGCAATTGAAAGTCGTGATTCCCGCGCACATCAGAGGTGCCGCGTCGGTGGCGGGCAACTCAACCGGAATCCTGGCGAGCGCTTCGATGGTGGCGATCATATACTCCCCGTATCCGCCATCGTAAGTGACCCCCGTGATGCGCGTGGAGGTGAGGCACGCGAAGAAGTTCCCGCGCCGGCACGAATCGCAGTACCCGCAATAGCCGCCGTTCCATCCCACCCCGACGCGTTCACCGGCCTTCCACCCGCTCACTTCGGGACCAATCGCATCGATCACTCCGGCTACTTCATGTCCTGGGACCCGCGGATACGTAAGGCCAGGCATCAGCCCCTTCTTTGTCAGTGAATCGCTGTGGCAGATTCCACAGGCCTCCACTTTGATCCGCACCGAGCCCTTACCGGGTTCGGGAACTTCGCGCTCCACGATTTCAAAAGGCCCGTTTGGCCGGGGAACCTGAACAACTCGCATTTTTGACATAATCTGCTCCAGCATTGATCTTGTCACGGCGATCTTGTCACGGCGATCTTGCCATGGCGATCTTACGAAAGCGTGACTTGATCGCATGCTAAAAAAGGCGCGCCGGTGAGCGCGCCTTTTTCCCGGCCAAAGCGAGGCTGGCCCTACATTTGCGGTGGCGGCGAACCGCTCGTCACAATGTAAACCGAAGCAGCACCGGAGAGCGCATTCGCTAGGGAGTAAGCCGGACCCGTGCTCGATGTCAGAAACGGAGTCAGCGCGGCCACGGCGGAATTCGCGCCGTTGTAAACACTGGTCAATCCGTCTGTAGATTCGTAGTTCAGGTTATTCGCTGGGTTCGCGCTGGAAATCACCCGGCCCAGTACCCGATGCTCGGATTCCACGCCCAGAATAGTGGCGGCCACTTCCGCGAAGTACTCCAGGTCGTCCGGGGTGTACATGCCCATTTTCTTGTAAGTGATCTGCTCCACGGCGGTAAATGCAGCTAACTGGGCGAATTCAAACGCAGCGATGGAATAGGCGCCAATGAATGCATTTTCCAGCGCTTCCAGCAGGTTGATAAATGGCGTGAGTGTTTCGAAGACTCCGGCAGGAAAGTAGAAGGTCTGGTATGGATCGCTGGAGGGAGAACTGATCCCCAGCAGGCTGCGCAGTAGATTGGCGTGCTGGATCTCCTGGTACAGTGCGGCTTGCAGATAGTTGACGTTACCCGGGTTACTGTCGGTTGGATTTGGATCATTCGCGGTACCGCCCGGCCCCGCAAGATTGGGATCTTGAATCACCCCGCCAACCAAGCCGTTGTAGTAGAAGGTGGTGGCCAGATCTTCTGCCACTAATGCGGCGGTGAAGATTTGGGAAGGCGTGTCGACCGGGATGCCCTTGGGGGTAGCCGCCGCCATCAAACGGTTCGCGCCCATCAGCGTGGCCGCCGCCGCACTTAAGCCTACGATGTTCGTGGTCTTTAGAAATGCCCGCCGCGCAAGCCGCGACCGTTCGGAAGAATCATACTCATTCATGCTGGTTTCTCCTTGAATGAAATCCCTTTCATCACGACCTACGGGTAAGACACTGCGTTGGATCAAGGAAAGTTATGACAATGACGGGAGGACGTACTTATTTTTGGAGGGTCTCACTGACCCAATCAGGAGTACCAGCAATCCCAGGCAGAGCATCGACAGGATGAACCCCGTGGACCGGCCAGGGGTGCGGTATCGCAAACGGACTTCATGACTGCCCGCCGGAACTGGAACCCCCATCGCAAAGCCGTTCGCCGGCGCAAGCGGCGCGCTTACGCCATCCACCATCGCCGTCCAACCGGGATCGTAGGATTCCAGCACATTGATGAAGCCCGGTTGGAACGTGTTCACTCGCACTAGAATTTCGTCGCTCGAAGGGCGCAGATAGTGGATCGCTTCCGGCTCCGGGTGATCCACTGCGCGGACTTCATAACCAGGCGCGTAGCGTTTCAGATCCTGAGGCAACAGCAGATTGCCCTTGGGGTCCGCCGCAAACATCTCAGGAATTCGCTGCTCCTCAACGAACGACGTCCGCGTTCCAGGGAAGAACTCTACCCGCGGCGCGGGATGCGGCACGCGGTAGAGGTTCGCCTCGTCCGTACTGCCGGCTAGCTGCAGGTCCGTTCTGTCCTGGGTAGTAATCACAAACCGGACACCGGTCGCTTCGAGCGCCTTCACGGGGAACTCCGATGCATCAATCTCCTGCTGGTTCAGGTCACGAGGAGCCCCGGCCAAGGCGAGCAGTCCGCGGTTGAATCGAGAGAGAAGAATGGAATCGAAGCCACCGGCGTCGTCGTAACGGTCCGCGTACGAAAAAATCAGGCCGTCCCGCTCTTCCCCGATGCGGCCGTCGCCCACCTCGCGATCCAGAATCGCCTCGAATTCCGGCGTTTCGCCTTTGCGCGGAGTCACTTGAACGAACAGATGCGCGAATCCCCACAGATCCACAAAGTGTAAGCAGAGGGCCGCCACGATGAGTCCGGTTCGTATCGAGGCGCGGACCGGCCATCGCGCACGCCGGAACGCGTCAATGCCGACGCCCATCGCGACCGCCGCGCAGAACGTCGAGAGATAGAGCAGCCGCGCGGGACTGCGAAGAAAAGTGCCCGGCGCCAGGTGGATCATCGGAGCCGCAAGCGGCAGCGAGCAGACAAAGGCTCCCAGTCCCAGACACACCAGAAATCGCCATCGCGCATCCGGCATGCGCCTTCGAACAACGCACGCGATCAGAAGGGCAAGCATCACGGCGATCGGAAGAATACCGATATAAGACGCCGTATCCCAAAAGTAAGCTGGGTTCGGGAATCCAATGAAAGGACGTTTCTCGGCAAGCGTCACCGGATCAGCCCATCCGTGGATGCCTGGGCTGATGAGTGCCACTAATCGCGCGTAGGGCATGGCGACATCGTTATCCGTGGCGGCCAGATGCTCGACGCGTGTGCTGCGTCCGATCAGCAGGAGCATCGGCCACCACACGGCGAAAGCGAGGCCCGCGCCTAGCGCGATGGCCCCCGCCACGCGGGCCTGCGTCCAGCTTCTCTTTCGCCAAGCGATATAGAGAAGCCCGGAAGCCACCGAATACGCGGGAATCTGCGGGTGCCCCGCCAGCACAACGCAGGTGGTGCATAGCGCGAGCGCCGCCAGATCGAGCCTCCGTCGCTGCAGGCGTACCGGTGAGAAGCAACGATCCACCAGCCAAAGCAGGAGCGGAAGCGCCGGATACGCTTCCAGAAGGGGCAGATGCCCCGCCAGCACGCGCGAGGCAAAGTATCCGGCGCCCGCGAAAGTGCCGCCGGCGGCCACTGCGGCCAAACGGCTCAATCCCATTCCGCGGCAATAGAGGAACGTGAAAATTGCCGCCAGCGCCGCGGCCATCGCGACGCCCACCGCATAGGCGGCAGATGGGTCCAGTGCCAGCAATACGAGGCGCGTGGGTATCCAGGGAAAGCTTTGCAGATTTGCCGCGAATGGCGTTCCGAGAACCTCATGTGGGTACCACGCGGGAATCGTGTGCCGCGCGCTGAGGAGCGACGCGCGCGCGAACGCCATCCGGCGCATGTGGAGTTGGTCGTAATCCAGGCCCACTAACGAATGCGTGCCCATCAGAATTTCCGGGCGCAGGTAGAAAAGCCCGGTGAGAACCAGTAGGCACATCACCGCTGAGGCGGAGGCCCAGTGCGGGTGCGCATCGATGAGTCGGCGAATTTTCGAGCTTAGCGATTCCCCACGGTCAGGAGAGATCACGGTTGCACGAAAATGCCGCCGCTGGTGCCATATCCATCTTCCGACCCAATCACGAGCGCAACCAATATATTCCCGTAGCTCGTATTGATTGTTGCTGGACTCGGGCTTCCTGCTCATCGACAGGGTGCTTCACCGTGCGCCCCTGTCTTACCAGAGAATAGAAGCCTGATATCGGATGGACGGGCATACGGGCGGATGGCAAAATCGTATTCGAACAGTTCATCTGACCGGTGGAACTCCGCGTGAATGCCCGGATAGATGTTTTGGTAGCGTACGCGCGCGTAACAATCGATTCCGGTCACCCAGGAATCCTGGCCCTGGCCTACGAGGTAATTGACCTTACCCGCGCGTCGGTCGAGGCCGGTCACGGAACTGGCGCGCGCGCCAGTGAACGACATGCTCACTGAGGCTCCCGGGGCATCGCCGAAAGACCAGACGACTTCGCGAAGTTTGAAGAGTTGCGTGTACGCGTCGTTTCTTGAGAGGAAACGGACAGAGCTTTCCGCTTGGCCCTTGTTCGGTTCAAAGTAGCTCCGCTCAAAGTAGCTCTGCTCCAAGTAGTTTGGAACCTGGGCCCCATTGAGGCGGGTGAGCAGCGCAAACGCGAGAACAATCCGGGTGTGCAGTGACAAACGTAAATGTTCTCACAATTCGACCTGCCGTTCCGAGCTGATTTGACTTTCCAGCCCCCTATGTGTAATTATGCATTAGACTGCATAAAAATGCATTCGTTAACGCCAAAGGATTCCTTGATGGTCGCCACTCAACTTCTTTCCCCCATCGGCGCTGCCGGCCTCACCAGCGATCTGGATCTCTCCACTTCCGAACTCCGCGCTCTTCTCAATCTCGCCGCTGAGGTGAAGCGGGCTCCGCGGGATTTCCGGCGCGACCTGGAATCGAAGAGCGCCGCGCTGCTTTTTGAAAAGCCCTCGCTGCGCACGCGGTTGACTTTTGAACTGGCCGTTCAGCAACTCGGTGGAAGCGTGGTTACCGTTGAAGGCCCCATCGGCCAGCGCGAGCCGCTGCAGGATGTAGCCCGTAATTTGGGCCGCTGGGTGGACATCATTGTCGCGCGCACTTTTGCGCAGAGCACCGTGGACGGGCTGGCGCACTGGTCGCGCATCCCCGTGGTGAACGCGCTCAGCGACCGGTATCATCCGTGCCAGGCGCTGGCCGATATGCAAACCCTCGCGGAACATTTCGGCTCTTTCGAAAACCGCACGCTCGCCTTCGTGGGCGATGGAAACAATGTCGCGCATTCTCTTATGCTTTGCGCCGCGCGCCTGGGTCTGAACTTCCGCATCGCCACTCCGCAGGGCTATGAACCGGACGCGGAGATCGTCGCGCAGGCCCGGCAATTCGCCAGCGCATCCGGCTCCGGAATCTTCCTTTCGCATGATCCCGCCGAGGCCGTCACCGGCGCCAATGCCATCTACACGGACGTGTGGGCCAGCATGGGCCAGGAAAGCGAAGCTGCCCAACGGCGCCGCATTTTCCGCCCGTATCAGGTGAACGACGAGCTGTTCTCTCTCGCGCCTGATGCGCTCTTTATGCATTGCCTGCCCGCCAAGCGGGGCGAGGAAGTGACGGATGAAGTGATGGAGTCACCGCGCTCCATCGCTTTCGATCAGGCCGAAAATCGCCTTCATGCGCAGAAGGCATTACTGTTAATGCTTCTGGCCGCGTAATCCACCGAGGCGCGAGCCTGTACTAGCTCGCCGTGTAATCTCTAAGAACATTATGAATCCCAAAAAAGTGGCGCTCGCCTACTCGGGCGGACTCGACACGTCGATCATCATTCCCTGGCTCAAAGAACACTATGGATGCGAAGTGGTCGCGGTCTGCGGCGACATCGGGCAAGGTGGCGATGAGCTGACAGGGCTCGAAGAGAAGGCCCGCAAAACCGGCGCATCCGAGGTCCACGTGGCCGACATGCGCGAGGAGTTTGTGCAGGATTACCTGTGGCCCATGGTGCGGTCGGGCGCGGTCTATGAGCACAAGTATCTCCTCGGCACGTCCATCGCGCGCCCTCTACTGGCCAGGAAGCAGGTGGAAGTGGCTCTGGCCACCGGATGCGATGCACTGGCCCATGGGTGCACTGGAAAAGGCAACGATCAGGTGCGGTTCGAACTCACTTATAAGGCGCTGGCGCCGCACCTGCCCGTCATCGCGCCCTGGCGTGAATGGGATATCGTTTCCCGTGAGGACGCTCTTGATTACGCCGCGAAACACAACGTACCTGTCGCCCAGTCCACCACCAAGATCTATAGCCGCGACCGCAATCTGTGGCATATCTCGCATGAAGGCGGCGAACTGGAAGACCCGAAAAATGCCGCGCCTGACGGAATCTGGATGCTCACCAAGTCTCCTCGGGAAGCGCCCAACACGCCTGGTGAAGTGACCATCGGTTTCGATCGGGGCATCCCGGTCTCAGTGGACGGCCAGCACATGATGTCCGGCGTCGCATTGATCGAAAAGCTGAACGACATCGGCGCGGCACATGGCGTCGGCCGAATCGATCTGGTGGAGAACCGCTTCGTGGGCATGAAGTCGCGCGGATGTTATGAGACTCCCGGCGGAACACTGATTGTCGCTGCCCTGCGTGAACTCGAAGCCCTCACGCTCGATCGCAGCACGGCCCACTTCAAGCAGAAACTGGCCATCGATTACGCCGATCTCGTTTATAACGGCCTGTGGTTCACCCCTCTGCGCGAAGCTCTGGATGCATTCTTCACCAAGGTTTGCGAGCCCTCTACCGGTGAAGTGACTCTACGGCTCTATAAGGGCACCGTNNACGATGGGCGCGGAATACGACCAAAAGGACGCGCGAGGATTCATCAACCTGATCGGACTTCCCATCAAAGTGCGGGCGCTATTGAAGGAGCACCAATGAAGCTGTGGGGCGGCCGCTTCGAAGCCGGTCCCTCGGATGTTTTCGAACGCTTCTCCGGTTCCCTGCACTTCGATCGGAAATTGATTGAAGCCGATATCACAGGTTCGCAAGCGTTCGCGCGCGCGCTCGAGCGCGGCGGCATTCTTACCGCCGGGGAGCGCGCCGAAATCGTAAGCGCTTTCGACGAGATCCTCGTCGAGTCCCAACAGCCCGGTTTCTACGAGGGCGCGGTTGACGAAGACATCCACACGCTGGTCTTCCGCAAGCTAAACGAGAAGGCTGGCGCCGTTGCGGGGAAGATACACACCGGCCGCAGCCGCAACGAGCAAGTCTCTCTCGACACCCGCCTCTGGCTCCGTGGAGAATGCGACCGCACGCTTGACCTCCTCAACGGTCTGATGACCGCGTTACTCGATCTCGCCGACAAATATCCGGACGCCGTAATCCCCGGCTACACCCACATGCGCCGTGCCCAGGCGGTGCTGTGGCCCCACTATCTGCTGGCCTACTTTGAGATGTTTCTGCGCGACCGGGAACGCATTCGCCAAGCTCGGGCTCGAGTGAACGTGATGCCCCTTGGGTCCGGCGCTCTCGCGGGCAGCGCTTTCGCGCTGGATCGTGAAGCCATCGCGCAGGATCTCGGTTTTGAATCCGTCACACGGAACAGTATGGATGTTTCGGCCGACCGCGACTTTGCGCTCGACTACCTCTACGCAGCTTGCACAACCATGCTCCACCTCAGCCGTCTGTCGGAAGATTGGATTCTCTACTCTTCCGACGAGTTCGGATGGCTTGAGTTAGGCGACGGCGTGACGAGCGGTTCCAGTCTGATGCCGCAGAAGAAGAACCCGGATTCGCTGGAGTTGATTCGCGGCAAGGCTGGGCGCGTCACCGGCTGCCTGAACGCGCTGGTGATGACCATGAAAGGCCTCCCGCTAACATACAATCGCGACATGCAGGAAGATAAGGAGCCGCTGTTCGAAGCCGCCGCGCAGTTGAATGGCTCGCTCGAAATGGCTCGTGTGGTGGCCCAATCCATTACCCTGCGCGAGCAGGTTCCGCTGGCAGCGGCGGCGGCGAGCTGGGTGATCGCAACAGACCTTGCGGAAGCGCTGGCGCGCAACGGAACGCCTTTCCATCAGGCCCACCAGATCGTCGGCAGCCTGGTGCTGGAGAGTGTGAAAGAAGGCAGGCAGCCTTCCTCCTGGAATGCCCAATCGCTGGCTGCGTTTCATCCCGCATTCACGCCGGAAATGGCTAAACTGCTGGACCCGCGTGAGGGCATGAAGACGCGTGAGATCACCGGTGGCACCGGACCGCTTCATGTTGCCCGCGCCCTGGCGGAAGCGCGCACGCGCCTATGAGCAAGCGCTACCGCCAGGGGCAGATCCTCAAACTGATCCAGCAGCAGCAGGTTCACACCCAGGATGAGATTGCCGAGGAACTGGCCAAGCGCGGCGTGACCGCGACGCAGGTAACGCTCTCCCGCGACTTGCGCGAACTCGGCCTCGTCAAAACCCCTTCGGGCTACCGCGAACTCTCGCGCGATGAGCCTGCCGGCGATGCGGACGGCATGATCTCGGAGTTCGTCATCGACATGCGCTGCGCCCAGAATCTGATCGTTCTGAAAACAGATCCCGGCCACGCCAATCCGGTTGCGTCGGCCCTCGATCATACCGGGTGGATGGAAGTGGTGGGTACCATCGCCGGTGACGACACCGTGCTGGTGATTACGCCGGATGATGCCGCGGCCGAAAAGCTTCGCACGCGCCTGCTGGAGATGATGACCTAAAGGGTCAGCTTCAATACCCAGGCGGGCTGACCCAACAACTCACCCGGAAGCTCCGGCAGCATGACCGTGATCGAGTCGCCCATGACCTTCCAGTGCAGTGGCCGGCTCATCCCCAGCAGACCAACTGACTTCACCTTCGCCGCGTCGATCTGTTTCACCGTGAACTCCCTTCCCGGCCAACGCGGCAGAATCGCATAGACTTCGGAACCTTTGGAAGTGAAAAACGCATCAATCGCCGCCTTCCCTGCCTCCGGTTTCTCGGAGAGCTTCGAGACATCATACGGGGTCTTGAATTCCTGGTTATAATCGATCTTGGGCTGCGCGCCTTCACTCCACTGCCTCGACTGCTTCCACGGCCGGGTGCCGTAAATGGCATCACCGTTCATGTGCAGCCAATCCCCGATCTCCTGTAAACGCTGTTCCATGATCACCGGAATCCGGCCGTCCGCGCGAGGCCCGATATCCAGCAGTAAGTTGCCTCCCCGGCTGACTGTATCGACTAGCATCAGCACCAACTGCCTGCCGGTGTGATAATCCTTCAACTCCTCGTCCCGGTTATAACCGTAGGAGTAACCCATGCCCCGGCTTTCTTCCCACGGATGGTCCGTTACGCTCATGCCGGCCGTGTATTCGGTGGTCCAGTACCCGCCATGCTTGTGCTTGGTCTCTTTCCCCCAGCGATCGTTCACCACCACCTTGTCCTTCACCGGTGAATCGTTGAAGAGCCAGGCCAGCAGTTCGGGACTGCGCCAGTCCGCCGAAGGCAATTCCCATTCGCCATCCGAAAAGATAATGTCCGGTTTGTAATGCGTCACCAGATCTTTGAACTGCGGCTGCATGTGTTCCGTGACATAGCGCTTTTTGTCGCGCAGCCACAGCGGGTTGTACCACTCGTAGAGCGAATAATAGTAGCCCATCCTGACGTTCGTGCGGCGGACTGCGGCGGACAAATCGCCCAATAGATCGCGGTGCGGACCGGTGTCGACGGCATTCCACGGACGGCCCCATGTAGCCGACGCCTCTTTGCTCGGCCAAAGCGCAAAACCTTCGTGGTGCTTGGAAGTGAGCGCAACATACTTGGCCCCGGAATGCGCGATCACGTCGGCCCAATGGTCCGGATCAAACAACTCGGCGCGGAACTGAGGGGCGAAGTTCTCATAGGGGAAGTCCGGTCCGTAGACCCGTTTGTGAAAAGCCCAGGAGCCCGCATCCACCGGATTCGCGCCCGGCTTCTTTCCTTCGGTAATGGCGTGCCAATACCACTCGGCGTAAGCCAGATCGTTAGGAAGTACCGGAGCGTAAGCCGGAACCGAATAGACGCCCCAATGAATGAAGATGCCGAACTTGGCGTCGGAGAACCAGGCGGGCGTGGGCCGCTTATCCACCGAGTCCCAGGTGGGTTCGTAGTGCTGGGCGCTCAGCAGCGCGGGGAGCAGCAATAGCGGAAGAAGGCGTTTCGACATATCGAAAGCAGATTGTATCGAAACGAAACCTACTATTCGCTCGACACCGCTTCGATTTCGCGTTGACGGCGAATCCACGGTGCGCCCGGTGCGGCTCGTTCCGCATACCAACCTGGTGGCAGATCAGCCAGTGAACCGCCTGCAACCGAAACACTCGCGTATGCGGAGGATCGGGAAACTTCCAGTCGAACAGGCTGCTGGCCCGATCATTCGAAGAAGAGAAATCGCTCTCCACGACGGTCATTCGAGCATCCGGTTGCAGGAGCGGCTGCTGGAAGTAGATGTCGAAACCCTTCCTCCTTCGAAACGATTCTCACGTTGGTTAGATCCACTTGGGATCGACAGCACGGAAATCGCACTCAACCTCGCCGATCAGCCCCCTCATTTAGATCGACGCCTTCGCGAAGCCGCCGCGCGGCCTCGTTGACTAGAAAAAGCGCCGTCTCCTCCCGTAGCGCCACCGTGATGATCTCGGGTTTGCCACACGTATCGTGAACGCCCATCGTATAGGACCAACCAGTGGCGGCGGTACTGCTCTTGACCTGGAGCGTTTTCGCGCGATGGAACTGGGCAAGCAAGAATCAGTTTCAAACGTTCGGGATTGCTCGCTACTCATGGATTTCGCTCGAGAAAAGCCGCCCGCATCATCGGTGACACGCGAAAGTTAGTCCGATCCAACTTGTTCAGCGCGCGGCGAAAGTCAGTCTTGCGCAGTCTAGCGCCACGCTCGATGATCCCCAGCGTCCCCCGTACGTCGAGGTGGAGTCTCTCTGCCTCGCGACGCCCGGCTGCATCGTCCATAAGAACCGTGTCCACTCCCAGTTCGAGCGACTGGATCGCGTGGCGTTCCCAATGTCCAATCCCATGAGGTCGGTATTCCCAGCCGACAGCGAGCAACGCACTTCTATCCAACTCGCGAGATTAACAATCCATTGGCGCACTTTTGGAGGTGTCCGGTGTGCTGCAACTCCTCCATTACTGCTTCAGGAATAAGAACCTTGCCGAAGATGATCGGTAAGAGATCAATCTCATCAATCAGAACCAGGTAGTTCACCGGTGAGGTGTCGGCAACGACGATCATCCGCGTCGTTGAAACCCTGCAGCGTCCTTCTCGAGATCTTCAACGCTATAAGCGTGCGCCCAGACCCCATGCTCCTTTAGAAAGCCGTCTAATTCGTAGCGGGTGTCAAACCCGAGTAGCACACGCGTTTGATAAGCGGACAGCGCTCCGGATCGATACCCTTCAATGGCGAAGGCCTCCATGGCCTCATGCGCTGCGTTGGGGTGCGCGGCCAGGTCGTCCGGCAACTCAACTGTGATTTGCATGGTTTGAAGGTAGCAGACTGTATCGAAGCTAAGCAGCGGTTAGTAGAATCGCATCGTTCGCTGTGATTGCGACCGTATGTTCATAGTGCGCGGAAAGGCTTCCATCACAGGTGCTGATTGTCCATTGGTCCGACTGCAATTCCGCGCGTCCGGACCCGGCAGCAATGATCGGCTCGATCGTAATTACCAAACCTTCGTGCAGCTTCATGCGCGCGCGCAGATCGCGAAAGTTCGGAACGGACGGCGCTTCGTGGATCGTTCGCCCCACCCCATGCCCGCAGAGTTCGCGAATCACGCTGAAACCAGAAGCCTTCACTTCACGCTCCACGGCGCGGCCGATTTCGTAGACTCGATTGCCGGCGCGAGCGGCCTTCAGGCCCTGCTCGAAAGCTCTCTCCGCGCAGCGCACCAACGCGGCAGCATCGGGTGAGACGGAACCCACCGGCACCGTAAGAGCCGCATCGGCGAAGAATCCGTCTTTTTCGGCAACCAGGTCGAGCTTAAGCAGGTCGCCGGCCTGAAGCGTCCGGTCGCCAGGGATGCCGTGAATGGCCTCCTCATTGACGCTGATGCACACCGCGTTTGGAAATCCATAGACTTTGGGGGGCGCGGACTCGGCGCCCGCGGCAGCGAGAACCGCCGCGCCGATCCGGTCGAGTTCCGCTGTCGTGACGCCGGGCTGCGCGGACCGCGCCATCGTATCGAGCGCCCGTCTGACAATGCGGCCAATGGCCCGCAGCTTGTCGAATTCGATTTGAGACTTGATGGACATGCTTCATCCCCTCTAATGCAACTTGGCCGAAAACGAGTTCAGGTCAATCGGCGAATCGAGATCGATAGCCGCTTCCGGCAAATCGAACGCCGTCGTTTCAGCGGAATGCGATTGGATCAGCCGGCGCGCGCCTGAGTCGCCTTCGAGCGCTTCCAGTTCGGGGAAAAGCGCGCGGGCAAAGACGGCGGGCACGCCGAGAGTCGAGTTATAAAGGCTTGCTGTAATGGGCGCACGAAAGCGTTCGATCAAAGCCCCCAGGTGCGCCCCCGTCACAAAAGGCTGATCGCAAAGTGTGACCAGCACCGCTTCCGTTTCCGGCGCGAGGGCGAGCAGCGCCTGAATGCCGCAACGCAAACTTGCCGACATGCCGAGCGCCCAATCCGGATTGATCACGGCTTCGATGGGCAGGTCCGCCAACTCCGGAAGCATGTCTTCCGCGCGCGCCCCCAGCACGACGATCACTGGCGAAGCCCCGCTGCCAATCGCGGTTTCCGCGGCGCGGCGCAACAGCGAGTGCCCATCAAATCGGATCAACTGCTTCGGCGCGCCCATGCGCCGGGATGCGCCGGCGGCGAGCAATATCGCCCCGATGTTCACGCCACGCTCCGGTCATGAATGGGACCCGCCCGGCGGCGCAGCATGCCGCCATCGCGTCCCGCAAGCGCAGCCTGAATTTCGCTGACGATCGAGAGCGCGATCTCCTCCGGCGAATCCGCCCCGATATCGAGGCCCACCGGGCTGTGGAGATGCGGCGCGTCGGGTTGGCCGGCAAGCATTCGATCCGTTCTTTTGCGTGGTCCCAATACCCCGAGGTAACGGATGGGCAGCGGCAGAAGCGCCTTCACAAAAGCTTCATCCTGCGGATAGCTGTGGCTCATCACAACGGCGCACGTATCGCGATTCACGGCGAGGCCGCGAAGCACATCGGCCGGATCGCAAACCAGAACCCGGTCGGCCAGCGGGAAGCGCTCCGGCCGCGCCTGGTTCGAATGCCCGTCCACCACGGTCACGTGCCAGCCGAGATCTTTCGCAAGGCGCACCAGCGGCAGCGCGTCCTGCCCTGCCCCGACGATCAGCAGCGGCAGCGGCGGCGCCACATACTCGATGAAAACCTCCGCGCCATCGATTTCCCGAACGCTCGATTCCGCGGAGTGGAACGCGGCGCGAGCGTGGGCGGCGATCTGGTCTTCGAGGGCCTTCTGGGTGATTGCCGATCGCGTGGAGCCGTCCGGGAAAATGGCCAGCGTTTCACCAACGTGGCCGCCTCCGATGACTGACGCCAGCACCCCGCCAACCGGGCCAGTGCGACAGGCTTCGAGCAACTCGACGGTTAGCGGATTTGCGCCCGCGGGCCAGCGCTCCAACAAGACATGCACAATCCCGTTACACCCGAGGCCGAACTCCCAAATCGCATCCTCCTCGGAACTGTTGTCATAGACGCGGACCGCGGCGGGGTGGTCGCCAGTCAGCCACCAGGCCTTCTTGAGGACATCGCCTTCCAGGCAGCCGCCGCTAATGGACCCGGTGCGGACGCCGGTTTCGGTAATCAGCATACGCGCGCCCGGTCCGCGATAGGCGCTGCCGCTCACCTTCACAACCGTGGCCAGGATGGCCGGCGAATGCTGGCGAACCGCTTCCGACCAGGCGGCGAGAATCAGTCCGTCGTCTTTCATTCCTGGGGCATTCCCTGATGGCATTATCGCGTGACTTGACAACCAGACTATAAATACAGTAAATTCTGTTTAGACAGAATTTACTGTATGGAAAGCCTAAGCGCCGGACAACAGAAGTTTATTCTCCACTGGGGCGAGTTGGGCACCCGCTGGGGCCTCAACCGCACGGTCGCGCAGATTCATGCGCTCCTCTACCTTTCCCCAGACGCTTTACCCGCGGAACAAATTGCGTCGCTGCTTTCGGTGGCGCGGTCCAACGTCAGCAACAGCTTGCGCGAACTGCAAGGCTGGGGCGTGGTCCGCGTGGTGCATCTGATGGGTGACCGGCGCGACCACTTCGAAGCTTTGCACGATGTTTGGGAGATGTTTACGGTCATCGTGGAAGAGCGCAAACGCCGCGAGATCGACCCGACAATCGCCGTGCTCCGCGAGTGTTCGATGGAAATCGACCGTAATACGGCCGAAGACAAAGAGGCGCGGAAGCGTATCCGCGAGCTGCTTTCGTTCTTTGAGCAGACCAACGTCGTCTATGAGGAGTTCCGCGGTCTGCCGGGCGGAGTTGTTCGCCAACTCTTCAAACTGAGAGGGAATCTGAAGAGATTTTTCTCAAGCGAAGTTTCGTAATGGTCACACTGGAAGAAGTCACGGTCATCCTTGCGCCCATCGAACGCTGCTTCGATCTCGCGCGCGACGTGGAAGTGCATCTTGAAGGGAATGTGCACTACGGCGAACAGGCTATCGCCGTTTCTGGCGGCGGAATCACTTCCGGCTTGATCGGCATGGGAGAGCGCGTCACCTGGCGGGCGAAGCACTTTGGCGTCTGGCAGACTCTCACCAGCGAAATCACCGCGTTCGACAGGCCGGCTTACTTCCAGGACAGAATGGTTCGGGGTATTTTCCGCTTCATGAGGCACGACCATTTCTTTCGCACTCTAACGGGCGGCGCAACGGAAATGACGGATCGCTTCTTCTTTGCCGCACCGCTGCCGCTGTTGGGATGGTTGGCCGAGCAACTCTTCCTGAGCCGCTATATGCAGGCGCTTCTCCACGAAAGAAACATGGTTGTGAAGCAGAGAGCCGAGCGCGAATGCGAATCGTAATCCCCGGCGGCAGCGGACAAGTCGGAACGCTTCTCTGCCGGCATTTCCTTGGACAAGGTCATTCGGTCGCAGTCTTGAGACGCCAGTCGAGCTCTGAATGGCCCGCTCAGCTCGAGGATTCCGATGTCTGCATCAACTTAGCGGGACGCAGCGTGAATTGCCGCTACACGGTAAGGAACCGGCGCATCATCTACGAGTCGCGCATCAGTTCCACGCAATTTCTGAACGAAGTAATCGGTTCGCTGAAGCATCCTCCGCACGTTTGGCTGAATGCCAGCACGGCGACGATCTACCGCCACGCTTTAGACCGTCCCATGGATGAAGCGACGGGCGAACTGGGAGGCGGCGACCCGGGCGCGCCCGATACGTGGAACTTCTCGATTGACGTGGCGAAGGGCTGGGAACAGGCATTCTTTTCGACTCCGACGCGGCGCACGCGGAAGGTGGCGCTACGGAGCGCCATGACCTTTAGCCCCAGCCGCGGCGGCGTCTTTGATGTGCTGCTCGGGCTGGTCCGCCACGGACTGGGCGGCACCATCGGTCCCGGCACCCAGTTTGTCTCGTGGATTCACGAGGCTGACTTTGCGAACGCGATTGATTTCCTGATCGAACGTGAGGACTTTGATGGCGTGGTGAACCTTGCCTCGCCCCATCCACTTCCGAACCGTGACTTCATGCGTGAACTGCGCGCGGCGTGGGGCACGCGCATCGGTTTGCCTTCCCCAAGCTGGCTGCTGGAGATCGGCACTCTGCTGATGAGGACGGAATCCGAACTGGTGCTCAAGAGCCGGCGGGTTGTACCGGGACGTCTGGCCGCGGCCGGTTTCCCGTTCCTATTTCCGGATTGGCCCGCCGCTGCGCGTGAACTTGTCGGACGGTGGAGGAGAGAAAACGAGTCGGCAAGCAGTTGGAAGACCAGGCAGACTGGCGGCGAGGTACGGTGGCTTGAATAAGGGTCTTTCACGAAGATTGAAGAAATCCGGCCGCGCCCGCGTCTGAGTAAGAGGATCGGCACTCCGAATCCTATAGACTATAACTTTATGAAAACTTTGATGACTTTCGTACTGGCGGCAGCCTCGGTGACGACGGCGATGGCCGATGGGCTCCGGACGGCGCCGGAGTTCGTAATCAATATGACCGACGGCTCGCAGAAGCTGCTGAGCTCCTACAAGGGCAAGCCGATCTGCCTGGCGTTCTTTTTCACCACATGTCCGCATTGCCAGGACATGGCCAAGATGCTGAGCAGCCAGATCGTGCCCGAATATACGCCGAAGGGCGTCCAGTTTCTGGCGGCGGCGTTCAACGATGAAGAAGCCAAGACCGGCACGCCGCAGTTCGTCGCCAACTACGTGAAGGGGTATCCCATGGGCTGGGCGGAGCGCGGGTCGGTGCTCGAATTCCTCCAGGTCTCGATCATGACGCCGCTGTACGTGCCCATCATGGTATTCATCGACCGCAACGGCAAGGTTCAGGATCAGTACATCGGAGACCCGACGTTCCTGAAAGATCCTCCGAAAAATGTGCGGGCGGAATTGGATAAGATTTTGGCAGTGAAGGCCACTAGCGTAAAGCCGGTGACGCGGATTTCCAAAAAGTAGGTAAGCGGTTATGAGGGGGCAAATCGCCATCGCGGCTCTGCTGCTGACGACGTCAGCAGCTAGCGGCGGTGCGCGCCGCTACGCCCGTGTGGGCGAGATGCAGGGTGCTCCCGAAGTGCAGGTCCATACGGCCGACCCCTGGCGCGCAGGTGAACGGAACCTGCCGCTGATTGAGTCCTCTCGCATTCAAAGCGGCCCACAAGACCGGATCGAAGTCGAACTGGATGACGGCAGCTTCCTGCGCCTGGCAGGAGACGCCTTAGCCGAGCTTTCGGACTACACGCAGCTCTCGACCGGACAGCGCGTGACGCTTTTGTCGATTGATCACGGAGTGGCATATTTCAGCGGTGAGCCGCGTCCGCACGATACGCTGAGCCTGGCGCTGCCGGGGGCCCAGATAACGCTGCGGCAAGGTTCGCGCATCCGCCTGGCGGCCTACGAGCAGTCGAGTAACCTCGCGGTGCTGGAAGGGTCTGTCAAGTTCACGACGCCGAGCCTGGAGATGGAACTCCGGGCGGGTCAGTTCATCCAGGTCTACGCGGGCGCCTCCGACCGCTTCACGCTTCTCCGCGAAATCCCGAAGATGGAGGCGGATGAGTGGAGCGAAGGCCGCGATAAGTCTGGAGCCGGCTACGGCCAGGCGGATCTGGAGCGCTCCGGCGGATGGATCTCGACGCCCGAACTGGGGATGGTGTGGAAACCACGCACCGACGCGAACTGGCGGCCTTTCCGCGATGGACGGTGGGAATGGTACGACGAAGCGGGCTATACCTGGGTGGCGCGAGAGAGTTGGGGCTGGCTGCCCTATCACTTTGGACGGTGGATGCAGGATTCCACGCTGGGTTGGGTATGGTCTCCGGATCGCCGCCCGAACCCGGTCTACAAGCCTGGTGATGTGTACTGGCTGCGGGGAACGGGCCGGATTGCCTGGGGTCCACTGGCGCCGTCCGAGATCTGGACCGGCGCTGGCCGGTCGCAACTCTATGCGCCGGCGAATTCGACGATGGCTCCTTTTCTGGCCGGCGTCAAAGTGATCGATCCGGCAAAGCTGGATGAAAAGCTGGCGGCAAACCCCGGCGAAGCCCTGGAGGGCATGACGTTCGCGGTGGCTCCGATTTCTCCCGCGCTGGCGGCGGAGCGGTTTGAGGCGCAGCGACGGGAGTTGAGGACGGCCGAAACCCCAGCGCCGCTGGTGACGTCCGCGGAACCGCGGGTGGAGCAGGCGGCTTATAACGAGCAGCCGGCGCCCTCCGCACCTCAGCCTCAGCAGGCGCCTCCACCTTTGCAGGCCGAACTGGCTGCGCCAGTGGATTACGGCGATGGTGCAGCGCCTCTTGAAACGTACATTCCGGTTCCGGTGTACACCGGAATTGTGGTGGTGGACCCGCCGTTGTGGGACGAGCATAACGGCAAGATGGGGAATCCGGCGGCTGGGTCGACGGCCAGCGGCAAGCCCCCGAGCGGTTCCGTAGAACCGCCGCGTCATGAAGGCCCGATCAAGGTGCCTGACCCGCCGAAGCCTCCTCGCTCTACGAGGAAAGATTCGGTAGACGGCCCGAGCGGCGGAAATTAGAGCGCACGAACCGCCTGTTCTACCTGCGCAGCCAGCGCCGCGTAATCATCTCCTAAAGCGGCGATCGGCTTCCCGAACGCGACCCTCACGCGACCCGGGCGCGGAAAATGCCAACTGGCGTGCAGCACCCGGTCCAGCCCTTCAATCCGCACTGGGACGATCTTCAGACTCAAGCGCGATCCGATCAAGCCGACGCCGGGGCGGAAGGGCGCGATTTCGCCCGCCGACGTTCTCACCCCTTCCGGGAAGAGGATCACAGAGAAACCATCGCTTACCAGTTGCCCCATGTAGCGGAGCGATTCGGTGGCTCCGGCGCCGGTCTGCGGGAGAGGGAAGGTATTGAAGAACAAACACGACAGGTAATATTGCAGGCTGTTCCCGAAGAGTTCGAACCAGCCGGCTTTTTCGGGATGGAAGTGAGCGCGGAACCAATCCATCCCCGCCGCCGTGGCGACACGGTAGCGCCACCCGCCTGGCATGGCCGCAAGGATGGTGGGAACATCGAAAACACTCTGATGGTTCGCGCCGAAAACCACGGGGCCTTCGAGGCCGCGAAGGTTCTCTTGTCCCGCGACGCGCAACCAGACGAAGATGCGCAAGAGCGGCAGCAGCAGCAGCGGGAGAGAGACGCGGCGCAACGCGCGCGCGACGCGAGACCTTGTCCAGCGTGGGAACGGAATCGTCTCTTCCCGCACGCGAGGAGCATTTCGCAGATCCCCAACCGTGGTCGCGCGGGCGAACGAGGTTTCATCAAGGCCGGTCTGCATCATGAGTTCCACTCGATCGAGAGAGCTCAATCCAAGCTGATCGAGCGAAGCGCCGTCCCCGTATTGGCTGAGTAAGTGATCTTTCTGTGCGGCTTCCGCGGGCCGTGCCGCGCCATTCACCCAATCGCGAATGGCCACGCGCTTCAGCTTCGCGGTTCCCTCAGTGCGCGGCAGGGACTCTCCCGGCCACAACGAACCTTCCCGAATCTGCTGGTGCGCTTCGAGCCTCCGATTCGCCTGCTCGACGACGCTCCCGGGCTCGACGCCGGGCACCAGCACCAGGACGGCGTGAACCCTTTCGCCGCCTGGCGCACTGGCACCCACCACAGCCGACTCCTGAACGCCCGGCGTTTCATTCAACACGCGCTCCACATCTTCCGGAAAAACGTTCAGACCGTCTGGGAGAACGATCATTTCCTTTTTGCGTCCGCGTATGAAGACCTTGCCTTCCTCGTCTACGCTGCCGATATCGCCCGTGTGAAACCAGCCGTCCTGAAAGCTGGCATTCTCTTCCGGCGAGGCGTTGAAGTAGCCGGAGGTCACATTCGCGCCGCGCACCAGAATCTCCCCGTCTTCCGCGATCCTGACCTTGACGCCTCCGATCGGCTTGCCTACCGAGCCCTGGCTGGTACGGAACGGATGATTCAGCGTGACGATGGGCGCGGTTTCCGTGAGTCCGTAGCCCTGCACAACGACGAAACCGAGATTCGCCCAGAATGCTTCGAGGTCGGGCGGCAGAGGCGCGGCGCCGGCGATGAAGCTCCAGAATTTCCAGCCGAACAAATTGTGCACGCGCCGGTAATGCCACCAATGGCGCATCCAGCTGGAGCCCGCGGGTGCGGGCGTCGCGGCTTCCGGAACCGCTTCCAATAGGTAAGTGCGGAGAACCTCCAAAATTCTCGGAACAGATACCACGACGGAAATGCGCCTCGCGCGGATCTGGCGAATGATATCGGGCGGGTTGACGCCCTTCATGAAAATCACCTCGCCGGGAAGCACGGGCGGGATGAACGTGGCCATGGATTGTCCGAACATGTGGCTGAGCGGCAGCAGGTTCAGGAAACGAATCGGCGCGAACGGAATGCTCCATTTGCGATATTTGCGAATCTCCGTCTCAACCGGGATGATGTTGGCGAGGATGTTCGAGTGCGTGATGGTGACGCCCCTCGGTTCGGCGGTTGCGCCGCTGGTGAAGATGATTTCGGCGAGTTCGCTACCGGAGCGGGCGGCTTGTGGGGGTTCCGGGACGGGGTCTCCCGCCCAATCGAAGGCGGCGAATGGCCAAGCTCCGTCGCGGGCGGCCACTTCGTCTCCCGTCAGAACAGCGCGCGCTTCGACGATGCCGGCGATCCGCTCCAGAAGGTCCGCGGAGGCGCGGTAATCGACCGGAACCACAACGACCTGCGCGAGCACGCAGCCCCAAAACGCGGCGACCCATTCAGGCCGGTTCTCGCTCCAGAAAACGACGCGCTGGCCGGGCGCGATTCCGTTATCACGCAGTTTGTGCGCGAACCTGCACGCCGCTTCCGAGACTTGCCTGTAGGTGTATCGATAGGAGCGGTAGCCGTCGTCAAATACCAGAAACGTATTGGGGAGGCCGGCGAAATCGCGGAAGAAATCGACCAGGGTTTCGCGTGGCATCCGGGGGCGCGGCGCTATTTGAAGCGGACTTTCAAGGGACCGTCCGAGGTCTTGTAAATCAACTCCAGGTCCTTCAGCTTCTGTTTATCAAGGTTGAAAAGGAGCAGGCCGGAGACGGGTTGATCGGTCTCTTTTTCCGGGAGCACTTTTTGCTTCAGCAGTTCCACCAGAGGATCTTTCTTCTTGTAGGCTGTATCTTTCTTGTCGTTCACTACCGTGGTGGTGGTGGGCGCGGCTTTGCCGTTGCCGCTTTGCACGGTGTTTCCCATCCCAGGGACGCTCCAAAGAGGCGTGTGATGATCGGCGAGAGGGCCGTCCGGACCCACCTGAACGGCCTTGACGGTGATATCCGTGCGCGAGCCCAGTTCGCTGGGCGAAAGCGGCGTGGTGTGCTCGCCGGTTTTGAAAGTGAGGAGGGTGAAGTCGTCGCGATCGATCCTCAACGTCCCCGCCTTGGGTTGCACGGTGATCCGCATGGCAGTTACGTAGGGGCCCAGATCTGCGCCCGCCGCTTGGGTGACTTCGTCGCGCTCCAGGTAAGGCGTGGCGGTGATGGAGACAACTTTGTTCTCCGCGGCTCCGGAGGTGAAATCCTTTTCCTTCTCCTTGTCCTTGTCTTTGGCGAAGGTAAGGCCGAAGGTGCAAAGCCCGAAGGCGCAAAGGATGAGGAGAGCACCGAGGCGGATCGTACGCATGCGTTTATTATCGCAAGCATGGGAGGGACTGCTAAGCTTTTCCCTGATGAACCGATTCGTCTGTCTCTTCGTATCTGCGCTGCTGCTCCTCTGTCCGGCGGGGGCTCAAACGCCTCCCAAGCCGAAGCTGGTGGTCACCATTGTGGTGGATCAGTTCCGCTATGACTACACGACCCGATTTGCTTCCCAATATAAGGGCGGCCTGGCGACCCTGCTGAAACACGGGGCGGTATTCACGAACGCGCGCTACGACCAGTTTCCGACCGTGACCGCGGTGGGGCACAGCATCATTATGTCAGGAGCGAATCCGGCGGAGAGCGGGATTGTGGGAAACGCGTGGTATTCGCGCGAAGAGCGCCGCCTGGTGACCAGCGTTTGCGATGGCAGCGTGGAAACGGTTGGTGCGCCGACGCCCAAGCCGCAGGCGGATTGCACAGACGCCACTCCGGCGTCGCCGAACCGGCTTCTGGTGGACACGGTAGGAGACGAACTCCGCATGGCGAACGGTGAGGCGAAGGTCATCGGCGTCTCGCTGAAACCGCGAGCGGCAATTCTTCCTTCCGGGCATATGGCGAACGGAGCGTTCTGGTTCGATGAGAGCGGCGTTTTCGCATCGAGCAGTTTCTACGGGAAAGAGCTTCCGCAATGGGCGGCGGATTTTAACGCGGCGCGCCCGGCCGATCAGTATGCGGGCAAGGAATGGAGGGGTACGAAGTTCGGCTCCGGCGGGGAACTCTATCGCGCGATTCCGGCGAGCCCCTGGGGCAACGAACTGATCGAATCGTTCGCGGAAGCGGCGATTGAAGGAGAAAACCTGGGCGGTCGCGGCGTGACGGATTTGCTGACCGTCAGCTTTTCCTCCAATGATTACGTGGGGCACCGCGTAGGTCCGGACGATCCGGCGGTGGAGGATATGGCACTGCGGACCGACCATGTGCTGGATCGCTTCTTCCACTTTCTGGTTTCGCGGCACATCGGGCCGGGCGAGGTGCTGATTGTTTTCACCGCGGATCACGGCGTGGCTCCGCTTCCGGAGAAGGATGCGGAACGGAAGATGCCGGGCGGCCGAATGGCGGAGTCGCAGATCTCGAAAACGGTGCAGGACGCGCTTACCGCGCGCTTCGGCCCCGGAGACTGGCTGATTCAGAAGCCGGTGGAGTACGTGCTGTATCTGAACCAGGATTTGATTCGCGAGAAGAAACTGGATGCCGCCGAAGTTGACCGTGCAGCCGCCGAGGCGCTGGCCTCCAAGCCCCATATTTACCGGGTGTATACGCGCGAACAACTGGCCAGCGGGGTGAGCACCGACCGGATTGCGCGGGCGATGACCAACGGGTTCTTCGCGGAGCGCAGCGGCGATATCTTTGTGCTGATCGACCCTTACTGGCTCCCTTCGCCGAGGGGTACGACGCATGGCACGCCGTTTAATTACGATTCGCATGTGCCGGTGATTTTCATGGGATTTGGGGTGCGGCCGGGTGTTTATAACCGTAATATTTCGGTGACGGATATCGCGCCGACGCTGGCAACGATATTGGGAATTCAGATGCCGTCGGGGTCGGAAGGCCGGGCACTGGACGAGATTATGGTTGGGAACTGAGAGCGGGGGCCTCGGGGAATTGAAAGCCGTTGACGATTCTCTTCCAGTCGAGTTTCGGTTTCTGGAAATTCATGAGCAGGCAGGCATTGAGGCCGGACGCTCGAAGATAGTTGAGGCACTGCGCAGTGTGCTCGGGGGCGAAACGGTCTGCGCACTTCAGTTCGACCAAAACCAGATCCTGGACGAGAATATCGGCGAAGTACTGGCCTACGGAGAAGCCTTTATAGGTGACTTCAAATGGAGCGTGATGGACGGCAGGGATGCCTCGGAGAGTAAGTTCTCTGAGCAGGGCGCGAACGTAGACCTTTTCTAAGAAGCCCGCGCCTATTGTGTTGGAGACCTCGAAAGCTGCGCCTAGAATACGCTCTGTGATCGATTCGAGGACTTTGAGGTCTTCCGGTTTCATCGGTATCCGAAGATCTGTGTGGGGTTTTGTGAGGCTTTGTCTCAAGCAAATTCGTAGCCACGGATGAATACGGATGGACACGGATAGCAAGGAGCGGGTGGGGCTTTGGCTCNNGTCGGTTTTATCCGTGTTGATTCGTATTGATCCGTGATTTTCACGCTGCGCCTGGAATACGCTCTGTCTCAAGCGAATTCGTAGCCACGGATGAATACGGATGGTCACGGATAGTCCGTGTTTATTCGTATTCATCCGTGGCTTTCATGCTGAGCAGGGGGCGGACAATTCCGCAGGAGGGGATCAGAGAGAATGGGAGCTATGAATATTCGACCACTACATGACCGCGTCGTGATCAAACGGCTCGACGCCACCGAGAGCAAGCAGGGCAGCATCATCATCCCCGACAGCGCCAAAGAGAAACCACAGCAGGGCGAAGTGGTGGCGGTTGGGTCGGGGAAGCTGGATGAGAAGGGCGCGCGGGTGCCGATGGACGTCAAGCCAGGCGACCGCATCCTGTTCGGGAAGTACTCCGGCTCGGAGATCAAGGTGGACGGCCAGGAATACGTGATCTTCCGGGAAGACGAAATCCTGGGCGTGATTGAATAGTGATAATCTCTAAAGGATGATTAGTTCATGGGCCGCACGAGTCGGCCTTTTCTCGTTTGCCCTCGCGGTTGTGATTTCGGCGCAGGCCCAGACAAAAGTAGGCGTTGTGGATATGCGCCGGGCCATTCTGGAGACCGCTGAGTTGAAGAAAGCTTCGGTGGATCTGGAAGCCAAGTACAAGCCGCGCCAGGAGGAAGGCGCGCGTCTGCAGAAACAGTTGCAGGATATTCAGCAGCAGTTGCAGACCGGCCAGGGGAAACTGAGCCAGGAGCAGCAAACGGCATTACAATCGCAGGGAACACGCCGGCAGCGCGAACTGCAGCATCTTTCGGACGATCTGCAAGCCGATATCGACCGGGATCGGAACGAGGTTCTCGGCAAGGCTCAAGCAAACATGGTGGCCGTGGTGAAGAAGCTGGCGGAAGATAAGGGACTGGACGTGGTGGTGGATACAGGAAACACGGTCTATTACAAGTCGCCTCTCGACCTCACCAACGAAGCGATCACCGCTTACAACGCAGCGCACCCGGTGAAATAAGAGCGCCCGGTATGGCCGGATATCTGGATCAGTACGGTGCAGGCGAGGATAAGCGGGAGAATTTCATCCGCAATTCGATCCTCGTCGCGGTGCTGTCCATTGCGGTTCTGGCGCTCGGTATCTATCTGTTCCGGACGTTCCCCGAAACTCGAACCACGAAGGCGTTTCTCAACCTGGTCCGCGCGCGCGATTACACCGGCGCTTACACTTCGTGGGGTTGCGCGACTCCTTGTCCAGGTTACGCTTATGACAAGTTTCTCGAGGATTGGGGCCCCAAAAGTGAAGGCGCCTCCAACCCCGTTCTGCGCATCACGGATAGTGAGAGCTGCGGAAACGGTGTGATGGTGACGGTGAATGTGAGCCAGGGAAGGCAGGAGAAGCTGTTTGTGGAAAAGGGCACCAAGGCTCTGAGCTTCTCTCCCGTTCCGGTGTGTCCGGGCAAAGGACCCTGGTCGATCATGATTCATCGGACGGTGGGCAAGCTCCGCTGGATCTTTTATTAACTACACTTGAGGGAAACATGAGCGCGACAACCACCACATCGGGCGCGGGACTAGAAGGTGTAATCGCCGGCGAGTCCGAAATCTGCTACATCGACGGCCATGCGGGCATTCTCAGCTATCGCGGCTATAACATCCATACCTTGGCGGAGCACGCCACGTTTGAAGAGGTGATTTACCTGCTTTGGAACGGGACGCTGCCGAATGCGGGGCAACTCGGGACACTGAAGAAGGAGCTGTCCTCAAGCGGAGAAATCGCTCCGCAGGTGGTGGAGTTCCTGCGCGCGAATCCGAAAGCGCTGCCCATGGATGTGCTGCGCACGGCGGTTTCGATGCTGAGCCTTTACGATCCGCAGGCGCGCGATATGTCCGTGGAGGCGAACCACGCCAAGGCCGTGCGGCTGATGTCGCAGACCGCGACGATTGTGGCGGGATTCGACCGCCTGCGCAATGGCAAGGAGTTAATCCCGACCGACCCGTCGCTGAGCTTTGCCGCGAACTTCCTTTATATGCTCACCGGTTCGAAGCCGGATGAGGTGATGGAGCGCGCGTTCAACGTGGCGCTGGTGCTTCACGCGGATCACGAACTGAATGCTTCCACTTTCGCGGCGCGGGTGACGGCGGCGACGCTGGCTGATATTCATTCGGCGATCACTTCGGCAATCGGCGCGCTGAAGGGGCCGCTGCACGGCGGCGCGAATGAGGACGTGATCCGGATGCTGCTGCAGGTGGGCGATCCGGAGAAAGCCGTGGAGCGCGTTCACGAGATGCTGGCGAAGAAGGTGAAAATCCCCGGCTTCGGGCATCGCGTGTACCGCACGGACGACCCGCGCGCGACTCATTTGAGGGTGCTTTCCGAAGAACTGGGCAAGCGCACCGGGCACGAGAAGCTGTTCCTGATGTCGAAGCGCGTGGAAGACACGGTGAAGGGCGAGAAGAAGCTGAATCCGAACGTGGATTTCTACTCGGCCAGCACCTATTACTCGCTGGGGATTCCGATTGACCTGTTCACGCCGATCTTCGCGGTGAGCCGCATGTCCGGGTGGACGGCGCACGTGCTGGAGCAATACCACAACAACCGCCTGATCCGGCCGCGCGCCGAGTACAAAGGGAACCCGGACGGGATGAAGTGGATCCCGATGCCGGAGCGGGCGTAGATGGACGAGCGTAACTTCTATACCGAAGCGCCCACCACCAAGGCGGCGGACCTGAATTGCCCATTCTGCCGGTCGCGGGAGAGTTATCAGTTGCGCTGGCTGGTGCGGAAGAAGAAAGATCGCCTTCCGGGCGGCGCCGACGAACGCGACCGCGCGAAGTTCGCCAAGGCGCAGAGCTATATGCTGCTTCTGGATGATAAGGTGGCTTGCAAGAATGTGCGCTGCCGCAAGCCTTTCGAGATCTCGGGCGTGAATTCGGTCGCGTTTCTCTAACGCCGGGATTCTCCGGGTTTCATAATTGGCCGCCGATGAACACCGATGAACGCCGATTTTGGGCAGCAGCCTCTTCTCGAGGTGATTGTTAAGACATGCATGCGGATGAGCAGCGCCGCCTGCGGAAGCTGAATCCCACTCACGCGCTGGTGGAGACACGCGGGTGGTATCACAGCTTCCGCTTTCCGGATGGCACCGAATTCGAGGGGGCGCACCCGGTGGAGCTGTCGGAATCGCGCTACGCGGAGTTTCCGCTGCCGGAGGACCTGACCGGAAGAACCCTGCTCGATATTGGCGCGTGGGACGGCTGGTTCAGCTTTGAAGCGGAGCGTCATGGCGCGGCGGTGACGGCCATCGACACGGTGGAAGTAGCGAACTTCTGGACCGTACACCGGAAGCTGGATTCGCGCGTGGCTTATCGCGAGCTGGATCTTTTCGAGGTTCCAGGCGCGGGGCTGGGGCGCTTTGATTACGTTCTTTTCCTGGGGGTTCTTTACCACACGAAGCATCCGCTGCTGGCGCTGGAGATCGTTTGCGGGCTGACACGCGAGATCGCCATCGTGGAATCCTACGTGATCGATTCGCGCAATTGGGAGGATCATGCGGGCGAGATCCCCTCGCTGGAGTTTTATGAGACGGATGAACTGGGCGGCCAGATGGACAACTGGTTTGGACCGACGGTGGGCTGTCTGATGGCGCTGTGCCGCGCGGCGGGATTCGCGCGCGTGGAACTGCTGAGCACTCGCGATAACCGCGCGGCGCTGGCCTGTTACCGGCGCTGGGAACCAGAAGCCGAAGTTCCGGAACAGGCGCAGACCAAATTAAACAGAGTGACCAACGCGATGCGCGGGGGCATCAACTTTCGCAGCTCACGGGATGAGTACCTGACATGGTGGTTTGAACCGGCGGGCGAGACGGCCCGCGAAGACGTGCGGCTGGAAGTAGACGGGTTAGGTGTTGGGGCATTCTTCCTGGGTAAAGCGCCGGGCGGCCGGTGGATTGTCAGTTCGCGGATGCCTCCGTATCTGGGAGCTGGATGGCACGAAGCGCGAATGAAGGTTCCGGGGCATGGCTGGAGCGATCCAGTTCGGTTGGCGATCGACGTGGAGCCGCACGCGCGTGAACTGGCAATCACGATCGTTTGCGATGGGACCACGTGGGAGCGGAATGCGATCGACCTTTCACGGAGTCCGGCTTTCCTCAGCGTGTGGGTTACCGGGCTTGGCGAGAACGCGGATGAGGCGAATGTGGGTCTGGAAGTGGGCGGACACGCATTGCGCGTGGATTACGTGAGCGCGCCGGAAGCGGATGGCGTGCAGGTGAATGGCCTGTGGCCGGAGACGCTGGGCGCGGGGACTTACGAGGTCGTGGTCCGGCACGCGGGGAAGGCGTCAGTTGCAGTGACCGTGAACGCAGTTGGGGTGTGAGCGCGGTTCGGGATGCGTTTCCGGAGGCTGATTTACGCCAAATTTG
>PLFE01000068.1 GCA_003136675.1 Bryobacterales bacterium
GCTAAAGCCGCGTGTACCGGGGTACGGCCTTAGCAATTCCACTTTCGTGTCGCACGCCCCGTCCGCGGTCTCTTTCTCGCCGTAAATCCCCGTATGTGCTACGCTTAGCTATACTTTCCTCTTCGATTTGCATCTCTCTCAATGAATCTCCGCTCGCTTTTTAGCCTCTTTTCCTCCGACCTGGCCATCGACCTCGGAACTGCGAACACACTCGTATTCGCCAAGGGCAAAGGCATCGTCGTCAATGAGCCGTCCATCGTGGCGCTCAACAAGAACACCGGTGAGGTGGAGGCCGTTGGTAAAGAGGCCAAGGAGATGCTCGGCAGGACGCCCGGCAACATCGTCGCCATCCGTCCGATGAAAGATGGCGTGATCGCCGATTTCAAGGTCACCGAGCGCATGCTGAATTACTTCATCCAGAAGGCGCACAACCGCAAGATGCTGGTGCACCCGCGCATCGTCATCGGGGTGCCCAGCGAGATCACGCAGGTGGAAAAGCGCGCCGTTATGGATTCGGCCTACCGCGCCAAGGCCAGCGAAGTGCACCTGGTGGAACAAGCTATGGTGGCCGCCATTGGAGCCGGCCTTCCCATCACCGAACCTTCGGGCAACATGGTGGTCGATATCGGCGGAGGAACCACCGATGTCGCCGTCATCTCCCTTTCGGGCATCGTCTATTCGCGCTCGGTCCGCGTGGCCGGCAATGAGATGGACGACGCCATCATGCAGTATCTGAAGCGCAAGTACAACCTTCTCATTGGGGAGCGTACCGCCGAAGCCATCAAGATGGAAATCGGGTCGGCCTACCCGCTGGACAAGCCGCTGACCATGGAGATCAAGGGACGCAACCTCATCGAGGGTGTGCCCAAGACGATCACCATTGAAGACGCCGAGATTCGCGAGTCGCTTTCCGAATGCGTCGCCACCATCCTGAACGCCATCCGGGTCGCGCTGGAGCGTACGCCACCCGAACTCAGCGCCGATATCAGCGACCGCGGCATCGTGCTCACCGGCGGCGGAGCGCTGCTGAAGAACCTGGACAAGCGGATTCGCGAGGAGACTGGTTTGCCGGTGTCGATTGCGGACGATCCGCTGGCATCCGTCGTGCTGGGAACCGGGAAGATGCTGAGCGATTTCCGGCTGCTGCGCAAGATCTCAATCGATTAAATTCCGGGTAAGCTGAAAACTGATGGATTCCCTGCTGAACCGCTATCGCAGCATTACGTTTCTGCTGGTGATGCTTGTGGCGCAGATGATCCTGCTGGCATACACGGTAAAGAATCCGGATGGCGTGCGGTTGATCCGGCTGTGGGCCGTTACGCTGGTAACCCCCATCGCGCAGGTAGCCGAGACCACCCGCAGCACGGTTTACGGCGTCTTCCACAACTATTTCGATCTGCGCGATGCGCGCGCTCAAAATCGGCGCATCCAGGCTGAGCGCGACCAGCTCAAACTGGAAAATCTTTATCTGAAATCGGAATTGGGCACGGCCGACCGGGTCAAGGCACTGGCCGCTTTCCAGGTGCGCTCCCCTTCCAAATACGTTGCGGCGCGAATCATCCTGACGGCCACCACCTCGGCCAGTAAGATTGTGGTCCTTGACCGCGGGTCGAATAGCGAAGTCGAAAAGGGCATGGCCGTCATCACTCCCGACGGCATTGTCGGCAAAATCATCGATGCGTTCCCCACCGCTTCGCAGGCACTGCTGGTGACCGATCCCGAATTCGCCGCGGGCGTGGTTTCTCAGAAAAATCATGTCAAGGGAATTCTGCATGGCGCCGGGTCTGGCAAGTGCCGGATCGACAACGTGCAGGCGGAAGAGAAAGTGGACGTGGGCGAAATGTTCTTCACTTCCGGTGACGACCGTATTTTTCCGCGCGGCCTGCCGGTTGGCAAAGCGGATGTGGTGAAAGACGGGCCGCAGTACAAAGAGATTCTGCTCTATCCGAGCGGCCTGCAGGCTGGCCCTGAGGAAGTTCTCATCGTCGTCGCGGGTGTACACCAGGAAGTTCCGGCATACGAGGCGCCGCAGCCCGATCAAAAGGTTTATATCGGGCCGCCCGTACCGCAATCGAAGGCGGACGAATCCATGCCCGCGCTTTCCACCGAGGCGGATCGCCTGCGGGAGCATTACCAAAGCATCGGCAAATTCGAGAACCACACGTTCGGCACCGGCAGCGTTCCAAACTTCAACGTCAAGATACCGGCGGCGGTCGCAGCAGCGGGCTCGGCGGCCGGAACCAGCGCTGCCACTGAGAAAAAGCCGGAGCCGTCGAAACCAGTTCCACCCCCGGGGACGCCTCTCGCGACGACTCCCGCGAAAAACAACGAACCGTCCGCTGGAGAAGCGCCTCCGCAAAATCCGTGAGGACTTACCCCGAATCGATGCCCTACTCGGAGACTTCCGGCGACCGGATTTTGAGTTCCCACCAGAGCGGGCGGCAAGCCCGTTTCCGGGCGTGGGTGCTGGTGGTCGTGCCCGTGGTGGCGCTCATCTTTCAGGCCTACGTGCCGTTGTTTTATCCGCCGCTGGCCTATCTGGATCTGGCGCTGCTGGTGACCATTTACTTCGCCATGATGCGCCATTCCCCCATCAACGGGATTCTGGTGGGATGTGGAATGGGCCTGGCGCAGGACGCGCTGGCGCACAACCCTCTGGGGATGTACGGCATCTGCAAAACTCTGGTGGGCTTCTTCGCCGCCTCGATCGGCGTGCGCATCGACGTCAGCCAGCCGTTCGTGCGCTTGCTGGCCTGCGTCGTCTTTTACGTTTTTCACCAGTTCCTGTTTTGGCTGATGTCGCGAGCGCTTCTCGATAAGCTCATCGATTTCGACTGGCAGCAAACGCTCATCTTGAGCGGGTTTAACGCCGTTGTCGGTTTGGCGTTATTCCATTTCTTGGATAAACTGAAAGATAAGGATTAAGCCCACCCAGGTTTGTGTCACAACGCATCGTTCCACCGGAAATCCAGGCGCCGTCGGACCACCCCCATCTGCGGGACGATCCCAAGCTCTCCTCCGGAAAAATCGCTATTTTTCAATACCTTGCCGTCGGTGTCTTCATCTTCCTGATTACCGCTTTCTGGCAACTGCAAGTGAGGCAGCAGGAAAGCTACAGTGAGCTGGCCGAGCGGAATCGCGTGAAATCCACCCCACTGCCTGCGCCGCGCGGCAAAATTCTGGACCGTGATGGGCGCGTGATCGTGGATAATCACGTCACCTGGTCTGTCCTGCTCGCGCGCGAGAACCTCAATATGGACCACCTGCCGGGGATTGCTAACGGCCTGGATCTGGATCTGGAAGATTTACGAGCTAAGTTACAGAGATTCAGCAGCCGCCCCAGCTACGTACCCCTGGTGATCAAGGAAGATCTCGACCCGCGGGATCTGGCCTTCGTCGAATCGCACCACGATCCGGACTTTTACCCGGAGCTTGAGTTGTTTCAGGCGCAGCGCCGGCTCTATCCACAGAACGGCTTCGCCGCGCACGTCATCGGCTACACCGGTGAGATCAGCGAATCGGAACTGGATGACCCCGCCTATGCCAAATACAAACCCGGCGATGTGATCGGGAAGTTTGGCATCGAGCGGCAGTATAACGATATCCTCATGGGCGTTGACGGCCAGCGCCAGGTGCTGGTGGATAGCCGCGGGAAAGAGCGTCAGATCATTGGGACTAAAGACCCCACGCCCGGTCAGCGCCTGCAGCTCACTCTCGATCTGGATCTGCAAACGGTGGCGGAACTCGCCATGGAAGGCCGCCAGGGCGCGGCTGTAGCGATCAACCCGAGCAACGGCGAAGTGCTGGCCATGGTTTCGCGCCCCACCTTCGATCCCAACCGGTTTACTTTCCGTATCCGTTCGAAGGACTGGCGACAGTATGCGGATGACCCCGGGCGGCCGCTATTCAACCGGGCCTCTCAAGCTCAGCTTGCGCCGGGTTCCACGTTCAAACCGATCATGGCGGTGGCGGGAATCGATAGCGGCGCAGTGGATGAAGACACGGATTTCCACTGCTCCGGGGGCGCATCTTTCTATGGCCAGTATCACGCCTGCTGGCAAAAGAAAGGACACGGCACCATCTCCCTGCACCGGGCGATTCAACAGTCCTGCGACGTCTATTTCTACAATCTGGGGAACAGGCTTGGGGTAGACAAGATCAACTACTACGCCGAGATGATGGGCCTGGGTCACAAGACCGGAATCGATCTGCCGAACGAAGCGGCGGGCCTGGTTCCATCCACCACCTGGAAAATCCGCACGCAGCACGCCAAGTGGTACCCCGGCGAGACGATTTCGGTGGCCATCGGCCAGGGGGCGACGATCGTGTCGCCGCTGCAGTTGATCGCGGCCATCGGGTCCATCGCGGTTGGGGGCAACTGGTACCGCCCCCACATGCTGCGGACGGATACGCCGGGAGTGAAGCCTCGCAAGGTGATTGCCTCCGAGGAATCGATCGCAGATTCCATCAGCGGTATGTGCGCGGTAGTGAATGAACCGGGGGGCACCGGCGCCGCCGCGCGTTTACCGGGGATCGAGGTCTGCGGCAAAACCGGGTCGGCGCAAACCGCTTCGGAAAAGTTCACCGCCGGTAAGAACATCAAGACCAACGCCTGGTTTGTGGCATTCGCCCCGCGTGAAAAGCCGGAGATCGCGGTGGTCGGGCTGTTGGAAAACGCCGGCCACGGAGGCGTCTGCGCTCCTATCGTGCGCGACATTATGAAAGCGTATTTCGATAAGAAGGCCGCGCGCCGGGGTGAGGCCCCACAACCTATCAAAATGGAAATTCCAGTGGAAGAAGATAATTCCGCGACGGGCGAACGCTAATGCCCTCGCGCGGTATTGCACGCGATTTCGATTGGCCCATGATGCTGATCGTGCTCATCGTCAGCGGCATTGGAGTGGTCCAGATATTCAGCGCGACTCGCGGCACCGCGTTCCAGGACGCGTGGTGGAAGCAGATCATCTACATCGGGATGGGACTGATTCTCATGTGGATCGTTACCGCGATCGACTATCACAATCTCATCGACCGGGCCAACATTCTTTACGCGGTCGCCATGGCCGGCTTGCTCGCAGTACTGGTGATCGGAAAAACGGTGCTGGGCGGCAAACGCTGGATTCCCGTTCCCGGCGGCTTCAATTTACAGGTTTCCGAGTTCGCCAAGTTAGTGATATTATTGATCGTAGCCCGCCAGCTCGCAAGATTTTCCACGGATGTTCTGGAACTTCGGGATCTGCTGCGGATCGTGGTTTTGGTGGCGATTCCGATGGTTTTGATCGCTGTCGAGCCCGATCTCGGCACGGCCCTGACTTACCTGCCGATCCTGCTGATTGGTGTTTTTCTGGCGGGGCTGCGCTGGCAATATTGGGCGTCGATTGCAGTTGTAGCGGTAGTCCTGGTGCCTTTAGGGTTTCACTTCATGAAGGATTACCAGCGCAATCGGATTTTGACGTTCCTCGATCCGGATCGCGATCCGAGAGGCTCGGGCTATCAGTTGATTCAGTCCCGAATCTCGGTGGGCGCCGGAGGAATGTGGGGCAAGGGTGTGACGAAGGGTTCCCAGACGCAACTCGGATTCCTGCCAATCCCGCACACCGATTTTATTTTCTCGGCCTTTGCCGAGGAACACGGATTTGTCGGAGTAATTGTCGTGTTGTCGATGTATTTCGTTCTGCTGATGCAGATCGTGCAGAACGCACAAACCGCCCCGGATCGGGCGGGCATGTTCGTGTGTATGGGCGTCGCCGCTCTTTTGCTGTTTCATCTGCTGGTGAACGTGGGAATGGTGGTCGGGCGTATGCCGGTTACCGGGATCCCTTTGCCGCTCATGAGTTATGGAGGCTCCAGCCTCTGGTCGGTTTTTATGATGCTGGGCCTGGTCAACAACGTTCGTATTAGAAGGTTTGTGAATTAAAAAATTTTGGGAGCCCGTGAAGAACTCTCGGCGATGGGCTTGTCTCCAGGAGATAAGCCGCTGATGAAGGAGCGGTTCCCCGGTGCGATTCGGATGTTTGAGATGTCAGAATCAGAAGAAGATAATTCCATCCGGAACGGCCACGCGTGAGGGCTGACAGGTTCACCTGAGCGCGCTTGCTGGTGAGCGCGCATTCAAAAGGCACGCAAGGGCGAAACGCTTCTCTTTGTCGCCGAGCTTCCTAACGGGGCCCGACGGAGAGTGTAATGTCAAAAGAATTGATCGTCTCCGCGACGCGTCATGAAACGCGCGTCGCGATTTTGGAAGATGACCAACTAGTCGAGATTTTTCACCAGCGGGAGAAAGAATATTCCCTCGCCGGAAGTATCCACAAAGGGCGCGTGACGCGCGTTCTTCCCGGCATGCAGTCCGCGTTCGTAGACATCGGTCTCGAACGGGACGCGTTTCTATACGTTTCCGATTTCTTCGAAGACAACGACGAATACGACAAGATCGTTTCCGGCGTCGAGGAGAAGGTCCTCAAGCTGGAACGCACTGGCGGCGCGTCGCAAACCGCCGTTCCTTCGGCGGCTTCGGCGGACGCGGATGCGGCCAGCGCTCTGGCAGCGGCAGTGCCGGGCGCCTTGCTTGTGCCTGCGCTGGAAAACGGCGTGATCCCGCCGGTTGCCGTGCCCGCGCCGAATGGCGATGGGCAGAGGCGTCAGGGTCGCGAAGGGGGTCCACCGCGCGAGAATCGGGAGCCCAGCGCCGGCGGCCGGGATAGCTCCGGGGGCCGCGATAGCAGGGGCGGTCGTGGACGTCGTGGACGCCGTCGCCGTCCGGGCCCCGGTGGATTGCCGGAATCGAAATTCTTCTCGCCGCGCGAAATCCGGGATGCCCGTCCGCCGGCCGAACAGCCGCTGATGACGGAAACCACTGCCGCGGCCGCAGCCGGCGACTCCAGTGGCATGAGCGTGCTGCCGGGTGAATCGATTTCCAAGTACGTCGGGAATGCGCCGGCGCCGCGCCACGAAATTGATCCGGAAAGCGAACCTGAGAACGTCACGGCCGCCGAGATGGCATCCGAGGTGGTCCATGAGGAGCACGACGCGGCGGTCGTCGATATGGAAGCGGAGGCGGCCGGAGAAGGCGAAGAAGGCAACAACCAAGGCAATGACCCCGAGCCCGACGAAGAGGCCGTAGCGGTCGTCGAACACATCCTCTTGATGGAGGAAGAAACCGAGGAAATCCGCGAAGCCGCGCTCTCTGTGGACGAGACGCCGCAAGCTCTGGATCTGAGCGAAGGTGAAGCCGAAGCCGGAACGGAAGCAGGCGAAGAAGGACCGGAGCCGGCCCGTATCCCGCAAAGTCTCACCGCTGCTCTGCGCGAACAGGGAGGACGTCTGCCGCACCGGATGTCCCGCCGGTCACGCCGCCGTATGCGGGGTGATCGGGGGGGCCCGGACGGTGGTAACCCGCCCGTTGCGGCGGAGGGCGAAACGCAGGTGGTTGCGCCGGCGACCACCGGGGACAAGACCGAAGCGAAGCCAGAGCGCGGCCCGGATAGAAACCCAGATAGAAACCCAGATCGCGGCCGCAACCGCGAGGAGCGTGCTCCCCGGGAAGAGCGTACGCGTGAGGAAGTCCGGCCGCCTATCCCGTCGATTACCGATCTGCTGCGATCGGGGCAGGAGATCATTGTTCAGATCGCCAAGGAACCGCTGGGACAAAAAGGCGCGCGCATCACCTCGCATATCGCCCTGCCCGGCCGCTTTCTGGTCTACATGCCCACCGTGGACCACATCGGCGTTTCCCGCAAGATTCCCTCGGATGAAGAGCGGCAGCGCCTGAAGCGGATTCTGCAAACGCACCGGACCGGGATTCCCGGAGGCTTCATCGTCCGCACTGCGGGCGACGGCCGTTCCGAAACCGAGCTCAAGGCGGACATGATGTTCCTCTACAGCTTGTGGATGGACATGCGCCAGAAAGCCGAGAAGAAACCCGCGCCGTGCCTGCTGCACCATGATCTCGATGTGGTGGAGCGCATTCTGCGCGATCAGTTGACCAGCGCCTTCAAGACCGTGTGGGTCGATAACGAGCTGATTTACGAAAGCGTGCTCAGCTTTGTCCAGCGCTTTCAACCCGCGATGGTGAGCCGCATCAAGCTCTATACCCGGCCAACCCCCATCTTCGATGAGTTTGGAATCGCCCAGGAACTGGAAAAGGCCCTGCGGCCCAAGGTGTGGCTGAAAAGCGGTGGTTACATCGTGATCAACCAGACCGAAGCGCTGGTGGCCATCGACATCAACACCGGCAAATATGTCGGCAAGAGCAATCGCCTCGAAGATACGATCGTCAAGATCAACACCGACGCTGTGAAGGAGATTGTCCGGCAGATCCGTCTGCGCGATCTGGGCGGGATCATTGTGGTCGATTTCATCGATATGGATGAGCGCAAGAACCGCCAGAAGGTGATGCAGGTGCTGGAAGAGACCATGCGGGTGGACCGCGCTCCTTACAAGATTCTGCAGTTCAACGACTTCGGCCTTGTCGCCATCACGCGCAAACGCGTGAAGCAGTCGCTGGAACGCGCCCTGTGCGTGCCGTGCCCTTACTGTGAGGGCGCCGGCTCCGTGAAGAGCGTCCAGACCGTGATTGGAGAAGTGCTGCAGGAAGCCCACAAGATTGCCCGGGCGGTGGAAGGGGATAACGTGGTGCTGCGGGTGAATCCGGAGGTGGCCAAGGTGCTGAAGAGCAACGCGAACGACCACCTGGAAGAGATCGAGTCAACTCTGGGGAAAACGGTCATTATCAAGAGCGATCCGTTGCTGCACCAGACCAAGTTCGATCTGGCATGATTCGATCTGGCACGATCGCCCGTTTATTGACTGGCTGCATTCTGCTGGGGGCTGTAGATATGTCCTACGCTCAAACCAACAAACGCGTCCAGCAGGACGCGTTTGACGTGATCGGCATCGCCGCCCGCACCACGAACCTTGATGAGGCGGGTCCCAACGGGGTGATCCCGCGGTTCTGGCGGCGCGTGTTCACAGAGAAACTGCTGGATCAGATCCCCAACCGGATCGATTCGGATATCATCGCCCTCTACACCGAGTACGCGAGCGATGAAAAGGGCGCGTACACATTCGTGCTCGGCGCGCGAGTAAAAGCGGGCACCGCGGCTCCCGAGGGCATGCGTAGCGTCCATGTTCCCGCAGCCGGATATTTTGTCTTTCCGACGGACCGCGGCCCGGTCGAAAAGGTGGTTCCCGCCGAATGGCAGGTCATTTGGAACGCCTTCCCATCCGGCGCTCCGGCGCAGCGGGCTTTTCAGGCCGATTTTGAGTTGTACGGTAAGTCCGCGGCCGACCCGAAAAACTCCCAGGTTTATATCTACGTCGGTCTCAAGTAACGCCCAATTTCAATCCGCAAGTTACCTTACTTTCCCATTACGCAGACCCTGATTAGTATGATCCGCAACTAACTTGAAACCGTTACCCTGCCTTCGAATGGCGTTGGATGACGTACAAGTATTTGCATTTTCGCCAGCACCCCGATTTATATCGCCCCAACTAGAAAATTTTATTGAATTCTGTCGCTAATGGGGTTGACTTATTCTCACAGTAAGTTAAGCTTTATTCAGATCTCTCCTCCAGGTACGAGCAGATCTTTTGGTTGGCGTAAACCGTTGCGCAAACCACAGGAGGTGAATCAGCATGGCCAAAATCATTCTGGCGGGTTTCGATGCCGAAACGGCGGAGAAACTCTCTCAAAAACTAGTCAACCTCCACCACCAGACAGAGCTGTTTTTGGGCGACCTCCGGTATCTCGCCGCAAGGCGGCCCGATCTGGTGTTCCTGTCTGGAGACGATGTCCGGCGCCAGGGTGGTTTGGCGTCCCTCAAAAGTAAAGCCGCGGACACCCCGGTGATTGTTGCCAGCCGCGCCGTGGACGATTCTCTTTGGCTCGCGGCTCTCGAAGCCGGGGCCACCGATTACTGCTCGGTGGACGTGGACCCGGCCAATCTGGACTGGATGTTAAAGAATGCGCTGGAAACCAGGGTTTTCGCCGGCGCAGCCTGAGCTTCCACGAACTTCCCGCGTGCTATCCTCGTAGTTTCTGCTACATGGCCGCTGACGTTAAAACCGCTGTTTCCCCGATTGACGATTCCAGGCAACCTCTTCCTCCCCTTCAGGTGTGGGCTCTGCCCGTGCTTGCCGCTTGGCTAATTCCGGGAGGCGGACACTTCCTGCTTGGAAAACGCGGCCGCGGGCTTCTGATCCTGCTCTCCGTCGCGCTCATGTTCTTTTTCGGACTGGCCATGCGCGGCGCGATGTTCAAGCCCGAAAGCGCCGACCTGCTGACCACCCTGATCAACTACGGCGGTTTCATTGGCGATCTGGCGAGCGGCGGATTGTACCTGGTGACTGTGATGCTGGGCTACAACCAGCCGGACGCGGCCGGACACGTGCATGATTACGGAACCAAGTTCCTGGTGACAGCCGGACTTCTGAATATCCTTGCCATGGTGGATGCTTTCGAGATTGCCGCCAAGCGGAAGAGCTAACGTGAAAATCAACCTTTCCCACTTTGAGGCGGCTTTACTGTTCGCGCTCTTTGCCTCCGTTGTGCTGGGTGTCGTAACCAAGCGAACGGACCGCGACCGGGTCCTCTATGGCGCCAAGTGCTTCGGCTACTTCGTGCTGGCGCTGTTCGCAATCGGCTGGGCCATGAAACTCGGCCACGGGTAAAAAGAGGGAGGCGAAATGGATTACGAATTCCGAATCCTTCTCGCTGCTCTTCGTGGTGACGCTACCGTTCATGGTGGTAACCGTAATGGGTCCGCTGGCTGCCCCCGCGGGAACCACGGCTTCCGCATAGTTCACGTTGATGGGCGTGAACGTGGCTGGTGTTCCGTTGAAGCTGACGCCGGTCAGGTTGAGCAGGTGGTTGCCGGCGAGGCGGATGGTTGTGCCCACCGCTCCGGAGCTCGGCTGCGCGAGCCGTAGCTGAGGAAGCGGCGGCGCGAGGCCGAGATTGAGCTGAAAGACGGTGCCGCCTTGTCCGGAGCCACCGCCCGTCGTCGTACCGTAAAGGCTTCCGTCGCTTCCCAGGGTCACGGCCGCGCCAAAGCTGGCAGGGTCCGCGAGCGGCGCCGCAGATCAGCGAGGCCTACCTGCTGCCGGTGCTCGACGCGATGCTGGCACAGTTTCCGTTCCGCATCCGGGGATTTCATTCCGACAACGGGAGCGAGTTCATTAACCATACGGTTGCCCAGTTGTTGAACAAGCTCCTGATCGAACAGACCAAATCGCGGCCGCGGCACAGCAGTGATAACGGTTTGGTGGAAGCCAAGAATGGAGCGGTGGTGAGGAAANNATGCGAAAGGAAAGATGAGGAGAGTATCGGTGGTATGCGACCCCCTGGGAGATTTTGCGGCAACTTCCGGGACTGGCTGGTCACATGAAAGACGGAGTGACGGTTCAAGAGCTGGAGCGAAAGGCGGGAAGCCGAACGGACACGCAGGCAGCGGAAGAGATGCAAAAAGCCAAGGAAAAGCTCTTTGTATGCCTTCATCAAAGGCGGACGGCGTGAGCGAGCAACCGTCGTTGTGTCTCCCGCTGGTCGGGGCAGCAATAACCAGCAAGGCGGAAAACCAAAGCCAAAATCAAAACCTTCCTAAGAAGGAAAACAAAGGCATCGACAGGTAGGAGCCGAGTGCCGCCTCCCGTTGGTCGGCCCCGAGCAGAGTAAGCAACAAAAATCCAGATTAGAACCTGTCATGGGTTCATGCTCGAAGTGTAAAGGAAGGTAAAATATCTTAGGGAGCATCCAGTCTAGCGGATCGCAAGACCATGCCCGACAATCCGCAACTTCTCCCAAGTGGATAAAGAAATCCGCCGGCTCAACACATCATAGTTACTCGCCCGGATCTTATCCAGCAACCTGGAATAGATCGTAATCAAAACCCAGAGCGAAGAACGGCTGCGCTTGTCGACCATCCCGACCAAAGGCCGGGCCGCATCATAGTAACTACGCGCCCGATCCGCCTCAAAGGTCATCAACCGCAGAAACCGGTCGGTGCGTTGCTCGCTGCCCAACTCCTCAGCGCGCACGCCGAACCGCTCCAGATCCTCCGCCGGCAGATACACGCGCCCCAGTCCCGCATCCTCACGAACATCCCGCAAAATGTTGGTGAGCTGGAACGCGATCCCACACTTTTCCGCCAGCCCGGTCGCCGCCGGATCGCTAAATCCAAAGATATAAATCGTCGTCAGTCCCACCACCGATGCCACGCGGTAGCAGTATTCATAAAGGTCCTCGAAAGTCCGCACCCGGTGCGGGGTTAGGTCGCTCTCCACTCCGTCAATCATGTCAAAGAAATACTTGCGTGGAATCTGGAAGCGGGAAACGGAATCATGGAAAGCGGGCCACAGCGGATGATCGTCGAACTCGCCATGCAAAGCCCGGCTGAGCGCCTCGCGCCACTGTTCTATGGATGCGGCCGTCGCGCCCGGCTCGTCGCTCAAATCGTCGCAATAACGCATGAACGCGTACATCGTGCACATCGCATTCTTTTGCTCTTTCGAAAGCAGGACGAACGAATAGTAGAAGTTCTTGGCGCGGCTGCGCGCAACGCGGCGGCAATACTCATACGACGCTGCGACACCAATCATGCCGCGCGGCGAAGAGCCAGCCTTCCCAGAGCCTGCAGTAACAGGACAACCCGTTCACTCTTCGAAACCGCCGGCCGCTTCACCAGCACATTGTATCCCTGCCGCCGGATCTTCTGAAGCACCTTGATCCCGCCGCGGCTGAACAGATCGATATCGAGCGATAAACCGCGATCCACCATGCCGGCCAGCGGCAGGCCTTCCTCGAAAAGCAACTGCGCGCGATCCACGCACTCTTTCATCGCATTTTGAAACCCGTCGGAGAAACGCCCCGCAAACAAATCTTCCACCGTGCAAGCATTGCGGCGCAGCACTTCGAGAGGCATATAGACGCGATCCTTACTCAGATCGACCGTTACATCCTGCCAAAAATTAGCGAGTTGCAGCGCCGTGCAGGTGGCGTCGGAAAGCTTCTGCCGGGCTTGGTCAGAATAGCCGCCCAGATAGAGAATCAGCCGCCCGACGGGATTCGCGGAATAGACGCAATACTCCAGCACCGCATCCCATGTCTCATAGCGCGACACGGTCTGATCCTGAATAAATGCATGGATCAAGTCCGCGAAAGGCTGCCTGGGAATCGAGCACTTCTCCACCGTCTCGCGCAACGCCATAAACACCGGATGGCTGGCCTCTCCGGCATACATGCGGTCCAGTTCCCCGCCCCACCAGGCGAGCAGCTTTAAGCTTTGTTCCTTGTCGCCGATCTCGTCGCCGAGATCGTCGGCCCAGCGGCAATAGGCGTAAACGTTATAGAAATCTTCATGCAGGCGTTTGGGAAGCAGCAGGCTGACAACGTGGAAATTCTCGTAATGGCGGGTCGCCAGCCAGCGCGTGTATTGGCGGGCCTCGGCCTGCGTGCAATCGCGATCTCGCGCGGCCGGAGACCCTAGAAATTCCCGCGGGCCAAGCCGCAACTCGGGAGCGAGCGTCGAACTCATGGAATAATGGCGGTCTTCAATACCCCGTTTTGATGCGCCAGCCGGGCCAGAACCGCCGGAACGGAGCTCAAAGGCTCTTCGTTGGAGATCAGATCCGAAGCCTTGATTTGTCCGGCGGCGATCGCGGCCAGAGCCTCCAGGTTGGATTGCGGCGTGTGATGGAAGCTCGCCAGACACGAAAGGCTCGAATAATGCAGCAATTCCGTCGGCAGTTTCACTTCCGCGCCGTTGGGACAACCGCCGAAGAAGTTCGCCTTGCCACCCCGGCGCAACATGCGGACGGCGGCGGCCCACAACTCCGGCTTTCCCACCGCTTCAATCGCGATATCCGTTCCGCGCCCGTCGGTGAGCGCGCGCACATGCTCAATGGCTTGTTCGGTGTCATCGCTGAAAACACCGTGATCCGCTCCGAGCAGCAGCGCGCGATCCACCTGAGCTTTCCGGCGCCCCACCATAATTACCTTCGCGCCGCGCTGCTTGGCGATTCTCACCAGCATGAGGCCGATGGGGCCGGGTCCGATGATGGTCACCGTGTCCCCACGCTTCACGCCGGTTTCGTTAATTCCATGCACCACGCACGCCAGCGGCTCCATCAGCGCCGCGTCGGCGAAGGAAACATGCGCCGGCAGCCGGTAGGTATTTCGCTCCACAATGCGGCGCGGAAGCCGCAAATATTCGGCATAAGCGCCGTTATTAAACAGCAGATCTTCGCAAAGATTCGCCTGGCCGCGCAGGCAATAAAAGCACACGTCGCAGGGCGCCGAATTGGAAGCCACCACGCGGTCTCCCGCGCGAAATTTCGTGACGCCGCGGCCTACTTCGATGACTTCGCCAGCGAACTCATGACCAAATGTCGAGGGCGGCTTGATCATCCGCGCATGATAGCCGCGCCGGAAAACCTTGACGTCGGTGCCGCAGGTGAGCGCCACACGCACACGGACCAGGATTTCCCCTTCGGCCACGCCCGGCACATTCATCTCTTCCAGCCGGACGTCTTCTCTGCCGTATAAAACCGCCGCGTGCATCGATTCAGCCATTTGGATTCACCACAATTTTAAGCGAGTCCGCGGTCGGCCGCGTCGCAAGATCGAATGCCTTTTTGATGCTTTCCAGCGGCAACCGGTGTGAAATTAAAATATCAAGGGGAATTCGCCCGCCAAAAACTAATGCCGCCGATTCCTTTTGAACATCCACCGAAGCGCTGTAAGAACCAAACAGTATCCGTTCCCCTACGCAAATGCCGGCGCCGGAGAGCTCGATCCGCTCCGTCGGGGAGGTTTGGGCGAACAGCAGGATCCGCGCGCCCGGCCGCGAACATTCCATCGCCTGCTCCACCAGACCGTGGGCAGCCGTTGCCACCACCACCGCATCCGCGCCGCGGCCGCCGGTCCGCTTCCTGGCAATGTCGGCCGCGTCGTCAGACCGAGGATCAACGGCCTCCATCGCCCCGCTCTGCCTCGCCAGCCGCAGCCTTCCCGGTATTGTATCGGTCGCGATTACCCCTACTCCGCGCTCTTTCAGCAACATCGTGAAAATCAAACCAATGGGCCCCTGCCCCATCACAACCACCACATCTCCGGGTCCGGCCGCCAACTGCTCCACCGCTTTCAGGCAGGTATTCACCGGCTCCACAAACGAAGCAACCTCAAACGAGACGCCATCCGGGATTTTCTCCACGCCGCGCGACGCAATCCAATCCATTACGCGCACGTACTGAGCGAATCCGCCGCCGGCCGGTTCGAATCCAGCCGTAACCCCTACCTTCTTATATACGGGGCACTGCGCATAAAGTTTGCGCCGGCAATAAAAGCAGTCGCCGCAGGGGATGTGGTGGAATATCACCACGCGGTCGCCCACAGCAAAGCCGTTCACGCCCGCGCCGAGTTGTACCACTACGCCTGCCGTTTCGTGACCGTAAACGCGCGGAGGAGGTAGCAGGTTATACTGCACTTTCTTCAGGTCGGTGTGGCACACACCGCAAGCCTCCACGCGAACCAGCAGCTCGCCCGGCCCGATGGCAGGCACGGCTACCTCTTCCACCGCAATCACTCCCTCGCCCTGATACACGGCGGCCTTCATGAGCTTGGGCGGGGCATTGCTTGTAACTGCAATGCCGGGCGATGGCGCTTCAAAACTCGCAACTTGCAAGAAACTCCCCCATGCGCTCTGCCGCCAAAAGCGCGTTCTTCCCAAACCGGATCAAGTCCGGCAGGCACGTGAACGGGCGCGTCACGGCCTGGAGCGACAGGTTGATCAGATCAATACTTCCATCATCTCTCAGTGCCCGGTTGTAATCACAGTGTAATTCCTGAGACGCGAGGTCGCTCACCGCTTTTACGGCATAAAACGGAATTCCCAACTCGCGAGCGCCCCGCAAGGCTCCCGCGGATTCCATGTCGACAGCGGTAAATCCGGCCTCATGAAGCTCCCGCTTTTCCCGCACTTTTTCCACCACATGATCCGTGCACACCAGCGGCCCCGTCACATGCGCTCCCCGGCTGCGCACAGCCAGCGCCGCGCCTCCGTTGGACGACGCCGCGACCACAATCTGGCCGATTTTCAGCAGCGGATCGAGTGCGCCACAGAACCCTATGTTACAGATCAGCGCCGGGTTACGCTCCCGCGCCGCTACCACTGCGGCGTAAGCGCGTTCCGCCCCCGCTCCATTGGCCAGCATCAGAACCGGCTTGCCTTGCAACAAACCGGACCTGGCCCATTCCACCCGCGTCCTTTCCACGCGAACCCGCTCCACGCGAACCCGCGCGCAACGCTTCAAAACGCCCCGAAACTCCAGGCCCGTCGAAGCCAGGAACAGTTTCATCTCACACGTACCCGTTGTTCCGAAACCACTCCACCGCGCGCTTCAATGCGCCATCCACGGGACCGGGCTCAAAGCCCAGTTCACGGGTCGCTTTCTCATGCGAGACGAACATCTTCTTGCGAGCCATCTTCACCGCATCCAGCGGAGCGAACGGCGCCTCACCCGTAAAGTGCGCGATCGCGGTGGTCACCACTCCCGCGGCATAGGCGACCGCATAAGGCAGTTTCATGGCCGGCGCGGGCTTTCCCGTGATGCCCGACAGCCGCTGCAGAATCTCCCCCAGCGTCAGGTTCTCCGCGCCCAGAATATACCGCTCGCCCACGCGTCCCTTTTCACAAGCCAGCAGGTGCCCAGCGGCCACATCGCGCACGTCAACCAGATTCAACCCGGTATCGATATACGCCGGAAGGTTGCCCTTGAGAAAGTCGAGGACGATTTTGCCCGTGGGAGTGGGCTTGGCGTCGTGATCGCCAATGGGAGCGGTGGGATTCACAATCACCACCGGGAACCCGGATCGCGCCGCTTCCAGAGCCACCTGCTCCGCCTCGAATTTCGAACGTTTGTACGGGCCCGACATCTCTTCCCGCGAAACCCGCATGGTCTCGTCCCCAACGCCGTTCTTCGGAACGTTCACGCAGCCCACTGTGCTGGTATAAATGAACCGTTCCACTCCGGCGCTGCGCGCGGCACGAATCAGATTGCTGGTTCCCTGGACGTTCGATTCGAACATATCCCGCGGATTTTTCACCCACAAGCGGTAATCCGCAGCCACATGGAAAACCACCGCGCAGCCTGCAACCGCCCGTGCCAGGGAAGCCGCATCGCGCAAATCACCCTCCACCAGATCCACGCCGCGGCAAGTGAGACGGTTCTCCCCGCGGACCATCGCCCGAACCGTGTCCCCGCGCTCCAGCAACACGCGCAGAACGTGCCCACCGATGAATCCGGAGGCTCCGGTGACCAGCGTCGGTTTCAATTCAGCGCAGAATCCAGCTCAGCGTCTTGAACGTGTCGCCGACAGTCTGGTTAATCCCCATGGCCGCGGACGGCTCAAAGCCCGAGTGCATCATGCAATGCTCGCAGCGCGGATCACCACCAGGCCCGTAGTTCTGCCACTGGGTGTGCGTCATGAACTCTTCGAACGTCTTATAGTGCGCGTCCGTGATTACGTAGCAGGGCCCTTTCCAGCCCTTGGTGTTATAGGTTGGCGTACCCCAGGCCGTGCATGGCAGTTCCTTCTTCCCCTGCAGGAAGTCGGTGTAAGCGGGGGTGTGCGCTATCGGAAACTTCTTCGTCAGCCGGTCGATATCTTTAAACTTCTCGTGGATATCGTCGCGCGTCATGAAAATCTCGCGCTCGTTCACCGCCGAGTATCCATAAGCCGGGGAAAGCTGGTGAACATCCACGCCCAGCGGCTGAAGGAACTCGAACAGTTCTTCCACCTCCGCCATCGACGTTTCGGTGTAGACCGTTGTATTGGTTGCAATCATGAAGCCGGCCTGCTTGGCCGCCTTGATGCCTTCAATGGCTTCCTGAAACACGCCCTCGCGCTCCACGCACAAATCGTGGGTCTTCTCCATCCCGTCCAGGTGCACGTTGAAGAAAAATCGCTTATCCGGCTTAAACTCATGCAGGCGCTTCCTGATAAACATGCCGTTGGTGCAAAGGTAAATGAAGCGATCGCGTTCCAGAATGCCCGCCACCAGTTGTCCGATTTGCGGATACATCATGGGCTCACCGCCGCAGATCGACACCATCGGCGCGCCGCATTCCTCCACGGCCGCGAAACACTCTTCGAGCGGTACGCGCTCCGTGATGGTCGATTCGTATTCCCGAATGCGGCCGCACCCCGTGCAAGTCAGGTTGCAGGCATGCAGCGGTTCCAGCATCAGAACCATGGGAAACTTCTTCTTCAGCATGGGATGCGCCTGCCGGATGGCCGCCGCACTCACGCTGGGACTAAAAATCCGAAATGGGTTGGAAGCGTCGGGCTGCGGTTCAACCGTGGCTTGCCATTCGGGACGCGGCTTCGCCTTGTTCTTATACACATAGGCTGCCAGGCTGGCCGTCATCGCCAATGGAAATTTCATGCACGCTCCGTTTCAGAATGTTTTGAAAATGCCGCCAATGCGATCAGCGGAAATGAAATGCGGTAGTTGTGATAGTTCAAATAAAACACCTTCGGAAATCCCGTTCCTGTCGAAAGATCTTCATCCCAGTTGCCATCCGGCCGCTGTGTTTTCACCAGGTAGCGGATTCCATTCAACACGCTGGAACTGTAGGTGTCGCCGCCGGCGATCAAACCCATCAGCGCCCACGCGGTCTGCGACGGAGTGGAATGCGCCTCCGTATAAATCCCGTTGTCGTAACTCGCGCAGCTTTCGCCCCAGCCGCCATCGGCATTCTGGATGGAACGAAGCCACTCATTGGCGCGCTGGATATGCGGCTCATGATTGTCTTCGCCGGCCGCGGCCATTCCCCGGAGCGCGAAACACGTTCCATAGATATAGGCCACGCCCCAGCGGCCATACCAACTGCCGTCCGATTCCTGGTTGCGCTCCAGCCATGCAACGCCTTGCCGCACCGCCGGGTGATCCTGTCCCACGCCATGCGCCACCACCGCCTCCAGCACGCGCCCCGTGATATCCGCACAGTTCGGGTCGAGCATCGCGTTGTGATCCGCAAAAGGCACATTGTTCAGGAACTGCCAGTTGTTGTCCACATCGAACGCGGCCCATCCGCCGTCGCGGCCCTGCATATCCAAAAGCCAGTTCACCGCCCGCGCCGTCGACGCCCGCTGCTTCTGGGAGTTCGACCCCTGCGCCGAACTGAAAGCCAGCAACACCATCGCCGTGTCGTCGATATCGGGATAATGCTCGTTGTTATATTCGAAGGCCCATCCCGAGGGTTCGGTGCTCGGACGCTTCACCGACCAGTCGCCCGTGCGCCGGATCTCTTTGCCAATCATCCAGTCCGTCGCGCTCGCTAGGCGCGCCGCCGGAGTCTCGCCGGCTTCCGCCAGCGCGTAGGCGGCTATCGCCGTATCCCAGATGGGCGAATAACACGGCTGTATGAAAAACTTGTCCTGCGTATCGCACATCAGGTTATTGAACTGCCGCAGCGCTTCCACGCGCACCGCGTGGTTGGCCGGATATCCCAACACATCGAGCGCCATCACCGCGTACATCATGGGCGGGTAGATCGCGCCCAATCCATCCGAATATTTGAAACGCTCCACCATCCAGTGCTCGCACTTGCGGATGGCGCTGCGCCGGATTCGCGCGAAGCCGTAGTTTTCCCACAACTTCAGAATCTTGTCGGAATGGACAAAAGCCTTGCGCCACGTCAGCCAGGAATCGTCCGCCGCAAACTCATAACTCTTGCCCGGCAGATGCAGTTCTTCCAGGTTGAATCCCTTCGGCACGGGCCGCTGCGGATTGTGCGCATGCACGATCGCCAGAGACACAATAATCGTTCGCGTCCAGGCCGACATCTGGTACAGCAGTTTGCCCGGCATCAGCATGATCTCGGGCGGAATGCTGGGGCAGCAATCACGAGGATACAGCCCGAACAGACTGAGATTCACCTTGGTATAGCTATTGGCGGACTGCACCCCGCCCAAGTCCAAAATGCACCGCCGCAGCGCCAGCATCTTCTTGTCGGACGCCGGGTATCCGGCGAGCTTGAGAGCTGTGTAAGCCTTAACGCTGGCACTCACTTCCGACGGGCCGTTATCGTAAATGTTGAAGCCGCCATCCGGCAGTTGGCGGCTCAGAATCGACCGCGCAGCGCGGTCAACCTGAGTACGCGTTTCGGGATTCCAAACGCCGTTCACGGGCGGATACAGCCAAAGCTGAAACAGGATGTAGTCGGATTCCAGCGTCGTATCGGCCGTTAACAGCGCGCACCAGTGCCCGTCCCGCCGCTGCTGCGAAAGCAGAAAGTCACTGGCGCGCCGCGATGCGCCCAAGACAGAATCTTTCAAAGGAACGGTGGGTGAGAGGGTGGGTGTCATTGGATCGACGCGGCGACGGGCGCGGCCGGGCGCAAACTCGACGCGTGCAACAGTTCGCCTGGAAGAGAGAAACGCACATCTTCTTCAATCAGTTCCACTTCTTCGAGCGATGTGAATCCTTTGCTCTTCAGCGCGTCCACCAGTTCATCCACCAGATGTTCCGGAGCCGATGCGCCTGCCGTAACGCCCACATTTTGCACGCCCTCCAGCCAGGTCTGGTCCACCTCGCTCCAGTCGTTCACCAGATAACTCCGCACGTTGAAGTTGTTGCCCACTTCCACCAGACGCTTCGAATTGGAGCTGTTTGAGGAACCAACCACCAGCAGCAGTTCGCAATACTGCGATACGCCCTTCACGGCCATCTGGCGGTTTTCCGTCGCATAGCAGATGTCCTGCGATTTTGGACCTTTGATGTTCGGGAAGCGCTCCTGCAGACGCGCCACAATGTGCGTCGTTTCGTCGAGGCTCAGCGTGGTCTGCGTCAGGTACGCCACCTTCTCCGGGTTAGCCAGATTGAGCGTATCCACGTCTTCCACCGATTCCACCAGAATCGTTTTCTCGGGCGCTTCGCCCAGCGTTCCCGTCACCTCGTCATGGTCCTTGTGCCCAATCAGAATGATCGTGTAACCCTCGCGCGCAAACTTAACCGCCTCCAAATGCACTTTCGTGACCAGGGGACAAGTCGCGTCGATCACTTTCAGGTTGCGCTCCTTGGCTTCCTTCCGCACGATTGGTGACACGCCATGCGCGCTGAAGATCGCCCGCCCACCCCTCGGCACCTCTTCCACTTCCTCCACAAACACCGCCCCGGCATCCCGCAACTCATCCACAACGTGTTTGTTATGAACGATTTCCTTCCGAACATAGACGGGCGGCCCATAAAGATCGAGTGCGATCTTCACGACGTCGATTGCCCGCACGACCCCCGCGCAAAATCCGCGCGGCTTCAGCAGGTAGATCTTCTTCTCAGGTCCTTCGTTGAGGGCGATGGGTTTGAGCGGCATTTGTTTTGGATTGGAAACTAATTATACCAATCGTTCAAGTACGGTAGATGCGCGGATAACGCATTGGTTTCGCTGGAATTAGCGTGACAGGTGTGGCATTTTTGCTACAGGTGAACCGGAGGCTGGCGGTCTTGCCGCCGGGGCGCGGTCACAGCCTCATCGAGCCGTCTCCCGATGCTCTCGAATTCAGCCCGCGGACCGCGCCATCGCAGTTCCTCCACGTCGTGAAAGAGCGCAATGTCCGTTCGGAGCGTAGCAAGGGTCCGGAACAGCAGGGCCAACTCGCGCTCCTTCGCCAGCGTCTGCGAGAGAGTTGCGGCGCGCCCCACATCCACGCGCCACTCCCGCCAATCCGCCGGAATCGATTCCAGATGTCCAAACTCAGCCAGCACGGCCGCAGTCGATTTCGCGCCCCACCCCGGCAATCCGGGATAGCCGTCCGCCGTGTCGCCGACCAGCGCCAGATAATCCGGAATCGACGCTGGCGGGACCCCGAACTTCTGGACGACGCCAGCCTCATCAATCGTCACGCGCGTGCGGCGATTCAACTGAACAATCCGCGTGCCTTGAACGCATTGGGCCAGATCCTTGTCGGGCGAGCAGATGACGATGCGTTCCACCCGGGCGTCCCGCGCGGCGGTTGACGCCGCCGCGGCAAGCGCGTCGTCCGCCTCGACCTCGATCATCGGCCAAACCACGATTCCCGCCGCCGTGAGGGTCTCTTCGAGCAGATGGAATTGCCCCAGCAGTTCCGGCTCGACACCTTCAGAGGTCTTATAACCCGGCCACAGTTCGTTCCGGAAAGACTCGATCACGTGATCGGTCGCCACGGCAACATGCGTAGCCCCGTTCCGGATCATCCCCAGAACCGAGGCGAGCACTCCCCGCACCGCGCCCACCTCGTGACCTTCCGCATCCCGCGCGGAGGGCACGGCGTAGTAGTGGCGGAATAACTCGTAGGTGCCGTCGATGAGATGAATTTCCAGTAGGGAACTCCAGGACGAGGATAGCGAACGGGCCCACGCAAGCGAGTTTAATCATCACTTGACAATTAACCTCTCTGTTATATAACATTCTAGCTATTCATGCAAAACCTGGACACGGCCTTCTCAGCTCTCGGCGATCCAACTCGCCGAGCCATCCTTTCCCGCCTCGCGGGGGGTGAGGTTACCGTGATGGAGCTTGCTGAGCCGTTCGCAATGAGCCAACCCGCGATCTCCCGGCACCTTCGTGTGCTGGAGGAAGCGGGACTTATCACGCGGCGCAGAGAGGGGGCCAAGCGCCCGTGCCGGCTCGCCCCGGGCGGGACCGCTGAGATCGACCAATGGCTTGGACTCTTACGCCAGGCCCTGGAGGCGAACTACACCCGCCTGGACAATGTGTTGGAAGCGCAGACGAAACAAGGAAAGGACCAATTATGACGATGACGAAGATGACTCTGAAGACCGAAGGCGACACGCATGTCGTCGTGACGCGGCGGTTCGCCGCCTCGCCGGAGGCGGTGTACCGCGCTCACACGGAACCCTCGACGATCCAGAAGTGGCTGCTCGGGCCCGAGGGCTGGACCATGCCCGTTTGCCTCTGCGATCCGCGAAAAGGCGGCAAGATTCGCTACGAATGGACCGACGGCCAAGGAAACGGGTTTTATCTGACAGGTGAATTTTTGACGCTGGAACCCTACCGCCGCATCGTTCACGTGGAGCGTATGCACCTGCCCGATCCCACGCCTGACAACCACGTGGAAACGATTTTTGAGCCGGAGGGCAGCGGCACCCTGATGACGATGCGGATGACGTTGCCGGATGCCGGGTCGCGTAAAACGATGCTCGCCACGGGAATGGAGGGCGGCATGGAAGCCAGCTACGTTCGGCTTGAAACACTCATCTGACTAATCCATCCCAACCGAACTCGCAACCGTTTTCGGTCACAGCTTTTTTGGAAACATTTTCCCTGCGGTTCCTACCTGTTAGGTAAGAAAGGCCCCCCCCACGCGAAATGGGCGGCCTACCGTTAGACCGGGGACCCAAATGCATACGCTCTTCGCTGTTGTCGCCGCAACTTTCGTCTTCGCAATCCATGGGATGCCGCAAACGAATCCCACTCTCGATGCGCTCCAGAGCGCTCGTCGCGCCATGGAACAGCAACAGGACCAGACCGATTCCCAAACCGAAGAGGCTGCCCGCCGCCGCGCGGCCGCCTATGAGGCGCACCAGTTCGAGACGCGCCTCGCGGAATTCGCGCGCGCCTGGAATGCCTTCGTAGGGGAATATACCGCGAAAGGCACCTACAACCTGAAGAAGGCCAAGTCGCTTTCTCGCGCGCTCAAGAAGCTGCAAAGCCAGCTTCCGGAGTAAGGCTTACCTGCTCGCCGCATCCGCCGCCGCCGCCAGATCCATCAGCAGGTTCAAGAACGCCTGGCTCTGGCCGAAGAACAGACCGCTCGCGATAAACCCGTTCGCCGCGGCCACCGCGCCGGCAAATTTATCCGTCAGGGGACGAATTACCGAAACCCTGGGCAGGTTCGGACTGATAAATTCGCACGGTACCGGGAAAATCAGGCTGGGTTGAATCAGCGGGTTCAGCGGGCTGAAGAAATTCGGAAACGTGAGGCCCGTCTTCGCGTCCGTGAATGGCGCAACGGGCGCTTGCACACCGTTACCCGCAAAATCCACCCATTCCAGGAAGTGAGCGATCTCATCTCCTCCAATTCCAAGGGTGACTGCAAGCACTTCCGGATCAGTCACCTTTTGGCTCATCGCTGCATACAGGCTGGTGCCCCCCTGCTCAATCTGCCCGAAGTGAAAGGCCGCGATATTCGCGATCGCCTGAATATGATCGTTGCCGCGAAAATTGGGATTGGAAGCGCCAAAGAAATCGGCATCGGTTTTGGGAATCGCCGTAACTCCGTTGAGCGCGATCGCCTGCGGGTAGGTGGCGCCGAAGTCTGGATTGGTTGTGCTGCGGTACCGCACGAACCAGCTTGTGTCCACGTTGAGATTCATCAGGTTGGTCAGTCGCAACTTACCGGATGATCCCGAAGCGGTGCTCCCCGGCAAAGTAACGAACTGGTCGAAGTTAACCGGCTGTGCGCCTCGCGATTCCAGGTAGGCATTGATGAAAGTCGCATGGCTCACCTCATCCAGTGTGTTGCTGCTGATGTATTGCGGGCCATCTCCATCGAGGTTTGACAACGCGACCTGGTACGGGTTCAAGTGTTGATTGGGGTCCACTTCAATGGGTGGGTTGTTGCCGATTCCACCCAGCTCCGCATACTGTATCCACAGGTCGGACTCAATCAGTTCCGCCGCCGCGAGAAAGCGGAGAATCGCAACGTCGCCCGCGGGCAGACTATTCTGTGACTGCCCGAGAATGGGCTTTCCGACCGCCAGGACGCCCGCGCCAATCGCGGCCGCTCCGAAACCTTTCTTCAGGAAAGAGCGCCGGTTCGCCGCGCTTCGCGAATGATCTTGTAGGTTATTCATGTAGGTTGCTAACTGCCTCCAAGGCGAGATTAGCAACCAGATGTATATTTGCTGTCCAAAAGTTGTGAAAGGTTTGTATGGTTTAGTTACTCATACCGCAGAGCTTCAATCGGGTCTAGCTTCGAGGCTCGCACCGCTGGCCATAACCCCGAAACCAGACCCACAATCTCCAGCATAATCGTGGAGGTGAGAATCGCGAATCTTGACACCGTCAGATGAATGTCACCGGTTCCGCTCTCATCTTTGAATAGCGGACCCAGAAGCGGCAGCGTTCCCACGGCCAGCGAAATGGCCACGCCCAGCAGGACACCCAATAAGCCGCCGGCAGTCACAATCACCATCGCCTCCATCAGAAACTGAAACAGGATAGACCGCCGGGTGGCCCCCAGGCTCTTGATCACGCCAATCTCACGCGTCCGCTGCGTCACTGAAACCAGCATGATGTTCGCCAGTCCAATTCCACCGATCGCCAGCGTTAATGTTCCAATCAGCCCCAGCAGCACCCGCAGCGCGATCGACATTCCGTCGATCTGCTTCATGAACTCGTTGAACACGATCACTTCCACGGCGCGGTCGTCGGTGGGCGAGAAGTTGTGAATGCGCGCCAGGGTCTCGCGGATATCTTTCACCGCCTGCTGCCGGAACATCGGGTTCACCGGCGTCCAGACGATATCTTCCGGATACTTCACGTCATGCATCAGCGACATCGTGTCGTAGGGAATAAACACGCACTCGTTATCCGGGGTATTGTAGTTCGAGATTTGTATCTTCGTCTTCAGAACGCCGCTCACGATGAACTGCATTCCGTTCACCGTGATCTTTTCATTCTCCGGAGGAATCTCGCCGAATAGCTTCTTGGCCGCCTCCGCGCCCAGCACCGCCACGCGCTCTTTCTGTAAATCGTCTTCGGTCGAAAGCCATCGCCCAGAGCCCATCGACATATTCCGGACGCGTCCATAGTCCGCCGGAAGCACGCCGCGAATGGTCATATTCTCCGTGCGGTACTCGCGCGTTACCGTGGTCCGCCGCATCAGAACTTCCGGTGAGATCGCCGCCACCATCGGTACTGCCTCGCGGATCGCATCCACATCCGAGCGTTCCAGTTGAATCACCCGGCCACTGCGCTCTCCGCCCGCCTGCGATGAAGTTTGCCCACCGAACATCAGGATCAGATCCTGTCCCACGGCTTTGAAGGAAGTTGTCAGCGCGGAGTCAAACCCTTCGCCGTAGGAATACAGAATCACGAAGCAAACCACGCCCCACGCCAGGCTCAACATGGTGAGCGTGGAGCGCTGGCGGTTAAACAGAAGCGCATTCCATGCCTCGCCCATAATCGACCGGACCTTCATCGATCGCTCCTCAGAGCTTCCACCGGAGTCAGAGAAGCCGCCCGCCAGGCGGGAAACATGGAAGAAAGAATCGCGATCAGAGTGAGCGCCCCGAACGTCATCACCGTCGTGGTCACGCTCACCGGCAGGCCGGGGAACATTTCGGGCATCGGCACCAGCTTCAGCAGGGATGACAATCCAAACGCGATCGCCCAACCTACGGCTCCGCTCGCGAACGCCAGCAGACAGCCTTCCACCAGGAAATCGATCATGATGCGGTGCCGCGTCGCGCCCAGCGCCTTCCTCAGACCCACTTCACGCGTTCGCTCGGTCACCGTGACCAGCATAATGTTCATCACGCCCACCCCGCCCAGGCTTAAAGTAACTAAGGCAATCGCGGAGAGAAACACGGTCATCGATTCAAAAATTCCATCCACCTGTTTGGCGTTCTCCACCGTATCCCAAACCCCAAGCGCGCTCGGGTCGGCGGGGTCAAAGCTATGGTTCCGGGCCAGCACTTTCACCACCTGCAAACGCGCCTCCTCGAACTCCTTCAGAGAACGCGGCTTATAGATAATGTCATCCAGCAGGCCCGCGAAGTAATAAGCTTCCTTGGGTGGAATATCTCGCACCGCGGTCTGGTAAGGAATAAAGATCTTACTCTCATCCAGGCTGCCGTAGCTGGAGTTCTGATTCTTATCCGCCAGTAGTCCGATGATCTCGAAGGGCAGCGAATTGATCGCGATCTGCTCGCCGAGGATCTTGGTGCGCCCTCCAAACAGTTGCTTCTTTACCTTGGAACCAATTATCGCGACGCGGCGGCCCTGCTTGTCATCGTCATCCGAAAACCAGCGGCCTTCCGCGATCGCCACATTCCGAAGCTTATTGAAATCCGGCTCGACGCCATCGGTGTCGAAAGCTCCGCTGTTGTAACTGCTGGTCCCGCGGTTGGTGCTTTCAATCTCGCCGATCGCATACTCCACCATCCAGCATTCGCGGCGAATGACATCGACATCGTCATAAGTGAGCCGTATCCTGCGCCCCGCGCGCTGGCCGCCCGCCTGCTTCGCCGTACGCCCGCCAAACAGGATCACGATGTTCTCGCCCAGGCCGCGCATATTATTCCGCTGGCCCTCCTTGAATCCGTCGCCCATCGCCACAATGATCACGATGGAAGCAATTCCCCAGGCGATCCCGGCCATCGTCAGAAAGCTGCGCAGCTTATTGCGCAGCAGGCTCCCGAACACCTGGCCGAACAGCTCCTTCAGGTAGGTCACTGCAGCAATACCTGCTGGCCTTCCGTCAAACCTTTCAGCACTTCGGTGCGTGCGCCATTGCTGATTCCGGTAACGATATCCACGCGGCGCTTGCCCGTCGCTTCCGTGGGGCTCGGAATCTCCGCCTGGGTCTTCTTGTCTTTGGTGTACAGCACCGCGCCTTCGGGAATCGTGAGCACTTTGGGCCGTTCTTCCAGAATGATCTCGGCATTCGCCGTCATCAGCGCCCTCAGTTTACGGCTCTCATTCGAGATGGAGACGCGTACTTCAAAGGTGGTCACGTTATCCTTTTCCGTGCCCATGGGTGAGATCTTCGTCACCTTCCCGTTGAACTTCTGATCCTTGAAAGATTCCACGGTGATGCGCGCCGGTTGACCCAGATAGACTTTGCCGATGTCGCTCTCATCCACCTTGCCCTTCACATACACCTCATCCAGATCACCCAGCGTCATAATCAGCGTCGCGCTCGAACCAACCACCAGAATCGAGCTCACCGCGCTGCCCACTTCGCTGTCGCGCGAGAGGACAATGCCATCCAGCGGAGAGGTGATCGTCGCATTCCGAAGGTCTTCCTCGGAACGCGAAACCACGGCCGCCTGCTGATCGTACTGCGCCTGCGCTTTCGCGATCGCCGCCTGCGCGCTACCCAGATTCACGCGGGCCGATTTCATCTTGTTCAACGCAATCTGATACATCTTTTCGGATTCGTCGCGCGCATTCTGGGCCACCAGGCCCGCCGCAAACAGCTTCTGCGCCCGCTCGCTGTCGCTCTTCAGGAACGGCACATCCGGACCTTCCGCATCCACCTTGTACTTCTCGTAATCCGCCCGCGCCGATTGCAGTTGCGCGGCCATCACCGCCAATGCCGCTTTCGCTTCCGTCAATCGCGGTGTCAGGTCGTTCTTATCCAGTTCGCAGATTACCTGCCCCTGATGCACAAAGTCGCCAAAGTTCACCGGCAGACTTTGGATGATGCCGCTCGCCTTGGACTTGATTTCCACCTGCCGCACCGGCTCGATCTTCCCCGTCGCCACCACCGAACGCGCCAGGTCCATGCGCTCCACCTTGGCAATCTTCTCCGGGTCGATTTTCGCTGGAGTGTGCCCCAACGCGCGGATCGTGAAAAATCCGCCCAGCAAGACAATCGGAATCATCAAAAACCACAGAAAGCGTTTCTTCTTCGAGCGTGTAGCCATGTCAGGGTCCTTGCCGCTAATACGCACCAAACAGGTAAAGGGTTCGCAAGAACTATGCAAGCGAGTAACCTGATTACAAATGGCAATTATCTTGAATGGCGCGCGCATACGCGATGAGATCAAGGCGGAGCTGGTTCCGCGCGTCCAGAAGCTCACCCAAACACTCGGCCGCGCGCCCGGCCTGTCGGTCATTCTCGCGGGCTCGAACGCCGCCTCGCAGATCTATGTGGCGGGGAAAACACGCGCCGCGCGTGATGTTGGTATCTACAGTGAAACTCTCACGCCGCCGGAATCCGTCACCACCGAAGAGCTGCTCGCCATGGTGGATGCCCTGAATGCCCAACCGGAAATCGATGGCATCCTCGTCCAGCTTCCCCTGCCGGCACAGGTGGATGAAGCCTCGGTGTTGATGCGCGTCTCGCCCGCCAAGGATGTAGACGGTTTTCATCCCTGCAATGTCGGGATGCTTTCCACAGGCCGTCCCGGGCCGCGACCCTGCACTCCCGCCGGAATCATTCAGTTGCTGAAGCGCCACGGCATTCCGATGTCCGGCCGGCGCGCCACCGTAGTGGGCCGCAGCAGCATCGTCGGAAAGCCCATGTCGATGCTGCTGGTTGCCGAAGACGCCACCGTCACCACGGCTCACTCCCGCACCGTGGATTTGCCGGCCGTGTGCCGCGAAGCTGATATTCTGGTGGCCGCCATGGGACGCCCGGCGATGCTTACGCGCGAATACATCAAGCCCGGAGCCACCGTGATCGATGTCGGCATGAACCGCATCACCTCCCGCGACGCCGCCGAAAGAATCTATCGCCACGACGCCGCCCGGTTGCAGCAGTTCGACGCGAAAGGGAGCGTGCTGGTGGGCGATGTGGACCCGCTCGCCATGGCTGAGGTCGCCGGCGCGTATACGCCCGTCCCTGGAGGAGTGGGACCACTCACCATCGCTATGCTGATGGTCAACACCGTCGAGGCCGCCGAACGTAAAGCAATCTGAGATGCTGAAAGTCGGACTCACGGGCGGCCTCGGCTGCGGGAAAACATTCGTCGCCGCGGAACTGGAGCGCCTCGGGTGCCACGTCATCCACGCCGATCTGCTGGGTCATGAAGTTCTGGCCCGCGAGAGCGGTGCGGTGGTGGCCCTTCTGGGCCCGTCGATTCTCACCGACGGCGGCCAGATCGACCGCGCCAGCCTCGCTTCCATCGTCTTCGAAGACCCTGCCAAACTTGCCGCTCTGAATGCCATCGTGCATCCCGCCGTCCGCCGGCGTGAGGACGAAATTCTCTCCGCCATGGCATATCTCGATCCGCACGCCATCGGCGTGGTCGAAGCCGCTATTCTGATCGAAAACGGCTCGTATCGCGATTACGACAGGCTGATCGTGGTCTGGTGCGAGCCCGCGATTCAACTGGAGCGCGCCATGGCGCGCGATCCCGCCGTTGTGGCGCGCCTCGCCAGCCAGATGCCCGTTCTTGAGAAGCGCCAATACGCCGACTTTCTGATCGATACAAACGGGACGAAGGAAGATACCCTGCGTCAAACGCGAGAGGTCTTCCTGTCACTTGCCACAATAGAGAAAGGAATATGAGAGCAAGAACTCTGCTTTTGTCCGCCATCATCGTAGGCGGCTTCTGGTACGTCACCTCGCGCGATCTTCGGGTGGGCCGCATGTTGAGGCCGCTCGCCGCGGCGGGGCGTCTGTGGTCCGCGCCCGCAACAGCGCACGGGTCCGGATTCGAAGTGGATGAACAAAACAACATCGATATTTATAAGGACGCGCACCTCGCCACGGTGAACATCACCAGCGTCGTGATGCAGCGCGGCTTCTTCATGCAATTGATGCCCGCGCAGGGTATCGGCTCCGGCTTCATCATTAATGAGGACGGTCAGATCCTCACCAACAATCACGTCGTGCGGGGAAGCCGTGAACTCACGGTGACGCTCACGGACCAGAAAAAGTACAAAGCTCGCGTCCTGGGCACCGACGCGCGGAACGACATCGCGCTATTGCAGATCAAAGTGCCCGGCAAGCTTCCCTTTCTCCGGCTCGGCTCATCGGACAATCTGCAGGTCGGCCAGAAGGTCCTGGCCATCGGCAATCCTTTCGGACTCGCCGGCACTCTCACCACGGGAATTATCAGTTCGCTCGGGCGCAGTCTGGCGGGCGATGAGAACGGAGGTCAACTGGAAGACCTCATCCAGACCGACGCCGCCATCAATCCGGGCAATAGCGGCGGTCCGCTTCTCGATTCCCATGGCAACGTGATCGGAATCAATACCGCCATCTATGGGAGCGGCGGAACCGCGGAGGGCGGCAACATCGGCATTGGATTCGCCATGCCGATCAACAAGGCCAAAGCCGACCTTGAGGAGTATCGCACCAGCGGCCGTATTTCACCTCCCGTGCTCGGCGTGCAAACCGTTCGCATTGAGGGCGACCTGGCGGAAGACCTGGGCCTTCCCCGCTCCGGCGGTCTTCTCGTGCAAAAAGTCGATCCCGGCTCCGCTGCGGAAGATGGCGGAGTTCGTGGACCTCGTCAACTCGTCGTGGTCGGGAACTATCAAATCGGTGTCGGCGGAGATCTGATCACCGGCGTTGATGGCAGTCCTGTCACCGGTCCCGGAGATCTTGAGAAAACCCTGAGCCGCAAACGCGCGGGGGATAAGTTAGTGCTCACCGTGCTCCGCAATGGGCAGCAGCAGAAACTCACCCTCACGCTAGGTTCCGCGCCCGAAACATTGTAGAGTCTTCTTTGGGGGGATTGGATGGCGCAGCCGCGGGTTCAGAGGTTTACGGTTTCCACTGGTCAGGCACTGGAAGAAGCGATGGTTACCTATTTAGCCAAGGGCTTCGTTGTTGCCAACAAAACAGCTGTCTCTTTGACGATGCAGAAAAAGAAGGAATTCAAGGTGGTTTGGGCCATCGTCGGATTTCTGCTTTGCCTGCTTCCGCTGCTGGTCTACCTCATCATCTATGCCACTCAGCCCGATGTCGAGATCGTGGAAATCGTGGTCGCCCCGACGGGTCTTGTACCTCCGCGTTTCTGATCGCACCATCCTATTGGCCGGACTTTGGCTCGCCTGGCTGGTCTATTGCTTCGGATTGGGAAGCTATTCTCCGAGCTTCTCATTGGTGTGCCCGTTCCGGTGGTTAACCGGGTTGCCGTGCCCCCTCTGTGGATTGACCCGGTCCTGCGCCAGCCTGCTCCACGGCCACGTGGTAGCCGCTCTGCAATTCAATCCCCTGGGACCGCTGGCCATCCTTTCATTTCCCTGCTCGCTTTTTTACCGCATAAATCGCAATGAAATAGACCAATAAGCTGGCGGCGAAAATGATGCACGTCACCATGAAATTCAGCGTGATCGCGAAGCTGAGCACAGCCACGCCGAAGAGCCAGATGAACATCTCCGCGGCAATCGCCTGTCCCCAGCGCGGCTGGCCTAGCGCCGCAGGCACGCGCGGAGTGAGCGAGGGCCACAGCCGCGGAACCGCTTTCAAATACGCGCGGTACGGCTCGCCCTGAGTCTGAAGCAATCCGGCTTCTTCCCGACGAATCAGGCGATACACAAACCACCACATCCCGAACACCATGAAGAACCAGCCCGCCCGGCTGGCCAGCAACCCCACGCCCGCCACCAGCGGCAGATTCCCCAGGTACAAAGGATTGCGGACATATCGATAAGGGCCATCCGCCACCAAAGCTTCCGAATGCTGGGTCATGTCATGCACCACTTCCGTACGCAGGTACGCCGTCCCCCAGGTGCGGAGCAACGCGCCCAGAAACACCAGTAGCGCTCCGCCCGCGAACAGTAGCCGCAGCGCCAGCATGCCCCGCGCTCCATCGGGGTTCATCGAAGGCGCGGCGAGATGCAGCAGGGCCTGCGCGAAGTTCACATGGTCGATCTGGTAGAGCCCAAATCCCACCCAGAAGAGGCACCCGATAATCCAGAAGCGCTGTTCAAACTCAAATTTCGCCGCCGCCGCAGTCACGTTATTCGTATCGTAGCGAAGTCACCGGATCTACGCGGATGGCACGACGCACGGGTCCCAGAGTCGCGATGAACCCCGTGGCGGCCAGCACTAGAACAACCGCTCCGAAGCTCACCGGATCTGCTGCGCCCAAACCCGGCACAAAGAACATGGCCAGCGGCTTGGTCACGAAGAACGCAATCGCCAGTCCCACGGCGGACCCGACGACCAGCAGCCGGAGCGATTCGGCTAAGACCAGCCGCATGATGTTACTCCTGGTCGCCCCGATAGCAATACGGACGCCAATCTCGCGCGTGCGCCGCGCCACGGAATAAGCGGTCACGCCGTAGAGTCCGATCGTCGCCAGCAGCAACCCCAGAACGCCGATGCCGCCCATCAGTCCGGCGCCCACCTGGCTCGGCAAAAAGGCCAGTCCGATACTGGAATACATTGTTGAGACTTCCACTCCCGCTCCGGGCTCCACGCGCCGGAGAACATTTTGAACGGCGGCCAACTGAGTCTGCGGAGGCGTGGCCGATCGCAGCACGAATTGAATCTGCGGACGGCCATTCTGAATCTGCGCCAGCGGTTGGTAAAGCTGCGGTTCGTCATCTTCACCAATAGTCATGTTCTTGGTGCCGGCAGCCACTCCGACAATCTCATAGAGAGCCTTGTCGTCCCCCCACTGGAAGGTGGTCCCAATGGCGTCGGAGTCTTTCAGATAGCGCTCCACGAAATTCCTGTTCACCACCACCACGCGCAAGCCGTCCCTGTCCTCGCCATTGAAATCGCGCCCGGCCACGAGAGCGATGTCCATCACGCGAAAAAAGCCGGGCGAGACACCATTCCAATGAAATCGTACGTGAACCTTCTCGCCGGTTCGCGGGAATGTGAACTCTGTGCTGTCGTGGCTTTCCTCGGTGAAGGGAATCGTACGCGCCGCGGCCGCTCCTTCCACCCCGGGAATCGCCGCAAGCTCGCGAAGGGCCTGGCCGACATATACTTTCTGCACAGCTTCGTCGCTATATCGTACCGGCGGCAAGTGAACATCCGCGCGCAGCGTGTGGAGCACATCGAATCCAGGATTGATGCTTCGAGCGAGCAACAAATTCCGCAGGAACAACGACCCCGTGGCGAGCACGATCACCGACACAGCAATCTGCGCGATCACTAACCCGCGGCGCATTCGCATCCGGCGCTCACGGTGCGCGCTTGACGTCAAGGATTCCTTTACCGACTGCCAGGCGGGGAGCAATCCGCACACCAAAGTCGCGGCAACGCCCAACACCGCGGCATAGGCAACCACGCGCCAATCCGGTTCAATTTGCAGACGGATGGGAACAGGCACGGGCAGCTCGATACTGGCCAGGAGGCGCGCGACCAGTTCCGCCAGTGCGAAACCAATGCCCGCGCCGAAAGCCGAAAGCAGAAGGCTCTCGGCGAGTAACTGCTGCAAAAGTCTCCCGCGGCTGGCGCCTAAAGAAAGCCGGATCGCGATCTCCTGCTTCCGGTTCGACGCGCGCACCAGCAATAAGCTGGCCACGTTCACGCAGGCGATCAGAAATACCAGGCTGGCCAGCACCAGAAGCACCACGAAAAAGAGACCGATGGCGGATGCGCCCTGCTCCTGCCTGAGACGGGCAAATCCCGCCAGCGGTGTCACCCGTATCCCCGCGGCATATTTCACATAGGGATTTGGCATCGCCTGATCCAGGCGATCCGCCAGTGTGCGCAGCGCTGTGCGACCCTGGTCGAGCGACATGCCCGGTTTCAACCGGACATAGATTTCAAGCAGCGTATCGGGTAGGGAGTGCGGTAGGTAGACATCCGGAGATAAGCCGTAGCCGATCAGAGTCCGGTGAGATTCCGGGAGTATCCCAACCACCGTATAAGCGCGGCCATCGAGATTGATGGAGCAGCCGACGATGGATGGATCGGCATTGAAGTGCTGCTGCCAAAAACGGTGATGCAGCACGACAGCGTTTCCGCCGTCGTTTTCCGTCCAACCGCGTCCGTAAGCGAGCGGAACCCCGAGCGCCGAGAGATAGTTCTTCGTCGTTTGAACACTGAAGATGGGGCGCGTGTCCCGGCCGTCATTCCAGTTGATGGAAGTCTCCCAGTTCTCGCCCACCACTTCGCGAAACACGCCGCTATCCCGAAGAAATTGAACCACCTGTGGCTTCGCATGATTGGAGTCACCCAGGTAAACCGACGCCCACGATCCGGCGTCCACCACGGAGGGCTCGCTCAACAGGAACTCGACCGCGATAGAGAACATGGCCGTGTTCACGCCGATTCCGAGGCCGAGCGACAGTAGCGCGCTCAGCACAAAGCCGGGACTGCGGCTGAGCGAGCGCACGGCGTAAACCAGGTCACGCCAGATGTTCTCGATTCCGTTGAAACGCCATAAGTCAAAGGCGTTCTCTTTAATGATGGATGGGTTACCGAGGGGGATTGGGTTGCCGTTCGCGGCGGCCATGTCATTGTGGAATGCCAGTTCCGTTTCCAGGTCGTGGTGCAGGGTGCGGCGTCGGAAGAGCTTGAGAAATGTGCGGCGCATTGGTTTTTGCTACCTCGCGAGGACGCGGTCGACCGCCACCGACAGGCGGCTCCAGGTCTCCTGCTGCTGCGTCATCAGCTTCTTGCCGCGCGCCGTGATGTCGTAATATTTGGCTTTGCGGTTGTTTTCAGAGAGGCCCCATCTGGCCTTGATGGCGCCGTCCAGTTCGAGCCGGTAGAGCGCGGGATAAAGTGATCCTTCTTCAACCCGCAGCGCCTCATCGGACAGCAGATGGATGCATTGCGCGATCGCGTAGCCGTGCATCTCGCCGCGCTGCAGTGCGTGAAGGATCAGCAGATCCAGGGTTCCCTGCAAAAGCGCAGGCGTTGCCGACTTGGCCATCGAGTCTCCTATGACGTTCTAGGGGAAGTATGGCGCGGGTTCCCTAGATTGTCAAGGGGGATGCCAATTTTAGTCCTG
>PLFE01000038.1:0-14049 GCA_003136675.1 Bryobacterales bacterium
ACATGAGCCCGAGCAGCCGGTAGGTGGCGTCGATCAAGCGTTCCAGGCCGGAATCGCTGAGGCCGTAGCTGGCGAGGTAATCGCGCTGTTCGGCTTGCGGAAGTTCCGCGAGTTCGGCTTCGATTTTTCCGCAGATGCCGGTGACTTCGGTTTGCTTGCGCCCGGCAAGCGGACCGGCGCGGAATGCTTCTTCCCTCGCATGGAGATTGGCGGCGTCGGATTCGCCCAGGTTCAGCACGCAAAGCATGGGTTTCTGAGAAAGAAAACCAAAGCCGCGAATGCGCTTTTCATCTTCCACGTTGAGTTCGAGATTGCGCAGCGGCTGGTCGCTCTCCAGCATGGCTTTGGCCTTTTCGAGCAATTCGAATTCCGCATCGAGTTCAGGGGTTTTCTGCTTCTTGCGATCTTTTTCGAGACGCTCCAGGCGCTTTTCGATCACCATGAGATCGCTGAGAATCAGTTCGGTATCGACGTCACCGAGATCTCGCACGGGGTCTACCGAGCCATGCTCGTGCGGGACGGTATCGTCTTCAAAAACGCGGAGCACGTGCGCGAAAGCGTCGGCCACCTTCAGGCCGGCCAGGAACGCGGGATCGCGCAGAGACTCTTTCGAGATGGAGGGGCAGTCGAGATATTCGACCGTCGCGAAAGTGATCTTGGGCGGATCGAAGAGCCCGGCCAGCGCGTCGACACGCGCGTCGGGTACCTTTGCGATTCCCGTACGGACCGAAAGGGAGCCGGCGCGCGTCTCCTGCGCGACGCCGGTCAGGATGGTGAATAAGCTGGTCTTGCCCGTCATGGGCAGACCGATGATTGCAGTTTTCATTATTCGTGTGGACTACAGGGGAACTTCCACCTGGGTCAATATCTCTTCCAGAATACGATCGGCGGCTTCGCCGCGGCGCACGCCCAGCGCGCTACGCGACTGCACGATCACGCGGTGCGCGAAGACGGGGATCACAAGGCTCTTCACGTCATCCGGGATGAGGTAGTCGCGGCCATTCATAAATGCGCGAGCCTGGGCGGCGCGGAAGATGGCTTGCGAACCTCGCGGGCTGACGCCAAGCTGCAGTGCTTCGTGAATGCGGGTGCGTTCCACAATGGCGAGGATGTAATCGAGAATGGATTCGTCGGCGCGCACGAGTTCCACCTGGCGCTGCAATTCGATGATTTCGGCGCCGGTGCAGACGGGGTTTACGGTTTCGCCCGAATGACCGGACTTGCGCAGGATGTCGCGCTCGGCGGCCGCATCCGGATACCCGATGCGCAGGCGCAGCAGGAAGCGATCGAGCTGGGATTCAGGGAGCGGGTAAGCGCCATGGTGTTCGGATGGATTCTGCGTGGCGACGACGAAGAAAGGTTCGGGAAGCGGCATTGACCGCGCGTCGATGGTGACCTGACCCTCGTTCATGCATTCGAGCAGCGCGGACTGGGTTTTAGGCGTGGTGCGATTGATCTCATCCGCGAGAAGGATGTTCGTGAAGACCGGGCCAGGCCGGAACTCGAAGGCTTCGGTGTGGGTGTTGTAGATGGTGACGCCAAGGACGTCGCTGGGCAGCAGATCGCTGGTGAACTGGATGCGATGGAAGCTGCAATCGATGGCGCGGGCGAGCGAATGGGCCAGCGTGGTTTTGCCGACTCCGGGGACATCTTCAATGAGGAGGTGTCCGCGGGCGAGCAGGCAGACCAGGGACAGGCGGATTACTTCGGGCTTGCCGCGGATGGCCGAACCGAGCGCCGTCTCGAGCGCGTTCAGGGCGGCCGGCGGGCTCAGGATGGACTGCCGCGACATCTGAATTTAGTGTCTCATGAGAGACCACGAGGCGAAAACCAACTTGGCGAGTGCCTCTACGCTCGCTTTCAAGCGCCGGAGGATCTTTCAGGTTTCACGATCAGGGAGGTGAGAGCGCGAATCCGTTGCCGTTGAATGCTACCGGAGGGTACCTTCGAGCGCCAAAACCAAGTTGGTGGTGTTACACTTGGAGCAAATGAGTAACACACTCACCATTCGCTTACCTGAGGATCTTGCGGAATGGCTGGAGGAGACGGCGCGCGCATCCGGTGTTTCTCGCGGACGCCTTGTGCGGATGGAACTCGAAAGAGCGCGAGATTCATCCAAGCAGCCGTTCTTTCGGCTGGCGGGCGCGGTACAGGGCCCGGCCGGCCTTTCGATGCGGAAAGGCTTTTCCCGCAAATGAAAGCGATCGCCGATACGGGACTGCTGGTCGCATTCGCGAACCGGCGCGATCGCTATCACGAGTGGGCGCTTCAGATCGCCAACCAAGTGACGGAACCGTTGCTGACTTGCGAAGCGGTGCTGGCCGAGACGGCTTTTCATTTAGGAAGCGCCGCATTGGCCCTCGCTTTCGTGCGGGACGGCCTGGTGCGGCCCGCCTTCGCGGTGGGGGATCATATTCCGAGGCTGGCGGAGTTGGCGGCGCGCTACGCAGACAGGCAACCCGATCTCGCCGACCTGTGCCTGATCCGGTTGAGCGAACTGCATCCCCGGCACCCGGTGATCACAACAGACTTCGCGGACTTTCGTGTCTATCGAAGAGGGCGCAGAGAAGCGATTCCTCTGATCCAGCCGCCGGAATAGGCTGCTAACCTCAAAGTAGATGATCGGTAACTGGTATTCGCGCCGCATGGAGGCATGGGAGAGCAAGCTCTGCAACGCCGCCACCAATCGCGTGGTGCGGCCGTTTGAGTGGGGGCTCGATTGGTTGGAGACCTGGCCGGAAGCTCGCCGGTTGCCTCGTAACGGGCATGATCCGGAGAACTACATCCGCGTCATCAACGAACTGGCGCTCAGCGACAGCGCGGAGTTTTTCAATTACCAGAAGCCCACCGAGTTCCAGTTTGATGGCGAGTGGGTTTCGTTTCCATCGCCTGTGCAATCGCCCGTCGTCGCGAACAACACGATGCGGCTGCGGTTCTTTCCCGCGAAGCCGATGCGTGGTTTGAAACAGGGACCCACGAAGAAGGCCGTGGTGGTGCTGCCGCACTGGAATTCATCGCCACACCAGCACGTGGCTCTTTGCCAGGGATTTCAGAAGCTGGGGATCGCGTCGGTGCGGGTGAGCCTGCCTTATCACGACGACCGCATGCCACCCGAACTGGAACGTGCCGACTACGCGGTCAGTTCGAATATTGGGCGCACTCTGGACGCGACGCGGCAGGCGGTGCTGGATGTGCGGGCGTCCATCGATTGGCTGGAGACGCAGGGCTTCAACGAGTTCGCCATCGTGGGTACCAGCCTGGGGAGTTGCTACGCGTTCCTCGCGAGTTCACATGATGAGCGCATTCGCGTGAACGTCTTCAACCACTGCGCGGCTTACTTTGCGGACGTGGTTTGGACGGGTGTTTCCACGCAGCATATTAAAGAGAGCCTGGAAACGAACATCTCGCTGGAATCCCTCCGCAAGGTTTGGGACGCACTGAACCCGTCGCATTACATGGATAAGTTCGCGGCGCTGCCGAAGAAGAGCCTATTCATCTATACGCGGTACGATACTACGTTTTTGCCGGAGTATTCGAAGATCGCGGTGGATCATATTAAGGCGCGGAAGCTGGATTATCGCGTGGTGGTGTTGCCCTGCGGACACTACACCATGGGAGAATCTCCGTTCAAGTTCATCGACGGCTACCACATCTGTTCGTTCGTGAAACGGCACCTTTAACTAAGCCGGCACGTATTGGCGCAGGTAGCGATGGCCGATGCGGAAGCCGTTCTTATAGTCTTCGGTGAAGTCGTCGCCCGGCGGCATCGCTCCATATAGATCGTCTTCGTGCTCGATGTTCATCGCGCCTTTGTAGCCGCGTTCCTCCAGCACGGTGAAGAAAGCGGGCCAGTCGATTGAGCCGTTGCCGGGAATGCGATAACGCCACCAATCCGCGTCATCGAAAGGATGAATGCCCACTTTGCGGAGAATATGCCATTCGATCTCGGTGTCCTTCAGATGCACGTCGTAGATTTTGTCCGCATAGTCGCGCGCGGTCTGGATGGGGTCCATGAACTGTCGCACCAGGTGCGAAGGATCATACTGCAAACCCACATAAGGAGAATTCCCGAAGGCGCTGAAGAGGGCGTCGTACCCTTGCGGACCGGTGGCGATATTTGGCCCCTCCGGCCACGGCTCCCACAGAATTCGCACCTTGTATTTCTCACAGAGCGGGAAGTATTCGGCCTCGTAAACCTTTACCACTTCCGCCGATTGCTCCTTGAGAGTTTTGCCGCGATGGATGCCGGACGCGGTGCCGACATATGGCGCGCCGAGTTTGCCGGCGATCTCGATCACGCCCTTAAAGTGGTCATTCTCGCGCTTGCGCACAGCCGGGTCCGGCGCGATGTGATTGTTCGTGGAACCCACCACCGATAGATAGATTCCGGACTGCTCCACGGCGGCGCGCACGTTGTGCAGCATCTCGTCATTCACCTTTTTGGGCGACAGCGTATCGCCGCCTTGCGCCCAAAATCCCATGCTGGTAAAGCCTTCTTCCTTGGCGAAGGCCAGGTTGGCAGGAGTATATTTCCCGAGGATGCCCAGCTTGGGCCTCCACGATGGCGGGTTTGCGGCGGACGCCTTCACTGCGGCCGAAGCAGCGGCGATTCCGGCAAGAAGAGTACGGCGTGTGAGTTCACTCATAAGGGTGTGGTGAAAGAATGCCAGAATTATATCGCTTGCACATGTTGAAAACGCGTTCGCTGGAATTGGAAATCATGGATCAGCCCGATCTGCCGCCAGACGTTACACGGAAGTTTCATCGCGATCTGAAGCTGGTTCATGCGCTGATGGGCAACTGGCGGACGCTTGTCACCAGGTTGAAGCGCGGGGATAAGCCGCAAAGCGTCATCGACATCGGATGCGGCGATGGCGCGCTACTCGCTTATTTGCAACGGGACCTCAGGCTGCGCGAGGTCACGGGAATCGACATCAATCCGCCCGAGTGCGCCGTGCCGGGCGTGCCTGTGATTACGGCGAATGCCACGCGCGATCCGCTGCCCCAGGCGGATGCCGCCGTGGCGGTGATGGTGCTCCACCATTTAACCGACGATCAGGTGATCGCGCTGCTGCGGAACCTGAGCCGGTCCGTGAAGCGTTTCGTCTGCGTGGACCCGGTGCGGCACTGGCTCCCGATGGTTCTTTTCACCACTCTGCTCGGCCCGCTTTTGAGCCGGGTGGCCGCAACGGATGGCAGGCAATCCATCCGCCGCTCGTTCCGGGCCGACGATCTGCGGAGGCTGGCTGAATCCGCGCTGGCGGGGGAAGGCGCGGAAATCTCAGTTTGGGTGACGCCCCTTTTCACTAAGCTGATGATGGACATTCACTTCAAAAAATAGCCTCGTCAGAGGAATCCGTGGGTCACTGATATGGTCGAATCGTGCCGCGAAGTTCGACTCTCGTAGCCGGTTCAACCCGCTGGCGCTGCCACCAGCCCGCAGCCGGTCACTCCTGGCGGAGCGCGCGAATCGGGTCAACCCTCATAGCTCGTAGCGCTGGGATCAGGCTTGCAAGTAGCGCGACCACAATAAGGAACAGCGCCGCCCCCGCCATGCTCACAGGATCAGCTGGACTGACTTGGTAAAGCAGAGGCTGCATCTGCGGGGTCGCTGCTAGGGCGATCGCGAGGCCAGCGGCGATCCCCAATAAAGCCAGCAGTAAGCCTTCTCTCATGACAATCCGAAGCACGCCCCCAGGGTCGGCCCCCAGCGCCATGCGGATACCGATTTCCCGAGTCCGTTGGCTTACCGAGTAAGCCATAACTCCATAAAGACCTACCCCGGCGAGCAGCATGGAAATGGCGCCGAGCACGGCGAGGAACGACGAGGCGATCCGCGGCCCAAACCAGGCAGCCGAGATGTAGTCCGACAAGGGCATGGCCGTGAGGCCGGCGGCATTTGGATCGATGGCCGCCATTTCGCGGTGGAGCAAGGGGACCAAATCGCTCGCGTCACGTTCGGTCCGGGCGTAAAGGGCGACTCCGTTTTCGCCACTGCCATAGTGCACCTGATCGAAGGACATGTAAAAGTATGGCTGCGGCGCTTCCGACAGATTGTAGTACTTGCTGTCCTTGACCATTCCTACGATCTTGAACGGTTTGCCGTAAATCTGCACCCGGTGCCCCACGGGGTCGCGGCCGTCGAAAAAGCGCCGCGCAAAAGACTCGTTGACGATCATGACGCCCGGTGCCGTTTCGTCATCCTCGGCCCGGAAATCGCGGCCGGTGAGAAGCGGGATCCGCAGCAAGTCGAAGTAGCTGGGCGACACCGAGGCGTGATGCACATCCAGGCTCTCGCCGGGCCGCGGCGCATACCCATCCACCGCGACGCTGCTCCAATTTCCCAGCCCGAACCCCAACGGGATGGTGTCGGAATAGGCGGCGCTCGTCACCGCTGGTGCGGCAAGCAGATGCTCGCGAAGCCGCCTCGAGAACTCCTGCTCCTCGCGGGCCGTGTAGTTGTTCGTCGACAGAAAAAGACGGCACACCGTCACGTTGTGGTGATTGAAACCGGCCGGAGCGTTCTCTAACCCGTAAAGACTCCGAACAAACAGGCCGAGCGTCACCAGGGCAGCCAGCGCCAGCCCCGTTTGGGTTACCACCAGCGCCCGGGAGATGCGCTGCGCGTACGCGCTCCGTGTACCGCCTCTTCCACCTTCCTTCAGTGCATCCACAAGGCTGCGCCGCACCAACTGAAACGCGGGCGGAATCCCGGCAATTAACGCGGAAGCGAAGCCGGCCAGAGCGGCAAACAGGAACACCCGGGCGCTCGGCTGCACGTTGAAACTCACCGGCACTCCTGTGGGAGGTACGAACCAGGTCAGCACATTCTCAAGCGACAGGGCCAGCGGCAAACCGACAAGCGTTGCCAGTGCCGCCAAAAGCAGGCTTTCAAAAATCAACTGCTGGCTCAAACGACCCGGACTGGCGCCCAGGGCGGCGCGGACGCCGAACTCCGTCTGCCGTGCCGCGGAACGAGCCAGCAGAAGATTGGCGACGTTGGCGCATGCAATCAGCAGCACGAGTCCACACGCCGCACCGAGGATGGCCATCGGCCAGGCCACAACACTTGACGCACCCTCCTTTGCCTTCCAGATCGGTACGATCCGGGCGCCGATCCCCAGGTTGGTCTTCGGAAAGGCACGGGCAAGACGCGCGGCCACCGTCGCCGCCTCAGCGTTTGCCTCCGAGGTGCTGACGCCGGGTTTGAGCCTGACGATAGCCCGGAAGTTGCGCGCATCGCGCCTGACTTCTCCGGTCAGTGGCACGGGAATCCAGGCGTCGAGCGCCGTTCCCGGGAAATCGCCGCCAAATTCCGGAGGCGCCACCCCGACGATGGTGACCGGGTACCGGTTGATCCGCACTGTGCGCCCGAGGACGGACTTGTCCGCATGAAAATAGTCCTTCCACACCCGATAGCTGATGACGGCCGTGAACCCTTTGGCCCGGTCGCCGTATTCGTCGCGAGCGAACGCGCGACCCAGAACCGGCGTTACGCCCAAGACGTCGAAGTAGTTTCCGGAGACCATTTCGTACCACACGGAAAAGGCCTTTTCTCCATCCTCGATTGAGCCCGGGCGCTTTTCGGTCAGCAACAATCCAGAAATACCGCGGAGGCTGTCCTGGAAGTCCCGGACGTCGGCGTAAGAAACCAGATTCTGCATGACGTTGTCACTGACGGACTCAAGCACGGCGAGTCGTCCGTCGTCCCTGGCGCCGCGGAACGGGTGTAGGACCATTCCGTCGATCCAGCCAAAGACGGTCGTGATAGCGGTAATACCTAGCGCCAGAGTAAGCACTGCGACCGCGGTCAGGGTCGGGGTCCGGCGGAGGACACGCATCGCATACCGCAGGTCGTAAAGAACGTTTCGCATGTGGTTCTCTGCCCTTTGATGCAGGTTGGCTTCCTAAGTAGGTGCTGATTCCATTGAACGGTAAGGTCAGTCGGTGGTCGATTTTCCGGGTTCAGGTGTCCGAAAATGGGACCGCCTTTCCCGATTTCTAGCTGACTGCAACGGTGTGGCCGCAGACCGAATAAGTCGAGTCGCCATCTCGGGAATCGTTCAGGGAGCAGGGGTTGTCGCCGACCCTGGGACTTGCCAGAGCGGCGGAAGAGAATTAACTCCTGCCTGGTCGCCCAGGGTTTATCGATCCTGCGTGGCTCGTGGCTCGCAGCACGCGCACGTCTGAGGACGATAATACCCGACAACGCATAGGAAGTCGGTTGATGCGAGTGGCGGAAAACAACACTGCCCGGGCGGGGCCAGGTTCAGATCTACGCGAGATGAAGAAGCCCTACACGCATCTCTTCTAAGTAAGTCGCCCGCAAAACGGAGTGCGCGGGCCGCTTTACTTGAATGCAATGAGGGTGCCCGACGCACCCTTTGCGGGCTAGTTAGGCGGGCCACTCAACGGCGCTACGTTTGAGGACGCAGCCAGCACTATGCCGAATCCAGACGGGTTCACGGCAGCGACACCGGCACCACCTTTTGCTTCTATTGTGGCGTGGGAACCCGGTCTCATACCACGGCATTCGAAAACGAATGCGTTGCTGCGCGAGATCACCACCGGGGATCATAACCCTTGGTGTTAACTGCAAGCTGCTGCTCTTTTGCAGGCCGTGCAACGACTACCGTCTTCCAGCCCGCATTAATAGTTCTTGGTAGCGGGCGGCCCTTAGAGTCCGTTTTCAATCCGGACCACGAGACTGGAAGAGGGTTGGGATCGCTGCCTTGGGGGATATACCGCAGTCTCACGGAAATATCAGACTCTGTAGCATGCTCAACGACCACATGAAGGCCGGCGCTTATCAGAACTTCTGCGTTAAGGCAGTTCTTGTACGCTTCTCCGCTGGTTGCACTCAGCCCAGTCCACATGATATTAAGCGCTACGTCGTGGCTCAACGACTCGCCGTATTGACCGTATTGACGATGATGGTGTCGAGGCGTTCATGGAAAATCGGCATAGCTGCCCTCCGCCGGAACTCCGTAGATCACACCTTTGAAGTTTGTGTCATGAGTAATCAAAAAATAAGTGCATTCTCCCGGGCAGGTTCGCGCGTACTGGTGAATGAAGTGGAGAAACGAATGAAAATCGCGACGGCCTTCCTGATAGCAGCATCAACCTTACCTGTTTGCGCGCAGCAATTCCAGTTACCTCCGAACCTGGAAAAGCTCGCCTCCCAGGCGGAAGAGACGGTGGACGTAACTCTGGATGGGAGCATGTTACAGCTTGCCGGGAAGTTTCTCTCCGACTCGGATGAAGATCAGGCCAAGGTAAAGAAGCTGGTCAGCGGACTTCGCGGGATTTATGTGCGCAGTTACGATTTTCACCGCGAAAAGGTATATAGCGAGGCCGATCTGGAATCCGTTCGGGCACAATTCCCCAAGCCGGATTGGTCCACCATCATTGGAGTCCGGTCGAAGGACAGCGGCGATAACGTGGATGTCTTCTTCAAGGTAGACGCCAACGGTCAACTCGGCGGCATCGCCGTGATTGACGCCGAACCGACCAGTTTCACCATCGTCAATATCGTGGGGAAGATGAATCCGGAGCAGCTGGGCGAACTCGGCGGCCAATTTGGCATTCCCCACCTGGAAGCCACCAACTGGTCCGCGGGAAGGAAGCGTCCGTGAAAGCGCTCGGTTTGTTGCTGATGCTTTGCACCGCGGTTTTCGCGGGCGATAAGGACTTCGATCAAATCGTCAGCGCCATTGAGCGGCACTACGGTGTGGCGCGGACGCACGTGCCGCTCATGGGAGTCGCGAATCTTTTTGTGAAAGGGACGCACACTCAAGGTGTTACGGGGTTCAAGATCGCCGTCTTTGAAGATCTCAAGAAGTCCGAGACCGACAAGGACTTTATGGAGCATCTCTCGGCCGGCGGAGTGCAGCGCATCGTGCGTGTCCGTTCCTGGCACGACGGCGAAGCCACTTACATCTACATGGGTGACGCGGGCAAGTCGACCCGACTTCTGATTGCGACTTTCGAGAGCAATCAAGCGACGGTTGTTGAGGTAAAGGCGGAGACGAGCGCACTGGTGAAGCTGCTGGGCGATCCCGAACATATGGGGAAGGCGTTGAGCGGGGATCGCGAGGAGTAGCGCCCGGGCCCCACATTACAATTAGGGTGCTATTCCCACTCGAAGACAGTTCGTCGCACAGTGCGCCGCGGTAGCCCTCTCCGCCGGAACGGGAGCAAGGGGCGCCACGCAAGGCTGGTATGACCGGCCGATGCGCTGGGCGCAGCTCGTGCTTGTGGAGGACGACCCGGGAAACTATTCTCCGCAATTTTGGCTGGACTATTTCCGCAAGGTTCACGCGGACGCGGCCTGCCTGAGCGCGGGCGGCTGCGTGGCCTACTACCCGACACAGATCCCGCTGCACTACCGCAGTCAGTGGCTGGGCGATCGGGATTGCTTCGGCGACTTGGTAAAAGGCTGCCGGCAACTCGGCATGAACGTAGTGGCGCGCACCGATCCGCACGCGGTGCATCAAGACGTCTACGATGCGCACCCGGATTGGATCGCGGTCGGCGCGGATGGAAGTAAGCGCCGGCACACCTCCGATCCTGAACTTTGGATCACCTGTGCACTGGGACCTTATAACTTCGAGTTCATGACCCAGGTGACTGAGGAGATCGTCTCGCTCTATCGGGTGGATGGAATCTTCACGAATCGTTGGGCCGGCTCGGGGATGTGTTACTGCGAGCATTGCCGGGCGAATTTTCGAGACTTCTGTGGTCTCGATCTGCCTCGTACCGTTGATCCCCAAAATCCAGCCAGACGCGAGTACATCGTGTGGCATCAGAAGCGATTGTTTGAGCTATGGCGGCTGTGGGATGCGAGGATCAAAGCGATCAACCCCAACGCCGCTTATATCGCCAACGCGGGCGGTGGCGCGCTGAGTGAATTGGATATGAAGACGGTGGGCGAACTCGCGCCCACCCTGTTCGCCGACCGGCAGGCGCGGCGCGGACTCATGCCGCCCTGGGCGAATGGCAAGAACGGGAAGGAATATCGGGCCACGCTGGGCCGGAAGCCCATCGTCGGCATCTTCAGCGTGGGCCTCGAAGAGGAATATCGCTGGAAGGATTCTGTGCAGAGTGGAGATGAGATCCGGCTCTGGGTGGCTGACGGAATCGCGCAGGATCTGCGTCCCTGGTTTGCGAAGTTCAATGCCAAGCCCATCGATAAGCGCTGGCTGCCGGTGGTGGAAGACATCTATCAATGGCATTACAGGAACGAACGGTATCTGCGCAACGAGATGTCGTTGGCGCGCGTGGCCATGGTCTACTCGCAACAGACGGCCACGTTTTACGGCGGCGCGAACGCACGAGCCATGGTAGAAGACGCCGCCCTCGGTTTCTATCAAGCCCTGGTTGAAGCGCGCATTCCGTTTGAGATGGTCCACGATGGGCTACTGGACGCGGAGCATGTGGACCGCTACCGCACGCTGATTTTCCCCAACATCGCGGCCCTCTCGACGGAGCAATGTAACCAGATTCGAGGGTTCGTGGAGCGCGGGGGCAGTATCGTGGCGAGTTACGAGACGTCGCTCTATGATGAGTGGGGAGTGCGGCGCAAAGACTTCGGCCTCGCGTCCTTGTTCGGTGCTTCCTTCGGCGGGCGGACGGAAGGCCCAATGCTGAATTCTTATCTCACGCTGGAGAAAGATCCGGCGACGGGTGAGTTTCATCCGCTGCTCCGGGGGTTTGAAGACGCCACGCGCATTGTCAATGGCGTGAACCGCGTTTTGGTGAAGCCGTTGGGGAACGCGAGTGACTCGCCGCTGGCTGTGGTGCCGAGTTACCCGGACTTACCGATGGAAGAGGTATTTCCCCGGCCCAGCGCCGTGAAAGACCCTGGTGTGTTTGTGCGTGAGGTTGGGCGAGGACGCGTGCTCTACTTTCCCTGGGATATTGGGCGCACCTTCTGGGACGTGCTGGATGTAGACCACGGGAAGCTACTTCGCAATGCGGTGATGTGGGCTACGAATGAGCCGGGCCCGGTAACGATTCAAGGGAAGGGCGTGCTGGATGTATCTATCTGGATGCAGAAGAACTCGATGACCGTGCATCTGGTGAATCTGACGAATCCGATGATGATGAAAGGTCCGGTGCGGGAAATCATCCCGTTGCCGGGTCAGCACGTCACCATTCGGGTCCCCGGACATCGCCGGGTCCAGAGAGCGCATCTCCTGGTGGCCGCAAAAGAAGCGCCGTTCCACAAGGAGAAGGACGCGATTCATGTCGAGGCGCCATCGATCGGCGTCCACGAGGTAATCGCGCTGGATTTTGTTTAGGAGCGCACAGCGCGGGACGCGCCCGCTAGGTGAAGAAAACGATCGCGTCCCGCTGCGTCGTGCGCGGTGTTTACCGAGGAGTGGGCTAACGTAAAGTTTGAGAACGTTGCCCGGCCTCCAGCATGCACCTGATCCTGCGCCACCTCGCCCATTTCTTTATCGCCCTTGGCGGATGGGGGCTGCTGACTCTCGGAACGCTCGATTCCTCGTTTCTGTTCTTCCCTCTGGGGAATGACCTGCTGATCGTGCTTCTCACCACGCAGCACCATCAACTCATGCCCTACTACGCCGCGATGGCGACCCTGGGGTCGGTACTCGGCTGCTTCATCACGGATGTGGCCAGCCGGAAAGCCGGCGAGGCGGGTCTCAAAGGCAGGGTTTCCGGGCGCCGCCTGGCGTATGTGCAGAAGCAGGTGGAGCAGAGAGGGGCCGTCATGCTGGCGGTGGCTTCGCTGATGCCGCCGCCGTTTCCTTTCACGGTTTTTGTAATGGCCGCCGCGGCGCTAAAGTATCCGCGGGTGCGATTGCTGGGCATCATCGCGGCGGCAAGGCTGACGCGCTTCCTGCTCGAAGGCTGGCTGGCCATTCACTACGGACGGCATTTGATCCGGATGTCGCAATCGACGGGCTTCGAGAGTATCGTGTTAACGCTCGTGGTCATTTGTATTGGCGGAAGCGTATGGTCGATTGTTTCGTGGGCCCGGCGTAGCCGGTCAGGCCGCGGCGGCGCGTGACACGGGCTGACTCGCTTCCTGATAGACCCACGCCCCAATCACGGCTGCCACAACCGCTTCCACCAAACCAATCGACACCGTGATCATCGACAACGGAAGAGGGAAAATGTGCGTGACCACCGGGAATACGTTCCCCAGGGCATAATTCGTCAGCCACATCGCGCACCCCGCGATCACCGCTGTTTTGGGCCCGGCCCCATACCGTGGACGAATCGATGCGTAGAGCCACATCATCGTGATTCCGGTGGCGAATCCCCATAGATTCATTACGATCATCTGCTTCGGACTGAGGGTGGGCGACTTATGCAGGCCCTCCATCACCGAAGCCCAGTCGGCCTGGAAGATGACGCCGTTCACCAGCACCTCCGAAGCATCAATGATCAACCCCGCCAATAGACCACCCAGGATTAACCGCTTCCAATTAAGTTGTCCCATTTTGTGAAACCTCCGACGGGAAGTCTATGCCTAAAATGGCTTTCGCGCAAGGGGCGAGAAAAACGCTGTCAACGGCAAAGTAGAAATGTTTCCCGCTGAGGTCGATCGGGGGCCTTCCGCGCATAAAATCGAGGCTCAGAATGTTTGCGACGGAACGGCCATAATTCCGGGATGAGACGCATCCGCGTAGTTGTCGCGTCGCCCCAGAGCGACAAACCGTTTCGTCAATCGCAGACGAATTGAATCATTCGTTGGGCATCGAAAAAGACTTCGCCATCGACGTCTATGGATGGGGAGAGGATTCCGGACTCGGCATCCACTCCCACGGCATGCAGGGCGCCATCGACGAGGATCTTCCGATTGAGAGTTGCGACATCCTGGTCGCAATTTTCGGCGCGAGGTTCGGCAGTGAAATTGTTGCCTCTTCGGAAACTGGTACGGAACACGAGGTCGCCCGAGCCTTCAATGCCTGGAAGAAATCCGGACGACCCCGGATGTTCGTCTATTTCAAGAACCCCTCGGTGCGACTCAGCGAGTTAGACGACCTCAAATAGCGCCAGCTAGCCCGCAAAGGGTGC
>PLFE01000038.1:14105-26356 GCA_003136675.1 Bryobacterales bacterium
TTGCGGGCGACTTACTTAGAAGGCGCGTAGTGGCCGGAAGCTTCAACGGCAGCGCAAGTATGCCCTGAATTGCCCGCCCGTGACGACTGACGAGGTACACCCGGCCGCATCATGACTCCTGCGGAGCTGGAGGGTAAGGGCCTTGTGGCGCCGACCCAACCGAAACCGGAAGCGCCAGCTTCCCCCTTCGATGTTCTGACCGGCCGCGCCGCGCGGCATGCCCCAGCTACGAGCGCTGCCTGGACGAGTGGGGAAGGAAGGGTAGCAGCGCCGATTTTACGTTCTGCTGTATCGCCATTGACGATTTCAAACGCACGCAGGAGGACTCCGCCGCGAAGGTTTTGAAAAGAAAACGCTTGTCCGAATTGTTTGCGCCCCTGCGTGGCCACGACATAGACTTAAGCCGTAATCCGTCCACCGGGCAGCCAGTTCACCTGTGAGCGGTTTTCTACTCGACACCAATATCCCTTCTGAATTTCGCAATCCCCAACCCGAGGCACGAGTTGTTCAATGGGTCGATTCAGTAGCGGAGCATTCTGTTTTCATAAGCGTCGTTATGCTTGGGGAAATTCGCAAAGGGTGCGAGCTGCTTGCCGCTGGCAAGCGGCGCAAGGAGCTGGAGCGGTGGCTTGAGGTGGAAGTCAGAGAGTAGTTTGCGGGTCGTAGCTTGCCTGTTACGGATGCCATTGCGGAGCGCTGGGGAAGACTGGAAGCCCAACGCCAGTGCCTTGGCCTGCCGCTCAATACCGCAGATGGACAGATTGCCGCGACTGCGCTGGAACACGGCCTCACGCTTGTCACGCGAAACGTGAATGACTTTCGTGACCTCGGCGTGGTCGTGTTTAATCCATGGAACGACGCTTCATGATTGGTAGTACCGACGCCGTCGAGGCCCTCACAGAAACTGGCCCACCCGGTGAAAAATTGCTCTTTCCGTTAAACCGGAAATTCAAAGCCCCTCTTCACGGATTCCGAGAGTCTGCGCCTGACTCTCCCCATACTCGTAAAGTTTCTCCGCGTCACTGTCGCTGCAAACAGGCGCCCGACAGCCTCAACCATGAGAGATTCCTGCATTTCCATGCTGCTATTTGCCATGCTTCATTCTTTCATAAATTAGGAGCCTGTCGCGGACTCCAGTTGCAGCCGGTACCCAAACCACGGCTCCGTCAATAAATATCGCGGCTTGGCCGGCTCCGGCTCAATCTTCTTCCTCAGTTGCTTGATAAAGACCCGCAGATACTCCACCTCGCCGCCATAATCCGGGCCCCAGATATTCTGCAGTAGCTCCCGATGCGAAACAGCCTGATTGGCATGCGTCAACAGGTAGTGCATGAGGTCGAATTCCTTCGGCGTCAGATGATGCTCCACGCCGTCTTTCCGCACCGCTCTCGCGACGAAGTCCAGTTCCGCATCCCCGATCTTTACCAGTTTGGGAGCACTTTCCAGGTTTGGTACCGCCCGGCGCAGTGCGGCCCGCATGCGCGCCAGCAGTTCCGGCATCCCAAACGGCTTCGTCACGTAGTCGTCGGCGCCGGCATCGAGGCACGCTACCTTCTCCACCTCTGTGTTCCGCACGGTGACCATGATGATCACCGCATCAATCTTGTCGCGCATCGCGCGGCAGGTCGCAATCCCGCCCATTCCCGGCATATTCATGTCCAGCAGAATCAGATCGAATTTCTCGCCGGAGATCTTTTCCATCGCCTCCTCACCGCTGCGAGCGTCCTCCACCTCGTAGGAATGATCGGTCAAAGCCATTCGCAGAACCCGGCGGATCTGCGGTTCATCGTCCACAATCAGCACCCGTCCCGCACTCATTTCACATTCCCTCCCGAAGCGCCTTCCGGCAGCCACATCGAAAACCTCGCTCCTGTTCCCGGCCGGCTCTCCACCCAGATCCTTCCGCCATGCGCCTTCACAATCTCGCGAACAATGGTCAATCCGATCCCTGTCCCCGCCGTGCTGCTCGCGGCGCTTGCCGACCGGTAGTATTTCTCAAAGATCCGGCTTTGCTCGGATTCCGGAATTCCCGGACCGTGGTCTTGCACTTCGATCAGCGCTCCGGCCTCGTCCTTTACCGCCCGAATCTCAATGGGCGATCCCGTGCGCGAATATTTCCCCGCATTCTGAAGCAACTGCCGCAGTGCCATGTCGATCATTTCCGAATCGGCGAAAATCCTCACCGTGCCGTCGGGCTTCTCCACATGCACTTCATGACCGTCCAGCGCCGCCCCGGTTTCCTGAATCGCAGTCTGAATCACATCCCCCACTTCGATTTCCCTGCGGTTCATCTGCAATTTCCCGCCTTCAATCCGAGCCATCTGAATTGCCTCGCTCACCAGGCGTTCCAGCCGGTCCGATTCTTCGTCCATGATCGTGCCCAGCTCCCGCACGCGCACCGCCGGCAAATCGCCCTTCGTCAGCAGCATCGAGGCGGCCGCCTTGATGGACGTCAACGGAGTCTTGAATTCATGCGCGATGGCATCGATCAATGTGGATTTCAGTTTGTCGCTTTGGCGCTCGGCCTCCATCTGCGTGGCGCTTTCCTGCGCCAGCGTCTTCTCGAGAGTCACGGCGACAAGGTTGGTTAGAGAACGAATGGCCGTATCGGAAACATTCAGCGGCCGCACCGCCAGGCTTCCGATCGGGTGCCCCCCCAGCCGCACCGCGAAAACCTGCATGCCGGCCGGAGCGTCCGCTACCGATGCGCCGCTCACGGCGGCCTCGCGCATCACGTGCTCCAACTCCGGCGCGCTTGGCCCCAGTTCCTCCGGCCCCGCAAAAAACGTCTGGCTTTTCCGTGCGTCATAAAGAGCCACCGACGAAAACTCGAAAATGTGCGCCACTTCGTACGTGATCCGCCGCGTCATCGCTTCTCCAGGTTCCGACAGCAGGATGGACCGGCTCAGTGTGTACAGCAGCTCCATCTCACGGCGGCGGTCCAATGCATCCTTGGTCTGCTCCCTGGCCCGCGCCGCCAGGCGGCTGCCCACCAGAGTGGTGGTGAGCAGCGCCAGCAGAGCGACCCAGTTCTGCGGGTCCGCCACCGTAAACGTCAATATCGGCGGAATGAAAAAATAGTTGAAGGCTGCCACGGCGATGAACGAAGTCACAACCGCCTCGGCCGTGCCCACGAAGCTGGCGATCAGTAGAGCCGCCACCACATAAGTAAAGCCCGCCGTGGTCGCGTTCAGATGAAGGCGGAAGTCCACATAGGTCACAGCGGTCAGAATACCCAGAAGGCCCATCGCCCGGAACACGACGGACCGCGCCTGCTTCGCGCTCGGAACCCAAGTCATCAGCCTTCCTAATGTAGCGCCTCGCGCGCTTAACAATATTTAACTCCCCATGCCCTTTTGAGGGGGGTCGGTGGCAGAGCAACTGCTCCACCCTCGGCAGGAGGTTGTACTTTTGATCACTTTACGTAATACAAACGCTACCCTCGTGCTTCTCGCTGCCGGCGCGCTGCTGGGTTCGGGTTGCGCGACAAAGAAGTATGTGCGGAACACGATCGATCCGGTTTCGGGCAAGGTGGATCAGGTGGCCAGCCAGACGAACCAGCAGGGTCAGACTTTGGATGCGACTCGCAAGGATGTAGCGCAGAATCAACAGGACATCAGTGCCACGCGGGAGACGGCCCGGGCGGCCGATGCGCGCGCCGGCGACGCCATGAACGCCGCGAATGCTGCCGGGTCGAAGGCGGACCAGGCCAACAGCGGACTGGCCGAATTGCGAAATACGGTGGCCAATCTGGATGACTACAAACCGGCTTCGAACGCGGTGGTTCCCTTCGGGTTCAACCAGTACATTCTCACTCCCGACGCGAAAGCGGAACTCGACAAAATAGCCCAGGGTAAAGACCAGTGGAAGCGGTATTTTGTGGCCGTGGAAGGCTTTACGGACCGCGCGGGCTCGGACTCGTACAACGACGCGTTGAGCAAACGGCGCGCCGACAAAGTCGTTCAGTACCTGGTCTCGAAGTACGATATCCCCGTGTATCGAATCCACGAGATCGGCATGGGGAAAGACAAGCTGGTTGACGATGGCCGCGGCCGAACCGCCAACGCCAAGAATCGCCGTGTAGAAGTTACCGTATATAGTGCGGATGCCGCCATGGCTTCGGCTTCAACCACTCAGCCTGGCGAAACCAACCGGTAATGCGGACTATGCTTTACGAGGGCGGCTGGGAAACACCGGCTGCCTTCGCAAGTCCGTAAACGCCGGGCCGGCGTCGATTTTCAGATCCGCGCAGACTTCATCCACCATCTCCGGCGTCACATGCCGGCTGTTCAAAGCAAACGCAATCAACATCGAGTTGTCGCAGATCAGATTCACAAGCCGCGGGATCCCCGTCGCCCTCTGGTTAATCATCCCGGCCACGTTTTCGTCAAAAACCTTCTGGTTCGCAAGCCCCGCGTGCGCTAAGCGAAAGTTGATGTACTCTTCCGTCTCTGCAGCTGTGAACGCGTGCAGCGCGAACCGCAGCGCGATGCGCTGCTTCAACTGCCGGAACTGGGGCGCATCCAGCTTCAAATCCAGTTCCGGCTGGCCCGAGAGAACGATCTGGAGCAGCTTGCCGCGCCGGTTTTCCAGATTCCCCAGTAGACGGATCTCTTCCAGCACGTCCCAATCGAGGTTGTGGGCCTCATCGATGATCAGTACGGCGGTAGTGCCCGCGCGCCCCCGGTCTAGCAGCATGTTGTTCAGCGCGAACAGCACTTCCGTCTTTGTGAAGCGCGTGCCCGGCAGCCCGAAATCGTAGGCCAGCATCTCGAAAAACTGGTCGGGAGTGATCCGCGAATTAAAGATGTAGGCGAAAGGAATTCGCTGCCCGCCAAGAAAGTCGCGCAGGCATTCCAGCATCGTGGTCTTACCGGTCCCCACCTCACCGGTAAGCGCAATAAATCCCTTCCGGCTCTGCACCCCATAAATCAGGTTAGCGAGCGCCTCTTCGTGCTGTGGGCTCCGGTAAAGGAACGCCGGATCCGGGCTCAGGTTAAAAGCGTTCTCCCGCAGCCCAAAGAAGGAATTGTACATGCCTTTCAGTCGTTATCGTAACATCCATTCCTGGTTTCTTCCCCCGGTAGTACCACGAAAGCTCTATACTGATCAATGAGCCCCGTCGCTCTGCAATGCCTTTTTTACTCGAGGAAGTCGAGCTCAGTCGACCCACCCTTGCCCCGCTGGTCGAGTCGTCGCCAGACCCTGGCCAGGTAATCCACTACATCCGGAACCTGATTGCGGCATCTCCGGAGGCTTTCACAAAAATTTCCGCTCAGCCCACTGCCCTGCGCGATCTGGTAGCCGTTTTCGGTCACAGCGCCTTTCTCTCCGACGCCGTCATCCGCAATCCATCGTGGCTGCTGGAGACCAGTTCCGCTCCGGATCTGCACCGCGTTCTCCGCACCGATGAATATGTCGCGCGCCTCCGGAAATTCCCGGCGGACGATCAGATTCCCGCCGCCCTGGTATTGGCCTCTTTCCGCCGGCGCGAAATGCTTCGGATCTTGTTGCGTGACGTTCTCCGTCTCGGTCCGCTCTCCGCCATTACCGAAGAACTCTCCAACCTGGCCGACTCCATTCTCGAGGTTGCTCTCGAATCCATCCGCGCGAACTTCTCCAAACGTCTCGACGCTCCAGCCGGCGGCCGCTTTTCCGTGATCGCCTTAGGCAAGCTCGGCGGCCAGGAGTTGAACTACAGCTCCGACATCGACTTGATGTTTGTCTATTCATCCCCAGACCCCCTGGGCCACAAACAGTTCTTCAAGAAAGTCGCCAATCAACTCACCGAGCTCCTCTCCACCTATACCAGCGACGGGATGTGTTACCGGGTGGATTTGCGCCTGCGGCCCGATGGCCGCCACGGCGAAGTTTGTCTCTCCCTCGAAGGCGCCAAGCAGTATTACCGCACCCGCGCGCGTGACTGGGAACTCCAGATGTTAATCAAGGCTCGCGTCGCCGCCGGCGACCCCGAGCCGGGACGCGAACTGCTCGAATTCGTCGAGCCTCTCATCTATTCCACAACCCTCGATTTTCAAGCCATCGAATCCGTCTCCGAGTCGCGCGAGCGCATTTCCGAAAAGCTGAAGCGCTCCCGCAATAAAGGATTCGACGTCAAGCTCGCGAGCGGCGGCATTCGCGATATCGAATTTTTGGTGCAGTGTCTCCAGCGCCTGCATGGCGGCCGCGACCCGTGGGTGAGGCATGGCGGCACCATGATGGCGCTGTCCCGCCTGCGCGATAAAGACTATCTCTCGGACCGCGAATACTCACGCCTGGTTTCCGCCTACCAGTTCCTGCGAAATGTGGAGCACCGCCTCCAGTTCTATGAGGACCGTCAGACTCATACTCTTCCCACCGACCCCGAACAACTGCGCCTGCTGGCGCGCCGTCTGCCCAGCGCCGATCTGGACCGCGAACTCGGGGATCATCTTGCAGCCGTCCGCGAGCTCTACGATCGCGTCATCCACTCTCGCCGAACCGGTGACCCCGCCCTCGTTTCCCGCGCCCCTCTTGCTTTTGCGCCCGATGAGACCGAGTTTCCCTCACCCAATCTGAAGCGCTTTTACGACCAGCGCGCGCCCCGGTTCATGGCGCTCCTCCGCCAATCCAACCCGTCGCGCGGCCGCGAACGCGTCGAGCATTTCCTCGAAAAGATTTCGAGCGATCCCCGCTACGTGGAATTGCTCGAGGCGAACGCCGAACTCGCCAGCGCGACTCTCGATCTGTTTGAATATAGTCCGTTCTTCGCCGATCAACTCATCCGCCACCCGTCTTTGCTGCATGAAGTTGCCCAGGCTTGCGGCGACCGCCAGGGCCGCTCCGGTTTCCTCGCGCCGCGGGACGTAGCCGGCCTGCGGCGCTTTTATCGCGAGCAGATGGTTCGCATTCAAAGCGACAGCGTCTATCACGGCGTGAATGTCTACCGCACCCTGAAGCGCACCTCCGATCTCGCCGATTCGGTGATCTCCGCGGCTTACGAGATTGCCCTCGCGGAGGTGGTTTCGCTCAGCCCGTCCTACCTGCCGGCTAAGCAAATGATGGTGATCGCGCTGGGGCGTCTGGGAATGCGCGAATTCGACATCGCGTCGGATGCCGATCTCATCTTCGCCATTCCCGATCGTGATGCCGGCGAGATTCTTTTCTGGACCGCCGTCGCCGAGAGGCTGATTCAGGTGATCGGCGCTTACACCGGAGACGGCGTCATCTTCACTGTGGATACGCGCTTGCGACCCAACGGACGCGAAGGCGCTCTCGTCCAGACCGAGAGTTCTTATAAGGCCTACTTCTCCGAGCACGCCGAAGCCTGGGAAGGCATCGCTTACCTGAAAGCCCGCGCGGTCGCGGGAGACGTCGAAAGGGCCACCGCCTTTCTCCACGAGTTGCAGGATGTGGACTGGCGGCGCTACGGCCAAAACGGCCGTTCCCGCGCCGAACTGGCGGCCATGCGCGCCAAGATCGAGAAAGAACAGGGCCTCCGCAATCCCCTCAAAGCCGGTCCGGGCGGCTACTACGATCTCGATTTCGCTCTGCTCTACCTGCGTCTGAAAGGCGCGGGAATTTTCTTCCGCGCTCTCAATACCCCCGAGCGCATCGACGTGGTGGAAAAGATGGGACACCTCGACCGCCAGCAGGCGGAATTTCTCCGCGATGCCGCAACCCTCTATCGGGCCATCGACCATGGCATGCGCGTTTCCACGGGCCATGCCGAAGGCACCCTCCCCGTGTCCCCCGCGCAGCGGGCGGTTCTGGGCGAGTTGGTCGAGCGGTGGTGTCCCGCTCGTCTCCCCTCTTCAGGAGGCGAAACCTTACTCCAGACGACCCTGGTCGGCGTGCGCGTCCGGATGCGAGCCTTCTTTGAAGGCGTGTTTGCCTGACGCGGCAGCCAGGTTCACCCCAAATCATCGGCGTGAATCGGCGTTCATCGGCGGCTCATTCCTGTTCTTGAGTTTTCAACCCCCCAAGTGGAAGTTCATCTCACATGTTGGGTCGTCTGGCATCGTGAGTCGTCGCAGAATAGAGGAAGTATGCGCATCATAGCCATCGCGATCCTCGCGCTCGTCCCGATGTGGGTCGGCGCTCAGAACAGAACACAGCAAACCGGCCAACCACCAATTCCGTCGAAAGAAGAAGTTACCGCGCTGCTGAACAAAGCCGATGCAGCGGTCCGGGCATTCGATCAAGTTCTGGCCGGTGCGAAGCCGGCGCTCGATAAGCAGGACCCGGGCCTGTTCCAGAAGTACACTCAGGCGGCGAAGACGACCAAAGAGATAATCCAGGCGCTAGAGGAAACGAGCCCTTCGGCGTACGGCTTGGTCGGGCTGATTACCACGCTTGACGACGTCACGCTCAACGCGTCGCGGGCCGCAACGGTGATTTTACTGGGGCGCGGGGCGAAAGGCGACAAGGAGTCGGACCGCGTGGTGGCGGAACTGGGGTCGGCGCAGAACGGCTGTTACGAGGCGTCGGAGCGGATCACCAATGCCACGCTGCGCCTGATCCAGGTGGAAGAGAAGGTGTTGATGGAGCGCGTGGAACAGGATCCCAAATAGGGCGCTATCGGTCGTTCCTAACGGCAAATACCGCCCGTCCGGCCGCCAATGCGGCTACCGGTCGAAGAAGTCAGGGGCGTTGTCGATAGCGGGGTCGTCCACGGTGCAGTCGGGCCATGGGTGATCGGATGCCGCGACCATGGTGAAACGGAAGGGTGGGCGTGCGCGGATGAGGAAGTAGTGAAGGTCCGAGTCGGACCCGGCGCCGGAATCGGAGGCGACTTGCCAGAGGTCCGGGTGGCGTGTGCAGCGATGGGTGGGAGATGCGAACTCAGAGTTGCTGCCTTTGTACCGCGTGCGCCAAGCTTTCAATTTGGCGCGTTCTGTTGGGGCCGTCCACTCGGAGGCCTCTCTCCAGGAACGGCGCAACCAGTAGGAGACGAAGTCCTGCGGCGTCAGCGCGACGGGGTCGGTGCGCCGGAGTTTTCCGTTCGCGAGGACGTAATGCAGGAACTCGGGTACGCGCATTGCCTCGTCCGCGACGACTTGGAATTCGATGAAAACCTCGTTCCGATTGACGCGCACGTGAATCGGGTCGCCGATGTCCGCCTGTTCACTCTCGTCAAGAAGAAGGAGCGGCGTTGCATAGGTAGACTTCGTTTGCCATACGCGATAGTAAACCGGGTACAAGACGGAGCTGCACCATGGAAATACGCCTGTGGTGACGATCAGATGGCTCGTATGGTCGGACTCCGCTTGCCAATCGGTGGGAGAGATTTTAACGTCGACGAGTCGCTGCGGGAGGTACGTCTTTTCCTTGTAGTTGTTTTGTTCGCTCTGCCAGATCCGACCCCATCGATTGCCGGCCCATTCATAAATGTAGGCGGAGTCATCGGTCCCGCAGTTCTGGAGCCCGACGGACGAACGCACCACTAAAAAGCCGGCCTGCATTTCGAGCACGACGCGGTCAAGATAGCCAAGCTCACTTTGCCCGCACGTCGCATCTTGGCAGAAGAGACCCGCGCCGCTCAGTTCGTGGTTGAGTTGCTCCTGGAGGACTGTGGGATTTGTCGTCCAGCGGCCGTCTTTCCATTGCAAAGTGGCGAGGTGGGCTTCGATCCAGTCGCGGAGTTGGTGTTTAACGTCTGTCAGAGCAGGCGTAGCGCCCCGGGCGTCCGCGATTGGCGCTTTACGCATGGGAATAAGGAGCGCCCGGATCGTGGCAACGCGATCCCCCGCGGCACGCAGCACGGAAGCGAAGAGCAACAGGACAGCCAGTCGGCGCATTTGAAGATGATGCTGTTGCCTTGAACCCGTTCTCCGAAATTCCATACAAGTAGGTTACCGTCCAACAGGCGGAAACTGCGCGACGACAATGGTCAGATCGTCTCGTGGTTCCACGGCGCCCGAAAACGAAGCCAGCGAATTGAGAATCGCCCGGCGAATGGCATCCGCGCCTTTCCCGATAACAGTGGCCAGCACCTCGCGCAATCTGTCTTCCCCATATTCCTCGCCGCGCGAATTTGCAGCCTCCACCAAACCATCGGAATACATCACGAGAATGTCGCCGGCGGACACCTCAACCTGAGCGTGCTCATATCGTGCATCCGGCAGCATTCCGAGCACGGGTCCGCCCACGTCAAGAGACGATATCTCCACCCCGCCGCCGCTCCTGCGAACCAAAAGCGGCGGGCAGTGTCCCGCATTCACATAGCTGAGAGAACGAACCGCGGGATCGTGGTAACACCAGAACATGCTGGCGAATCGCTCCCTGGAAGCGCTTTCGCACAGCAGGCGATTCAGTTCCTGCGATTCCGACTCATGCCGCGAGGGCGATTCAAACCACAAACTGGAGCGCACCGCACCGTGAATCACCCCCATCAGCAGCGCTGCCGGCACGCCTTTGCCGGAAACATCGCCCATCACCAGGGCAGTCCCTGCGTTCTTCACCGGGAAGACGTCATAGAAATCTCCTCCGACCTGTTCGGCCGGCGCGTACTCCGTCGCCAGGTCGACTCCAATGTATTTCTCCGTCAACGACGGCAACAGTTCGGACTGCACTTGCCGGGCAATCTCGAGTTGTTCATCCAGGTGTTTCCCATGCGCGTAGGAGCGGAATCCGAAGCCTGCGACTACTACCGTCACAAGCAGCGCCAGCGCGCCCGAGCAATTGATAATAAGATTCCGCCGTATGGGCCAGAAATTAGATTGATCGATATCGCTCAGCGGCATCGCTATCTGCAGCATCATCGGGGAAGGCGGACCGGCCTGAACCGGGGGACCCGGGGGGAGCTGGCTCATCGGTGCCCGGATCGGAAAAACTTCCACCACCACTTCGCCATTCGCTGTCGGAACAACCTTGTAGAGTGGCTCGCGAGTGCGCGCGTGTTTCCTTTCCTCGTCATCCGAAAACAGGCGCTTTGAGGGACCGCCCGCATTCTCAAGCACCTTGCCGTCCGGACCGCGCAATTCAGCCCACGCCAGGTGACCCCCCGCCTCCATCAGCGAAGTCACCGCTGCTGCCTTCCTCGTTGGGTCTTGCCGCAACCGGCGTTCGAGAGTGATAGCCTGCTGACTCATCTCGTGACGGGTTTGCTGGGTCGCAATGAGCCGCGCCACGAAAAAGTAGTCTCGAATGGAATTGGCCAGTAAAAGAAGGGCAATCGCCGCACTAACAGACAGCCACGCGATAACCCAGCGATAGATCCTTCCCGAACGCGCCGTGCTGGTCTCAAATGCTCGGCTGAGCGAACTCATCGGGCAATCCTATCACTCTGGGTGGGAAGCGACGCATCTGGTAGGCTCTCGCTGATGGAGGTCCCGATGTCGGCACAGCGCACTCAGGCCGTGGAAGAGGTGACGATTCGGAAAGCAAGTCCGGAGGACGCTCAATCTTGTGGCCGCATTTGTTACGAAGCCTTCCACAAGATCAACACCGACTACGGATTCCCGCCCGAACTCCCCGAAGCCGGCGTTGCCGTCGGCATGCTTTCGAGAATGTTCTCCCACCCCGGCTTCTGGTGCGTCGTCGCGGAGGTGAACGGTCGAACCATCGGCGGCAATTGCCTCGATGAGCGCTCCTCCGTTGTCGGTGTAGGGCCCATTACAGTTGACCCTGGCGGCCAGAATCATGGCATCGGACGACGCTTGATGGAGGCGGCGCTGCATCGCTGCCGGGAGCGCAAGGTCCCGTCCGTGCGCCTCCTCCAGTCGGCGTTTCACAACCGCTCGCTGTCCCTTTACTCCAGCCTCGGGTTTGACGTCCGTGAGCCCTTGTCTGTCATGCAAGGGCCTCCTTTAAGGTTCTCGATCGATGGCTGCACCGTGCGAGCAGCGACGCTCCGCGATCTCGACTCGGCCAATCGGGTCTGCGAACGCGTGCACGGGCACGACCGGTCTGGCGAACTAAGTGATGCGATCGCGAGCGGCATAGCCCTCGTTGTGGAGCGGCAGGGCCGCATTACGGCCTACGCCTCCACGCTGGCCTTTTTCGGGCACGCGGCAGCCGAATCGAATCTGGATCTACAAGCGCTGATCGCGGCTGCTGACACTTTTGGCGGCCCCGGCATCATCGTCCCCACTCGAAACTCGGAGCTTTTTCGCTGGTGCCTGCGGAAGGGGCTTCGAGTGGTCCAACCGATGACTTTGATGACCATTGGACTCTACAATGAGCCAGTCGGGGCGTATTTGCCTTCCGTTCTTTACTGACTGCATCCCCATTTATCCGCGTTCATCCTGGTTAATCCGTGGCTAAGCTCC
>PLFE01000133.1 GCA_003136675.1 Bryobacterales bacterium
GGGAATCTTCTCGCCAACGGAGGGAGCATCTACGGCACTACCCAATTTGGAGGAGGTGCGAAGGACGGCACCGTCTTCTCGCTGACACCTCCGGCGTCACCGGGCGGTCTGTGGACGGAAAAAGTTCTCTATAGTTTCCCGGGTGGCGGGAATGGTTCAACCCCCGGCTTAGCCCTCGCTGCGGACTCGAACGGGGTGCTCTACGGAATCGCGTCGTCTCCGAACTCTGGCCATCTGGCGTACTCGCTGACCCCGCCTGCTACGCCGGGAGGCGAATGGACCTACTCGACCATCTGCGTCTTTCCAGGGGGCGTTGACGGGATTTTTCCGAGCCCGCAACTGACGGTGTGGAACGGCGTCGTCTACGGCACGATGGCTTCCGGGGGTCCATCAGACGAAGGCGTCGTTTTCACGCTGACTCCGCCGCGAGCGCCGGGCCTGCCATGGACGGAGACAGTGATTTACGACGCCGGTACCAACGCGGGGGGGCTTGTGCCCGGTCCCGGAGTGCTCTACGGAGTCGGAGCTGCAGGGGTATTTTCCCTTGTTCCGCCGGCATCGCCCGGCGGAACATGGACCGAAGATCTTCTCTACATCATGCCGGGCGGGTCCGACGTTTTTGGCGCGCTAGCGTTGGGAAGCAACGGCGTGCTGTATGGCGCGACGTTCGGCGGGGGGGCTTTTGGGTTCGGCTCCGTGTTCTCTCTGACGCCTCCAAAGTCTACCGGAGGGGCTTGGACGGAAGCGACCATCTACGACTTCCCCGGCGGTAGCGGCGGGGAGTATCCGGCGACTACCCCCGCACTTGCAGGCGGCGTTCTGTACGGAACCGCAGAGGGCCCCGCTTCAGGAATCGTGTTCTCGCTAACCCCTCCGAAAACTCAGGGGGGCGCCTGGACCTACGCACTGCTAAACGAGATCACTGAAACATCCGGTGACGAAGATCCCGGTTACGGCGTGATCGTCAGCAAGCAGGGCGTAGTCTACGGCACCACGCCGATGCAGATCGGACTAAGCGGCGGGACTGTGTTTGCGCTGGTCCCGTAGGCCCGGCGAGCCGTGATGTATGGCTACGCGAAGGTGACTGGCTACTCGACAACGCGACAACGACCTTCGGGCTATTTTCAGACTCCGGGTTCACGGTTCACGTCGCCAATATCGGGCATCGGAAGCGGGACATACGTCTCCGGGACAGGAGTGGTCTATGCTTTCAAGAACCCCGCGACGTGCGGTACCACCTCCGCGCCCTGCCCGCTCTACTCTGACTTTCTCTTCCAGGTAGGCGGCGCGACAGCATNNCCGGAGCCGCTTCGACATTTGCGCGTCGATGCGGGCCACGGCAGGCGCGGACTGCTCTTGCGGGGACGGAGCGCCCAGCCCACTGGGGAACATGAACTTTCTGCTGCAGGAGTCCAGCGCGTGCCCCACGCGAAACGTCGCGGCTAAGGCCGGCAATGGCTACGATGTCTACGCCCAGTTGGCGAACGCGGCCTGGAACGAGATTGTGCGAATGTGCGGAACGAACCCAGTCCGGACCGAATCGCGGGAATTGACGGAACGAACCCAGTTCGCGAACGCGCTCGGCCCCGACCCTTTCCAGTACCGATTCATTGTCTCCACAATCTCTCCGGCCTTAGGTTAGCAGTCATTTTTCGGGCTGGGTGGTTGTTTTGGCGTTTCTCGATTTGTTTTCATGGAGATGAGCGGGTGGATGCGCTGTGATTCCCCCACGGCCGCGCTTCGCTTCAGCCATAACGAGGAATGAAACGCAGGGGTTGCCAGGTTTCAGCCTTTGCTGGAAACTGGCTTTCGGGAGCGCTTGGCACCGGCGCATGTTGGCTTAATCTTGAGAACAGCATCATGCGAGTTCAGGCGAGCAATCCGGTGCTTCTCATCCACGGAATCGACGACACGGCGGTCCTGTTTCGCCGCCTTCGTCCGTTTCTGACGGCGCGGGGTTGGCCGGTTCACGACCTCGATCTGGTTCCGAACAACGGCGCGGCGGGGCTCGAGGAGTTGGCCGGCCAGGTCGATTCTTACGTGAACGCGAACATTGCCGCGGAGCAGCGCTTCGACCTGGTGGGCTTCAGCATGGGCGGGATGGTGGCGCGTTACTATGTGCAGCGCGTCGCCCCGCTGGATCGAGTGGAGCGTCTGGTCACTGTCTCGTCACCGCACCGCGGCACGTGGACGGGCTTCCTCCGCAACAACAAGGGCGCCCGGCAGATGCGTCCCGGCAGCAACTTCCTGAAGGATCTGGACGAATACCGGGAACGCCTGAAACGCGTGCGCTTCACCTCGATCTGGAACCCGCTGGATCTGATGATTGTCCCGGCGACCAGTTCCGTGATCGCGGAAGCGCGTTCGGTTCGGGTTCACGTGGCGGCTCACCCGCTGATGATGCGCAGCCGCCGTGTCATGCGCCTGGTGGAAGAAGCTCTGCTGGCTTGAGCGCGAATCCATTTCCGGGCATTCGAATCTAAGGAGGGTGCGTATTCCTGGAATCCACCACGTGACCGCCATTGCGGGCGACCCTCAACCGAACGTCGATTTCTACGCCGGAGTGCTCGGCCTCCGGATGGTCAAACAAACCGTCAATTTTGACGATCCATCGACTTACCATCTTTACTACGGGGACAGTGCGGGAACGCCTGGGACCCTTCTGACCTTCTTCCCATACGGGTCTACCGGCACGCTGCGCGGCCGCCGGGGCACGGGCCAAACGGTAGCCGTCTCGTTCGCGGCCGCAAAGGAATCTCTACCTGACTGGCGGCACCGGTTGGAAGCGCGGGGAATCCGCGTCGAGGGCTCGCTTGAACGTTTCGGCGAACCGTATCTTGCTTTTGAAGATCCGGACGGCATGGCTCTTGAAATCATTGGGACCAAAGCTGGCGGGCAACACCTGACCGGGTTTCACTCCGTAACACTCGCCGAGTCAGCTCTGGAAGCGACGGCCTCGCTGCTGATCGAACAGTTCGGCTACAGGCAGACGGGCTCGGATGGAGATCGCACCCGCTACGAAACCCTGGGCGAAGCGCCGGCGCGCATTGTCGATATCCTGAAGCAGCCGGGCGTCCGTCGCGGTTCCGTCGCGCGCGGCTCGGTTCATCACGTGGCGTTCCGCGCCGCTGACGCTGAGGAGCAACTCGCGTGGCGCAGCGCTCTTACCGAGGCCGGTCAGGAAGTGACCCCGGTGATGGAACGCGAATACTTCGAATCCATCTACTTTCGGGAGCCGGGCGGCGTGCTGTTCGAGATCGCCACCGACCCACCGGGTTTCGCGATCGATGAAGCGCCGGGTGACCTCGGCCTTGCGTTGAAGCTCCCACCCTGGCTGGAACCCCAGCGCGCCCGGATTGAAGCCGTTCTGCCGAAGCTGCGAATTCCCGAACAAGCCCAACATGCCATCTGAATTCATCCATCGCTTCGTCCCCTCGAAGGGTTCGTCGAAAACCGTACTTCTGCTGCACGGGACCGGGGGCGACGAGAACGACCTTCTTCCCATCGGCGCAGGGCTCGCGCCCGGAGCCGCGCTTCTGAGCCCGCGCGGCCGCATCGATGAAAGGGGCGCGGCGCGATTTTTCCGTCGTGTGCGCGAGGGCGTGTTCGATGAGGAAAGCATCCGGACCGAGGCCGCGGCGCTGGAAGCATTCCTCCGCGAATCCGCGGACCGCTATGGCTTCGACCCGGCGCAGCTATCGGCGCTCGGTTATTCCAACGGCGCCAACATGATCGCCGCGCTGCTGTTCCTTTACCCCAGTCTGTTCAGCGGCGCAGTGCTTCTGCGTGCGACGCTGCCTTTCGAACCCGACCCGCTGCTTCCGATCGCGGGCACACCGGTTCTTCTGGAGGCGGGCCAGCACGATCCAATTCTTCCCGCGGCCGGGGCGCAAAAGCTGGCGAAGAAACTTGCGGAAGCGGGGGCGAAAGTGGAAGTCAGGTGGCACAATCTGGGGCACGACCTGGGGCCGGAAGATTTTACCGCCGCCAAGGAATTCTTCAAAGCGCTGGGATAGGCGTGGGATAGCCGCTGTAGCATAATTCCGTGGGGGCTTGGCAAAGAGATGGCGGTAAATTCCGAGCGAGAGATTCTGGACCGCGTGCGCGGAAGCATGCGCGGAAAGGGCACGGGACTCGCGCTGGGAATTGGCGATGACTGCGCCATTTACCGTCCGCGCCCCGGCGAAGAACTGTTATTTACGACGGACTTGCTGATTGAAGACGTGCATTTCCGACGCGCAACCCACAGTGCTCGGGATATCGGCTACAAGGCTCTGGCGCGCGGATTGAGCGATCTTGCGGCGATGGGGGCGAGCCCGCGCTTCTGCTTGTTTTCTCTGGCTGTTCCGGCCTGGGCGGACGCGCGGTTTGTCGGCGGTGTCTATCGGGGGCTGCTCGACCTGAGCGAATCCACCGGCTGCCCTTTGGCGGGCGGCGACCTGGCCCGGGCCGAGGCGCTCACCTGCGACGTGGTTGCCTGCGGGTCCGCGCCGCGAGGTAAATCGTTACGGCGCAGCGGCGCAAAGCCGGGAGATTCGATCTGGGTTTCCGGCAGGTTAGGCGGGTCCGCGCTGGGACTCGCGACAAACCGTGGACGCGCCCGCCGCAGGCATCTGCATCCGGAACCGCGCCTCGCGCTGGGACAATTCCTGCGGAACAAAGCCACAGCGGCGATGGACCTGAGCGACGGCCTGTCCCTCGATCTGGCCCGCCTGTGCCTCGAATCGAATGTGGCGGCTCAGATTGAAGCACCGCCGCTCTACGCCGGCGCTACTCTGGCGCAGGGCCTCCACGGCGGCGAAGATTACGAACTGCTCTTTACCGCGCCGCCCAGTTGCAGAATTCCAGCCCTGCACGAAGGCCTTGAGCTGACCCGCATTGGCAACGTGGTCGCGGGGCGCGCCGGCGAAGTGTATCTCTCGGGTAAGCGTCTCGACGCAGCGGGCTACGATCATTTCAAGAGACATGAGCAATCCTGACGCTGCCCCGATACTCGAACTGATTGACGCCTTCCGCAAATCGAAAACCATGTTCACGGCGCTTATGCTGGGGGTTTTCGAGCTGCTGGAAGATGGGCCGATCGACGCGGCCGGACTGGCGGAGGCGATTCGCGCGCAGCCGGAGCCGCTGGAGCGACTGCTCGAAGCCTGCGTCTGCCTGGGACTTCTCGAATGCGGAGGTAACGGCTTCCGCAATTCGGATCTCGCCAAGGCATATCTGGTCCAATCGAGTCCGAATACGCTGGCCGGCTATATCAAATATTCCGACGAAGCCCTTTACCCGATGTGGGGTAATCTGTCGGGGGCGATTCGCGAGGGCACGCATCGATGGCAAGAGACGTTTGGGCTCTCCGGGAACGCTCTGTTTGAGCACTTCTTCCATACCGATGAGGCCACGCGAACGTTCCTGACGGGCATGCATGGATTCGGGATGCTCAGTTCCCCGGCCGTGGTGCGTGCCTTCGACCTCAGCCGTTTCCGGCATCTGGTGGATCTGGGCGGCGGCACCGGTCATCTCGCATTGGCCGCCTGCGAACTCTACCCGCACTTGCGCGCGACCTTGTTCGAGCTTCCTCGCGTAACGGCCTTCGCGCGCGAAATGCTGGTCGGTTCCGCGGTATCAAACCGCGTGGATGTCCAGGACGGAGACTTCTTTCACGATTCGCTTCCCACCGCGGATCTCTACGCGGTGGGGCGGATTCTGCATGACTGGGGTGCGGATAAGATCCGGGTTCTTGTGGAGCGCATTGCCGCGTGTCTGCCCACGGGAGGGGGACTGCTGATCGCCGAGAAGCTGATGGATGACGACCATCGCGGTCCCTTGCAGGTGCATATGCAGTCATTGAACATGCTGGTCTGTACGGAAGGGCGTGAGCGCAGTCTTCCGGAGTACGCGGAACTATTGCAAGCTTCCGGTTTTGGTGCGGTGCGCGGCGTGGTGACGGGACAGCCGCTGGATGCCATTCTGGCTGTTAAGGATTAAGTGTTGCGATCCTCCCGCTCGCGGATCAGCTTCATGATGCCGCTTGCGGGCTGGCGTTGGTGGAGTAGATTCGACATGATTCGCATGTAGGGACCGACATGCTCGAAGTAAGCTTTCAGGCCCGCGCATAGATAGTTCAGGCCGGGCTCGCCATCGGGGGTCAGGGTGAAGCGATTCTTTGGGCACTCGCCGTGGCACTCGAACAAGAATTCGCACTCCCGGCAATACTTCGGCAGCGAATCGCGCTTATCTTCACCAAATTTGAGCTGCTGTTCTGAGTTCACCAGTTGTACCAGGGGCGTGCTCAGGATGTTTCCAAGTAAGTGCTTTGGTTCCACAAAGTGGTCGCAGGAATAGAGGTCGCCGTTGTGCTCCAGCGCGACTCCATCTCCGCAAGTCGCGCGAAAAATACACAGGGACGATTGTCCCAGAAACCACGTGGCAAGAACGCCGTCGATCATCTGGATAAACACGCTCCCCACATCGTGACGTACCCATTCCTCGAAGATGCGAATGAGGAACTGACCATACTGTGCGGGTCCAACGGAGCGGGCGGTCACCCGGTTGCCCTGCTGGAGAAGCGTGAGCCCGTTATCGTTAATCCGCTCAACAATGGGAATGAACTGAAGATAGCGAGCCTGCAACTCATCCCTAAGAAAACGATAGACCGCTAACGGGTGATCGCCGTTCACGGAATTCACGGTGCAGAGGACATTGAAATCGACGCCTTCGCACTGCATCAGGCGGGCTGCCCTTACTACCTTGTCCCACGTGCCTTGGCCCCCCTTGTCCTTTCGGTAGACATCATGCATGTCGCGCGGGCCATCTATGCTGATGCCCACCAGGAACTTGTTCTCCCGGAAGAACGCGCACCATTCCTCGTCAACCAGAATTCCATTGGTTTGGATTGTATGTTGAATCGATACGCCTGGCCTTCGGCAGCGCTCGACGGCCCCCAGCACACGTCTGTAGAAATCGAGTTGCATTAAGGTGGGCTCTCCGCCCTGCCACGCAAGCGTCACTTCCGGGCCGCGGTGCGCTTCAATAGTCTGGCGAATATAACTCTCCATGACCTCATCGGACATGCGGAAAGCGCTGCCGGGATAGAGCGTCTCTTTGGAAAGAAAGAAACAATAAGCGCAATCCAGATTGCAGACGGCGCCCGTAGGTTTAGCCATTACGTGAAACCCCGACCGAAGCGCAACGCCCATAGGAGCTCTAACTTACCAGTTACGGGAGTTGCCGTCAAGACTGCGGTTCATGAAGACAGTTGTGCAGCGCACGAGATAAGAATTCATATAAGAAATGACCTCACATCAATAACAATTACTAGGTTCATTTCTATCACGCATGTCGATCATTTGACCTGCAATCTTATTCCGCCCTGTCTCTACTAGTTAGCTAGACATATCAGATGGTCAAGTGAGTCACATTAAGCCGATCAAATTCAACTTGACTTCCCTATTGCGGCGTCCCATAATCGGTTAACTTTGCCCCGCCCGCAGCGTCCAGGGCGCGATAACGACCGACGCGTTCATGGAATCTTGTGATGAGAATTTGTTTTTGTAGGATCTGGTTATTACTCCTTCTGCCGATGAGCGGCTTGCTGGCGGAGAGCGTGCCTTCCCTCGGGCTGACGTCGTCCCGGAATCCGACTCTTGTTGGTCAGCCTGTAACATTGACGGCCACTCTTGCGAACCCGCCGGCCACCGGGGTCGTGACTTTCTATAACGGCGTCTCCCTGCTTGGGACCGGCTTGCTGGTGAACGGTCAGGCGAAGCTTACGACTGCCTTGCTTCCCTCCGGGAAAAGGCTCTTGCGAGCTAGATATGCGACCGGCGCCGGGTCATTCAAGCAGTCCGCATCAATGATTGAGTCCGTGCAGTCCGTGGAACAAGGCTCGCCGTTGCCCGCGAGACAATACGCCGCCGGGGCGCGATCCCGAGCGATTGCCATTGGAGACTTCAATCAAGACGGCATTGCCGATCTGGTGGTCGCAAATGAGGGGAATCAGACGGTCAGTGTGCTTCTGGGCGATGGCCGGGGGGACTTTCATGCGGCCCGCGAGTTCCCCATCCTGGGGCGGGGCGCGGTAGCCGTGGCGGTGGGTGATTTCAATGGAGACGGAAAGCAGGATCTGGCTGTCGCGAATCGAATCAGTGGGGATGTCTCGGTTTTGCCGGGTAACGGTGACGGGACATTTGGCGCTCCTACCCTTTACAGTACGGGCGGCGACCGCCCCGCGTCCCTGATCGCCGGTGACTTTAACAACGACGGGTATGCCGATCTGGTTGTCGCGAACCAAGGCAGCGCCAGCATCTCGATACTGGCCGGAAATGGCGACGGCACCTTCCAGGCGAGCCGGAACTTCGCCGCCGATAGCGATCCTGGTTCGATGGCCGTGGGAGATTTCAACGATGACGGAAACGCCGACATCGTCGTGGCGAATCGCGCAGCCGGCACGGTAAGCGTGCTGCCGGGCAAAGGCGATGGCTTGTTTGGAACGCCGATCCCCCTCGCTGTCGCAGGAGAGCCCGTGGGCGTGCTTGTCGAAGACTTGAATGGCGACGGGCATCCGGATCTTGTGGTTGCGAGTCAGCACCCCGCGGCGTTCACTGTGTTTTTGGGGAAGGGCGACGGAAGCTTCCGCAACGCCGTTCAGTATCCTCTTGGAGAAAGTCCCGTCTCTTTTGTCGCTAAGGACTTCGATGGCGATGGGCACCCGGATTTGCAGTTTAGCCTGGAAGGCGAGAACGGCCGCGGGGATCGAACGGCCGAGTGGCTGGGCAAAGGGGATGGAACATTCATCGCCGGCCCGTCTTCGATGTCCGGGCCGGCTCTGGTTGCCGCCGCCATTGGGGATTTCAACGCGGACGGGCGCGTCGACTTAGCCGGAATCGACCGGAGCGGCGTTTTGTACGTACTGCTCGCCGGCAAGTCATCGAGATCCAGACTGAAACCCGACGCCCCGTTTAGCTTAGGGGTGAGTTCCCTAACAGTGGGTAGCGCCGCCGGGACTGGGACTGATCTGTTAGCGGCGGCTGAGCCGTGGACAGCCAGCAGCAATTCACCCTGGCTGCACCTGACGAACGCGAACACGAGCGGAACCGGCAACGCCGTGGTTTCGTTTACGTTCGACGCAAACACGAGTCAGGTTCCGCAAACCGGCAGCCTGACGATCGCAGGACTTACTCTCACCGTGACGCAGGCGGGGACCGGGTACGTAACGGCAAGTCCCATCAACACGCTGGTTTCCGGGGGCCTGAACTCACCCGCGGGCATCGCGGTTGACGCGGCGGGTAATGTTGACATAGCCGACACCGGAGACGGATTGATTACGCAGTGGAGTCCGGCGACACAGCAGCTCAACCCAATCATTTCTTCGGGGCTTGTAAATCCAGGCGGCATTGCGGTTGATAGTCAAGGCAACATATATATCGCCGATACCGGCAACAACGCGGTTGAGGAATGGATTGCCGCAACGCAGCAATTCACCGTTCTCGTCTCCTCCGGATTGGCGAATCCGGCTGGAGTAGCGGTGGACTCGCAAGGGAACGTCTATATCGCCGACACCGGCAACAACGCGGTTGAAGAATGGAATGCGGGCGCGCAGCAATTTACCACCCTGGTTTCGAGTGGGTTGAATGGTCCGTTAGGGGTGGCCGTCGATCTACTGGGGAATGTCTATATTGCAGATACTGGTAACAACGCGGTTGAGCAATGGAACATAGGAAACCAGCAACTGGTCACATTGGTTGCTTCCGGCATCAACGGTCCATCAGGAGTAGCGGTTGACGGGGCAGGAAACGTCTACATCGCGGATACACTGGACAGCGAACTCCTGGAGTGGAACGCCGCCACCCAGCAACTGACCCCGTTGCAGTCTTCAGGACTGAATCTGGCAGCCGGAGTCGCTTTGGATGCCAGCGGCAACGTCTATCTGGCGGATGCCGGGAACAATGCGGTAAAGGAAGTCATCTTTGCCTATCTCGGGCCGGCAAGCCTGACGGAGGGCGCCCCGGCAGGCAGCGACGCGATACAAGTTCTCCCTGCAAGTACCGTTTTCAGCGCCGTGAGCGATCAGAGTTGGCTCTCGATTAGCGGAACATCCGGGGGCGAAGCCGCATTTTCGTACCAGTCCAATCCCTCGGTTGCCTCCCGCACCGCGCACGTGTCATTGCTGGGTGTAAGTGTGCCGGTGACGCAGAGCGGCGACGCGGTTGCGAACCTGACTAAGTCCGGCGGTGACGGGCAAAGCATACCGGTGGGGCAAGCATTTGGGACGCCGTTTGAAGTCACGGTGCTCGATGCGCAGGGGAATGCGGTGCAAGGAGCCGGGGTTACTTTCAGCGTGATAGCGGGAACTAGCGGCGCTGGCGGAGTTTTCGGTTCATCGCCAGCCATGCCGGTTGTGAGCGACCAGAACGGCAATGCGATCGCGCCACAGCTGATCGCGAATAGCATTCCGGGACAGTTCTCAGTAATGGCAAGCGCGGGCGGCGCAAGCGCCGCGTTCGGATTGACCAACGTTTCCGGAAGCCTGGGCGCTGTTTCCACGACGGTGAGTAGCGCGGGTGGAAGTGGAACGGTGGTGTTCGAGGTAAACCCTCCGGGCGCTTCGTGGACGGCGGTAAGCAACTCGTCGTGGATACACATTCTACCGGGAGACACGAGCGGAACGGGTAACGCGCTGGTGGGGTTCACGGTCGATCCGAACGCGAATCCGGGCGTCGAAACAGGAACCATCACGATCGATGGACAGACATTTACGGTGACGGAGGCGGGAAGCGGCTTCGTGACCATTAGTGAGCTGACAACACTGATTTCACAAGGGCTCAACCTTCCTTATGCGGTAGCGCTGGACAGCCAGGGAAACCTTTATATCGCCGATACGGGGGACAACGAGATTAAACAGTGGAGCGCTGCAACTCAACAGATCAATCCTTTGGTCTCGACTGGCCTCAATGCACCCCACGGAGTGGCAGTGGATGGATCGGGCAACGTCTACATAGCCGACGCGTATAACAACGCGATCAAGGAGTGGACCGCGTCGACCCAGCAAGTGGTTACGCTGGTGTCGTCGGGACTGAATTTCCCGCTGGGCGTGGCTGTCGACGCCCAGGGAAATGTTTATATGGCGGATTTTGGCAATAACGCCGTCAAGGAATGGAGCGCCCTGACCCAGCAAGTGACAACGCTCGTCGCGTCTGGCCTGAAGAATCCGACGGGCGTTGCCGTGGATAGCTTCGGGAATGTTTACATTGCCGATTTTGGAGATAGTGCGATCAAAGAATGGAACCCGATCAACCAATCGGTAACCACTTTGGCCAGCTCCGGTCTTAGCTTTCCGAACTCGGTCACGCTGGACGGCGGAGATAACCTCTACCTGATAGATGGCAATAATAACGCCTTGAAGGAGTGGAATGCTTCTGGCCAAACGATGGCTGCCTTGGTGCCGTCCGGCGTGACTGGAAGTTTCGGGCTGGCGACGGACGGTCAAGGCAACTTCTTTGTGGCGAGCACCAGCGAGAGCACCATCCAAAAGATATCGCTGGCGTACCTCGGTTTGGCAGCTACCGTGAAGAATGAGGGGCCTGAGGCTGGGACTGACTCCGTAGGCGTACAGGTTCTGCCCCCCAACACTCCTCTGTCGGCGAATTCGAACGCGGGGTGGTTGACGGTCACCGGGACGGCCGGCGGCGCGATCAGCTTTGCCTTTTCCGCCAATACTTCAGTCAGTGCGCGGACGGGGCAAATTAGTGTTCAAGGTCAACTCATCACGGTTATCCAGGGCGGCGACGTCCCGGCAGCTATCGCAAAGTCCGCGGGAGACGGTCAGCAAACCTCTCCGTTTCAGGCATTTCCGGTGCAGATGCAGGTTACAGTTACCGACCCCATGGGCGTCCCTGTTTCCGGCGCACTGGTGGCTTTCGCGCTGAACCCCGGCGCGACCGGCGCGAGCGGAACGTTCAGCTCGACTCAGCCTGTTGCGACGAATGGAAGTGGGATCGCCACCCTTCCAACAGTGACCGCGAACGGCATTGCGGGAACTTTCACGGTAACCGCCAGCGTGAACGGCTTCACTGCGACATTCACTTTATCGATCAGCGCGACTTTTGTCTTGGGCACGAGTTCCGTAAGTGTAGGCGGCGCCGCCGGTGCGGGTACGGTCGAACTGGCTGCCAACGGGCCGTGGACAGCCACCAGTAATGCCGCATGGTTGCAGGTCTTGCCGGGCAGTGCGAGCGGCTCCGGTAACGCTGTTATCGGGTTCAGTTACGCAGCTAACTCCACGTCCACTCCGCAATCGGGAACACTAACGATCGGAGGGTTGACGTTTGTTGTCAATCAAGCCGGCGTATCCTATTCGCCCGTGCTGCCGCTGACTACGTTAGTGGCCGGCCTGAATCGTCCATTAGGAGTCGCGGTAGATCGTTCTGGCAACGTATATATCGCGGATACTTCGAACAACGCGGTAAAGGAGTGGAACGCCGCCACGCAGGCCATCACCGCGCTGGTATCGGGTCTGAATGCTCCGGCTTCCGTCGCGGTTGACGCGTCTGGAGACGTCTATTTCGCGGACACCGGGAACAAGGCGATCAAGGAGTGGAACGCCACTACGAAGGTGGTGAGCACCTTGGTATCCTCAGGGCTCGGCAATCCGCGAGGAATCGCCCTGGATTCTCTCGGCGATGTATTTATCGCGGACTCGTTGAATAACTCGGTTGTGGAGTGGAGCCCGACTACGCTGCAAGTCACTCCGGTTGTAAACTCCGGGCTCAGCGGACCTACCGCTGTGGCGCTCGACCTGCAAGGCAACATTTACATCGCCGATACCGGCAACAATGCGATCAAGAAGTGGAGCGCTGCGAACGGTCAGGTGACGGCGGTGGTGGCTGCTGGTCTGAACGCTCCGTCGGGAGTAGCGGTTGATGGACAAGGCAACGTAGATATTTCCGATACCGGCAACAACACCATCAAGCAGTGGAACGCGTCGAGTACGCAGGTCACGGTGCTGGCTTCCATCGGTCTGAGCAGCCCAGGCGGCGCAGCGGTGGACACACAGGGAAACGTATACCTGACGGATACCGGCAACAACGCTGTCAAGAAGATCTGTTTTGGCTATCTGCTGCTCGGCTCAACCACACGGAGCGAGGGCGCGGCAACTGGATCAGACTCGGTTTCGACGCAGGTGTTCCCCTCTGGCACACCGCTCTATGCGAGCAGTGACTCGTCATGGCTCACCATCACGAGCGTGCCGGCCGGCTCCGTCAATTTCTCGTTCCAGGCGAATAGTTCCGTAAGCAGCCGGGTGGCACACATTTCCGTGGTGTCCCCGCAGGTTACCGTCACGCAGAGCGGCGACACGCCGTCAACGGTGACGCCGCTCGCGGGTAACAATCAGAGCGCGGCTCCGGGGGCGGCTTTCGCAACCGCTCTTGAGGTGACGGTTACCGATGCCGGGGGCATCGCCGTGCAGGGAGCCTCCGTAACGTTCACAACCACCGCCGGGTCGACTGGAGCGAATGCGACATTTGCTTCGTCGTCGCCTGTTATCACGGACCAGAATGGCCACGCTACCTCTTCCCTGCTGACTGCGAACTTAATCGGCGGCAGTTTTACAGCTACCGCATTTGTGAACGGAACGGCAGGTGGGGTTTTCACAGAGACGAATTTGACTTACTCCTTAGGCGGCTCCTCGGTGTCCGTCGGGAGTGCCGCGGGTAGCAACAGCGTCGAATTATTAGCAAGCGGCGCATGGAGCGCGGTTGCCAACGCGACCTGGCTGCACCTACCGTTGAGCAGCGGAACTAGCGGCGCCGCGATTCTATTCAACTACGACGCGAACACCGGCGCCACGGCGCGGACCGGGACTCTGACCATCTCGGGCCTGACATTCACCGTATCGCAGGCGGGCACTACTTATACAGCGGTCACTTATATGACTTCGCTTGTTCCCACCGGGTTGAAGAACCCGGAAGACGTGGCGCTGGATAGTCAAGGCAACGTGTACATCGCCGACACAGGTGATAGCGCGGTCAAAGAATGGGTCGCGAGTAGCCAAGTTGTGAACGCGTTGATTTCATCCGGTTTATCCTCGCCATACGGGGTTGCGGTGGATACGCAAGGGAACGTGTACGTGGCTGATTCGAAGGACAACGACATAAAGGAATGGACCCTCTCCAACAAGACGGTTATAATTCTGGTCTCGTCGGGATTGAGTACTCCGTTTGGAATCGCGGTGGATAAGAATGGAAATGTATATTTCTCGGATTCAGGCCACAACACGATTAAAGAGTGGGTGGCCGCCACTAAGACGGTATCCACACTCGTATCCGCGGGGCTGAGCGGCCCACGGGGCGTTGCTTTAGACTCACTCGGGAATCTGTACTTCGCCGACACCGGGAACAACGCGATCAAGGAATGGAGTGCAGTAAGTAAGTCGGTGACGACGCTTGTTTCGAGCGGACTCAGCGGTCCCAGCGGGGTCGCGGTAGATGGCGAGGGCAACGTCTACATCGCGGACTCCGGCAACAATGCGATGAAGCGATGGAGCCCTTCCACGCTGCTGGTGACGACATTGGTTTCGACCGGACTCAAGTCCCCGGCCGGTGTCGCCGTGGATACCCAAGGGAACCTTTACATTGCCGATGCCGGCGACAGTGTCGTCGATAAGGTGGTACTCGCTTACCTCTCGCTCGGCGCCACAAGCCGAACCGAAGTAGCCGCCGCAGGGACAGACTCCGTATCTGTCCAAACTCTTCCATCGACAGAGGCGTTGGTTGTGTCGAGCAACCAAACCTGGCTTACCATTACGAACACTGCGGGCGGTACGATCGGCTTCTCCTTCACGGCGAATACTTCGGTCAGCAACCGGACAGCGCAAATCACCGTTCTGGGTCAAGTTATTACGGTCACTCAAAACGGCGACGTCCCGTCGTCCATTACCAAGACGGCTGGAAACGGACAGAGTGTTGCCGTTAACACGACATATCCCATCGCCCTTCAGGTGCAAGTGAAGGATGCGGCCGGTAACGCGGTACAGGGCGCCACGGTAAACTTCACTACCACGGCGGGCTCGAAGGGCTCGAATGGGACCTTTACCTCGTCAGCGCCGGTCGTGACCACGAGCAGCGGGATTGCCACAGCCTCGGCTCTGAAAGCGAATTCGGTGGCCGGGACATTTACCGCGACAGCGACCGTGAATGGAATCGCAACAACATTTAGTTTGACGATTACCGCGAAGTAGCGGAGGAGACCATCATGCCAAACAATGATGACGATGAAGTGAGCCGCCGGGAATTTATGGATCGTCTGGGCGCGGGCGCCGTTCTCGCCGCGACGGGAGTGGGCAGGAAGAAAACGAATCATGGTAAGTCGCATGGCGCGGGCTCGCACCCGAAGAGTGCGCCCCCTTGGGCGCCTCCACAGGTTGCCAAGAATCCCAACATCCTGTTGATTATTGTGGACCAATTTCGGCTGCCCACCTGGATGACAAATCTTGGCCCAGGTCAATCGCTGGCCGCGACATTGCCTAATCTTACGGCGCTTCAAAATAGTTCCTATAACTTCGGCGAGTATTTCGTCGCCGCCACAATGTGCACTCCCTCCAGAGCCACTCTGCTAACGGGTCTCTATGCGCCTCAGACGGGCGTTTACGTCAACCAGGACAACCCGATGAGCCCTCCGCTAAACCCCGCCTTTCCGACCTGGGGCAAAGCTCTCCCCGCCCTCAACCCAGCCTATAGCGGAAACATGTGGTGGTTCGGAAAATGGCACCTGTCTCAAAATCTGAACTCTGCGCCTCTTGCGCAGTACGGTTTCAAAACCAGAACTTACCCTGGCGGCCCAACCGCTCCCTTCAACTATTCTCCCGACGGATTCCCCAACGAAGGAAGCGACGGCGGTGTAGCCCCGAACGGTGAAGTGTGGGCGAGTGACTCCATGATCGCCGGTGATTTTATCGGCTGGCTACAAGGTCAGTCGCCTACCGTGGGCGCGCCGAGTACTCCGTGGTGCGCGACGGTGAGCCTGGTGAATCCGCACGATATCTCGAACGCTCCAGCGTGGCTCGTGGCGCCCACGCCCCCGGGACATGGAATTCCCAGTGGGAATATTTATTACCCCCCACCCAGTGAAGCCGCAAACCCGCCCGCTTTCTACCAGTCGCTTCCAAATCCATGGAACTTCGAGTCTGTGCCGGTGCCAAACAAACCCGCCATCCAATACTCTTTCTGGGAAGGATGCAATAACGAATTTGGACCGATGCCGACCACACCCAGCGCTCCGTGGCTGCTGTTTCTGAATCAGTACTTCTATTTGCAGGGCCTGGTGGACCAACAGATCGGCCGGGTGATCACAGCGCTGAACGGTTCCAGCTATGCGAACAATACGGTGGTCATTTTCATGTCCGATCACGGTGAGTACGGGGGTTCGCACGGGCTCCACGCAAAGGGATTCGCCGTTTACGACGAAGTCTTGCGGGTTCCATTCTCCGTTCAGTTCCCAGGCCAAACGGCATCGTTTGCCATGAACCAGATGTTCTCCAGTGTGGATGTTTTCGGTTTTATGTGTGATCTTGCAACCGGCGGCAGCGGTCAATGGCGGCTCTTGTACCCGGACCTGTCAAGCCGGCAATCCATCTGGAGCTTCATCTACGCAAATACCAGTGAAACGCGGCTCGCGTCGGTCGGGGCATCGGAGTTACCTTATATCCTCCACACTTTCGACGCGTCCACAGTAGTAAACACGCCGCAGGGCCACATCGCTTGCGTGCGCACGAAGAACGACCCGGCTAATGGAGTGGTTGGCGCAAAACTGGCTTTTTATTCGCAATGGGGTCAATGCACGACTTATCCAAACGCGGTGCCTCCGCAGCCCGAATTCTATGACTATAACCCGTTGACGACGAACAACACCGGGGAGACCGGCAATGACTATTACAGTCAAAATCCGACGACCCAGGCAACGATCGGACAGTATACGCAGGCATTCGGATCATGGGGCCCGCCGGCCACCGGCATTATCGGAAGCGAGTTGAATACCCCGCTGGTTGGAACGGGGACCGATGGAAACCCACTCACCCAGGCGCAAGCCACCGCGCAGCAAGCTTATTTCGCCTTTTTTGCAAATGCAACGGGTGGAGGAACCTGTAACAGCTAGGTCATATGTCAAGTCATGATGACGATGAGGTAAGCCGTAGGCGGTTCCTGGACCGGATCGGTGCGGGAGCCGTCCTCAGCGCCGCTGGAGCGGTTAGGAAGCGATCAACACGCAGCGCTGGCCATAACCCTCCGCACCATCAGTCCGCGCCGCTCGCATGGACGCCACCGCAACTCTTGAAGAACCCGAACATTCTGGTAGTTATGGTGGATCAGATGCGGCTGCCTGCGTGGCTGACTAATCTCGGACCGAATCAATCGCTGGCAGCAACAATACCGAACATCACAGGGCTTCAGAACAGCGCTTACAACTTCGGTGAGTATTTTGTAGCGGCAACCATGTGCACGCCCTCCAGGGCCACGTTGTTGACAGGCTTGTATGCTCCACAAACGGGCGTCTATGTAAATGGCGACGGCGGAGTCGGAGTTGGACCGTCGCTCAATCCGGCGTTTCCGACATGGGGTGAGGCAGTCGCGACGCTTAGCCCGGCGTACAAGGGCAATGTATGGTGGTTCGGTAAGTGGCATTTATCTCAAAATCTGAACTCCGCTCCTCTTGCGCCTTACGGGTTCAACACGAGGCTGATACCGGGTGGCCCTAGCGCGCCCTATAACTACTCACCTGATGGACAGCGGAACGAGGGTACCGACGGCGGGATTACGGACGGAGAATCATGGTCCAGCGACGCGATGATCGCGAACGATTTCATCGGATGGCTGCAAGGTCAAGCGCCGACTGTCGGCGCGCCCGGAACGCCGTGGTGCGCGACGGTGAGCCTGCTCAATCCGCACGACATCGCCTGGGCTCCAGACTGGCTAGAGAATAGTCCCTTTCCGCCACAAGGCATTCCGGTCCCGCCGTTGTATTTTTCGCCCCCCAGTGGAAGCCTGACGCCGCCGAACTTCTACGCAGGCACGCCGAACCCATGGAACCAGGAGAACCTTGCGACTGTGCCGAATAAGCCCGGTCTCCAATATGCCTACCAACAGCAACTGAACGCGGAGGTAGGAACGGTGAGCGATTGGAAGCTCTTCCTGAATCAATACTTCTGGCTCCAGAATTTGGTGGACCAGCAAGTCGGCCGCGTGCTGGCCGCGCTAAATAGCTCCCCATTTGCGAGTAACACGATCATCATCTTCACTTGCGATCACGGAGAATATGCGGGTTCTCACGGCCTGCACGGAAAAGGGTTCGCGGCCTATGACGAATCTCTGCGTGTTCCGTTCTCGGTTCAGTTTCCTGGCCAGGCGGGGGCTATCGCCATGAACCAGATGTGTTCCGCCGTAGATTTCTTTGGCTTCATCTGCGATCTCGCGACCGGCGGGAGCGGACAGTGGCGGCTCCTTTATCCCGACCTGGCGAACCGTCAATCCATATGGAGCTTTCTCTACGCCAACAGCGGCGAGACACGAATCGCAGGTCTCGGCGCGGGCGGGACGGCCCTCCCGTATATTCTGCATACCTTCGACGACTCCCAGTTAGCTAAGCCCCACATCACCTGCCTGCGCACGAAGAACGATCCAGCGAATGGATTCGTTGGAGCGAAGCTGGCGTTTTACTGGGTGTGGACTTCCTGCACAACCTATCCAAACTCCACTCCTCCGGACCCTGAGTTTTACGACTACAACCCACAGACTACGGGTAACACGAGCGAGCTGGGGAACGACTATTTCAGCACAAACCCGGTTACCCAAGGCACCATCTCGCAATACACGCAGGTTCTCGGGAACTGGGGTCCCCCGAGCACGGGTATTATCGGGAGCGAGTTAAATGCGCGTCTGGTGGGCAAGGGCACAGACGGTAATCCATTGACCCAGGCGCAATCCAAGGCGAGACTGGCGTACTACACATATATCTCCGGCAACGGGACCTGCCCGGGTTCATGAAGCTGCAATATAATAAGGAATGTCCCGGCGCTTATCGATTGGCGTTGCTGTGTTGTGGGTAGCGGCGCTGATCATTGGATCTCTACTTCCTGAGAGGGCCAAGTTGGCCATGCGAACGACGGGCAGCGCGCACCGCGTGGTTCACTTCGCCGCGTTCGGCGCCTCTGCTCTTCTCCTTGTTTCCATGAGCCGGTCATCTTCTCAAAAGATGGCCGCCCTGCTTACCGTGATTGGGATTGCCGTCTCGGTTGAGCTTCTGCAGCACGTGATTTATGGCTGTAGCTTCGAGGCTTGGGACGTCCGCGACGATACGCTTGCCGCGATCGCCGGCTATACGCTCGCCCGCCTGAATCCGCGCACTGTCACGTAGGCCGTCGAAGGCCCTCACAAGCTACAGAGATCGAAGAAAATTAAGAAGATCCTGCTTGTCACTTTCCCTGAGCCGGTCGTATTGCCCAACCACCCCGTTGGCCTCTGAGTTCACACCACGATGCTGCCGAATGGCCACAATCAAGTCGCTTGCGCGCCCATCGTGAAGGAAGAAAAAGCGCTGCCCGAGGCCCCACAGCGGCGCGGTTCGGAATTCGTTTCCGACGGCCTCACCCTGAGATATCCCGTCGTCCAGGTTGTCTCCCATTCGATGAAGCGCCAAATCTGAATACAGGTTTGCCGGCTTTCCGGCCAGGGCGGCAACACGGGAGTTCGGGTCGGTGGTCAGTTGCGGCGTATGGCAAAGAGCGCAGCCGACTTGGCTGAACAGGGCTTTGCCTTTCAGGATTGAAGGAGCGCCTCCGGGCTCAGTCTCGGAGGGCTTCGGCGGGGCGAGGAAGCGCATGAAGGACGCGAAAACTTCGATGTCGCTCAGCACGTCGAACGGTGGGTCAGGCGTGCCGATCTGATCGGGATTTGCATTGGCGCCATCATTGGGCATCTTGACTACAGTATTCGGACAAGCCTCTTCCCGCTCGGTTTGAAACAATTCGTTGGAGATGCCCATCTCCACGTTGTAAGCCTCGCCCGCAAAGATCAACAGAGATTTGTTCTGAGCTTTCCAGCCAAACCGCGCGATGGTTCCGTCATTCCCGTTGTTATTCGTTGCCCCACGAATCCGGTTCTGTGAAGTGTGGGTGTTGCCGGAAACGACGACATTCAATCTGCCTCTGATTTGAAGGCGCCGCTTCTCGGGCGAGGCCTTACCGAGGTTTTCGAGAATATCGGTATCTCGAATCTGTTCGATCAAGCCGGCGCCGAACAACGGGGTCGGAATTCGGAAGATGATGTTGTTTTTGTTTGCGGCAAAATCCGGCTGAGGCAGTTTGCATGCGCCCGCGTCTTTCATGCCGGAAATGGTGAATAAATCGTGCACGCCGCCATCTGCCACACCTTTGCCGGTCAGCTTGAACCGGACTTCCCGCGTGGGCCCGGATTCGGTGATGAAGGAAGGCAACTGATTGGTTCCGTGGTCCGCGCTCTGGATGAATTGAAATTGCGGATTCGGCTTTGGGCTTGATCCCCCTGCCGTTGGTTGGGCGTGACACGCCTGACAGCTGTTCATGTTCATGCGCGGTCCCAAGCCATCGCCGGCAATGGTGTCCACTTTTGCGAATCTGGACTGGCCGGCGGTGAAGAGTTTCGTCTCGCCAGATGTAAGGCCATCAATGGGGGCGCCCGCGTTCGTGCCGGAGCGGGGCCCTGGGTCACGAACCTTGGGGGCCTGGGCATGTGCGGCTGCGCTTATCGCGATGACGAGTGCGCCCGCCACGACGAAAGACTTCAATTGCTTTTTCACAAATCCCCTTGATTCTGCGCGAAGGTTGCGCGATCACCGAACAGAGACTCCCGTAAGAGTGACACATCCCGCAACCCGATTCAACGCAAATCATGAGCCATTGTTGGAATCAGATTTCGCGGACCGTGCTAGCGTAAAGGCATGCGTGCCAGCACCGTGCTCGATGAGTTTCTCGACCCACTCAGCCGCTGACGACGAGCGTGCCGAATATGAAGCGCTCGTCAACGCGGAAGACTTTGTAGCAATTCTGAAATTAAAGGCCAGCAGGCAGCTTTCCGACGCAATGTAGCGATGGAGTCGTCGGCGCGGATAATCGTCCGAACCAGGGCCCACAACTGTTGTGAATATTGCCTCCTTCCTCAGGACAGTTGCTCTTTAACACATCACATCGAGCACATAGTGCCCCGCCAGCATGGTGGCACCGACGACCACAGCAATCTGGCGCTTGCCTGTCACCGCTGTAATCTCCGTAAAAGCCCGAACCTAACCGGTATCGATCCGATTACGGGCGAGATCGTCCCGTTGTTTGACCCGCGCCGTGACCGTTGGCCCGATCATTTCCGCGTCCGCGGACCGGTCGTCGAAGGCATTACGGCGATCGGGCGTACTACCGTCAGGGTGCTCTCAATGAATGACGCAAGGCGGATTGAGCGGCGGGAGCTTCTGGCTGGAAGATCGGACGTTTCACCGGGTTGGCTTGGATGAAACCACCCTCGCGCAGTTCAGTTGGGCATCGTCAACATCTAGTCACTTTTGGGGCGTCAGATGAATCAGCGCGCCGGGGGCGGAGTCTTCCAGCAGCCACAGCGAACCGTCGGGACCCTCTTCCACATCTCGAATGCGGTGGCCGAGAGACCAGCGCTCGACGGCTTTGGCGCCGCCGTGTCCGTCAAAGACGATGCGGACGAGCGCCTGAGTCAGCAAGCCGCTGACGAAGCCGTTGCCATTCCATTGCGGGAAGGTCTGGGCGCCGGTGTAGAACATCAGATTGCCCGGCGCGATGACAGGCACCCAATAAAGCACGGGCTTGGCGAGATCGGGGCGCGTGTCGGGGCTGGGAATCGGCACACCGTTGTAGTTCCTGCCGTAGGAGACCAGAGGCCATCCATAATTCTTGCCACGCTCAATCAGGTTCAACTCGTCGCCGCCACGCGGGCCGTGCTCCACCTCCCATAATTCGCCGGTGGGGGAAAACGCCAGACCGTAGGGCGTGCGGACACCGCTGGCCCAGGTTTCCGCCGGCGTCAGGTTGGGGCCGGGAAAGGTATAGGTGCTTTTCACCTTCGCCGTTTTGGCGGCTTCGGTGTCACTGGGCGGATCGATCAGGGGAATGGTGGCGGCGCCGGTCTTGCCGTAGTTGGGATTGCCGGGGGCCGGCTTGCCGTCCAGCGTCAGGCGCAGGATCTT
>PLFE01000187.1 GCA_003136675.1 Bryobacterales bacterium
GATGAACGCGGATGGTGGGCGCTTCTTTCTCCACGCGTAAGCAAGATGCGAACATCGGGCGCGAACGTGATCAGCAAGGTGTGGCCTACTTGAAGCTTGCGCTGGTGGAGGTCTATGGTGAGGGCCGGAGCGCCATGCCGGAGCGGTCGCCGTGCGAAATGGTGAAGCACCTGATGGAACAACGCGGGCTTCGGCAGGTGGACCTTGTTCCCGTGCGTTCGCGAGCGCAGGTTAAGGCGCTGGCTGGATACTTCGGCGTTTCGGCTGAGTTGTTTCTGTAGGCGGTGCGAGAAATAGTGGAGTCCGAATGAAGATCATTGTGCTGACGGTATTTTTGCAGGTCGCGCCGACAATTGCGGTGGGCGGCTCATCATTCAAAGGCACGGTGACGGATTCATCGGATACGCCAATTTCCGCCACTATGGTTTTGATCCACTGGGACTCGGCCGGAAGCGCGGTGGGCCTCGTGCAGCGGCTTGTGGGGCAAGCTCTCTATGCGGCGCAGTGCGGTGAAGAGGTTGTCTCGGTGAAGGGATTCGGCGGCCGGGGTGTTCTGGAGATCGCTGCGCCTCATGACGAGAACGCGTATCGGGCCGTCTACACGATTCGGTTTCACGACGCGGTTTATGTGTTGCACGCGTTCCAGAGGAAGGCAGAACTGAGATGAAGAAGGGCGGTACGGTTCGTGTTGAGGAGGGAAGCGGCAACGTGTTTGCGGACCTGGGGTTTCCGAATCCCGAACGCGAGCAGTTGAAGGCGCAGTTAATGGTTCGAGGGCATTCGGGTAACTTTTCGGTAGAGCGGCTGATGGAGTTTTTGACTGCGCTGGGGCAGGATATCGAGATTGTGGTGAGGCCAAAACGGCGGCGAGCGCGGTGAGGTCTCAGTGCTGCTGGGGTGACCGGGGGCTTTTGTCCTTCTTTGGCGCGACGGGCGGACGAACCGTGTATCGGGGCATTGCGAGCATCGCGGCGGCGGCGAGGAACGTGCCGGCTGCCAGGACCAGCAACAAGCGCGTATAGGAACCAGTGAGATCGAATGCTCTGCCCAGAATCACTGGACCGATTGCCGCGGCGAGCGCGTAGAAAGTCCACGTGAAGCCATAGAGGGTGGAGAAGGAGCGCAGCCCGAAATAGCGCGTGAGCAGGTAGGGCGTGGCCGCGGCTTCTCCGCCCAGACCGAGGCCGATCAGAATTGCGGCCAAAGCACCGGTCCAAAACGTGGACGCCGACGCGAGCAGCCAGATGCCGCCGGCCGCGAGCGAGAGGAGCGCGAAGGCAACACGCGGCCCGAAAAAGCGGTCGAGCAGCCAACCCGTCAAAAGCCGCGCGCCGAAACTGGAAGCCCCCAGGGCGGAAGCCGCCAGAGCCGCGCTCTCCGCCGCAACTTTGCGGTCTGTGAGCAGGGCGGAGAGTTGGGTGATGGCTCCGTTGATGCTCACGGAACTGAGAACCAGCATGGCAATGAGAATCCAGAATGCGCGGGACTTGAGCCCTTCTACGACGGTCGAACCCACTGTTAAACGCTGGTAAGTCACTTCGGAACTCCGCGCGACATCCGCCTCTGTTACGAAGCGGGCGGTCAACGGTATGCCGAGCACGAGGACGAGGCCGCCCAGACACATGTAGGCGACGCGCCACCCGGCCACGCTGATGATCGATTGGGCGAGGAAAGGAAATACGATGGACCCCACGCCGACTCCGGCGAGGATGAACGAAAGCGCCACGCCCCGGCGCCGGTCAAACCAACTGGAGACCGCACGCGAGTAACCCATCTGGGTGGTCCCGTTACCCACAACGCCGAGTAGCACGAAGGTTCCGTAGAGATGCCACAGATGATGAGTAAGTAGCGCCAAAGACGCGAAGGCGAGGCCGAATACGGCCATGCAGGGAATAATGACGCGGCGAGGGCCGTAACGATCCAGCCACCCGCCCAGAATCGGCGAGCAGACTGCTACCGTCATCGCGGCGAGTCCAAAGGACGTCGAAATGCTTTCGCGGCTCCAGCCGAATTCCGCGCTCAGCGGCTTCAGGAAGATACTGAAAGTGAAAACCAGCATCGAGCCGAAGCTGACCATCACGCCGAAGTGGGCCGCCAATACGACACGCCAACCGATGTAGCTTAGGCGGGATTCCTGTTGACCCGTCAAGCTACTTGCGGACATACCCGTGAGCCGCGGTGCGCTTGCCACCTATCCGATGGGCCTCATCAGAAAGAGCGTGCACGCCCGAAGCGTCGATCCAGCGGTTGTAGAAGTTAAACAAAGAGCAGACCGTGATGGCATAGTAGATGGCATCATCGCCCCAGCCCGCCTGGTAGAGAGGCTTCATATCCTCCGCGGTAATCTCCGGCGAATGGAGGTTTACCTTGCCGACAAAACGCAAGAGAGCTTTCTCGTTCTCCGGCAGCGCCGAGGTTTCCAGATCGCGCAGTACGCCCCACACCAACTCCTCACTCCCCAGCAATTCCGTCGCAACTGCGGCGTGCGACTTGAGTCAAAATGGACACTCATTTTGATGGGACGTGTAGGCGGCGATGAGTTCACGCAGCCCCGGACTGAGGGGCGCATCGCCATGCATAATCTCCTGGGTGAACCTGGCCAAATGCTCTGTGGCGTTGGGCCGGTAAGCAAACAGATGCCAGATCTGCGGGTATTCCTTGCCGGCGGCTTGCAACAACCTGATGTTATCGGCGTAAGGCCCGGGTTCCGGATTCGCTTCCACGTCCGGCAGAAACATGGGCTTCATGAGCATAGGTATTGAATGAAATTATCGCTTTGAGGCGGTAAGCGCAATAGTCAATAGCTACTAATGGGAACCCGGCTGATTGGGGACGATTCCCTTGCCCTCAACCACCTTGACATAGGTGTTCAAAGGGAGCTTCGTCAGCCGGTCAATCTGCTTGCTGGGTCCCGGCCAGTGTATCTCGACGGAGTCAATTTTCTGGGCCACGCCAATCCCCAGCACCTCGCGTGGATCGTGGGAGGAAAGATAACTCCCGCCACTATTCTTCAGGCGGTGAAACGTCTTGCCTCCCGCGGTCCAAACGATCTTCGCGCCGATGCCGTCGCGGTTCGCGGTGACGCCCTCCAGTTTCAACCCCAGCCAGTTGTTCCCGGCAGCAGCGTTGTTCTTCAGCAGCAAAGGCCGGCCCCCATTGACGCACACCAGGACATCGATTGCGCCGTCGTTATCGAAATCGCCCACGGCGAGTCCCCGCGCGTTGTATAACTCATGGAAGGCCGGGCCGCCGCGGTCGCTGACGTTGTGAAGCTTGCCGTCGGCTTCCTGGTGGAACAGCAGCAGGGGTTCTTTCCAACTCACCTTGAGAGAGTATTCGGCGATCATATCGTCGGGGTGCCCGTTGGCCAGAATCAAGTCCACCGCCCCGTCGTTGTCGTAGTCGAAATACTTCAAGCCCCAACCGCTCAGCAGACGCGTGGCCTGGGCCACGCCTTCGAGGTTGGAGACGTCCTGGAAAGTTTCGTCCTTGTTGTTCTGATAGACGTTGAACATCTCCTGGTCGACATTCGCGAGGAATAGGTCCTGCCATCCGCGATTACCGAGGTCCGCCGCATCCACTCCCATCCCCGATCTCACCTTGCCGGCCTCGCTGAACGCGATGTTGGCTTCGAGCCCCGCTTCCTGCCATTTCCACGTTCCGTTCGGGCCGGGTCCGCGGTTGATATAAAGGAATTCCTGGACCGTATCGTTGGCGACAAACAGATCCATGCGGCCATCGTTGTTGATGTCCGTTGCGACTACTCCCAGTCCCTTTCCTTTGGTCTTCCCGATGATGCTGTTCTTGCCGACTTCGGTGAAGGTTCCGTTCCCGTTGTTGTGATAGAGAAAGCTCACTGTGGGTAGAAAGGGGCGCGGAATGCAGTAGAAATATTTCCCCAGAGCATTGTTGCCGCAGGCGAGCCGGTGCTCCGGTGAGTAATCGACAAAGCTGCAGACGAATAAGTCGAGCTTGCCGTCGTTATCGTAGTCAAACCAAACCGCGCTGGTGGTCCAACCCGGCGTTGCTACACCGGCCGATGCGGTAACATCTGAAAAGCTTCCGTTGCGGTTGTTCTTATAGAGAATGCACTTCCCATAGGAGGTGACAAACAGATCGGGCCAGCCATCGTTATCGAAGTCCCCTACGGCGACACCCATGCCGAAAGTTCCGCCGCCGACACCCGCTTCCTCGGTGACGTCGGTAAAGGTCCCGTTTCGATTGTTCTTGTACAACGCGTTGCGGATGGGTTTCGCAGGCGTGTAAAAATCGCTCGGACCGGAATTCACCAGGTAGATGTCCATCCATCCGTCGTTGTCGTAGTCCAGGAAAGCCGCGCCGGGCCCCATGGTTTCCGGCAGGTGCCGCTTCGCGGACATGGCGCTTTCATGAATAAACCGAATGCCGCTTTGCGCGGGCGGGATCTCCGCAAATAACGATTCCGCCGCAAAGCCCGGCGCGGAAGCCGCTCCCGCCGCCAGCCAGAGCAGCTCTCTTCGGGTAAAATTCACGTTGTCCTAATCCAGCGAGAAGCTGACCGATTCGCGCGCCGTTTCCGAACCCTGCGTCACAAAAAACTGAACCTGATAATTACCCGGCTCCAGCTTGTCCGCGGGCGCGGTGGCTACGTATTGGATGCGTCCATTCTCGTCGGGCGCGCTTAGTTCCGGAGAACCACCGAACAGGGGCACTCCATCGCGGCTGAACTGCATGGTCAGCTTCGGCTTCATCGCGCTGCTCTTGTCCGGGTACACCACAAAATAGAACGATAGCGCCGCCGTGGAAGCCTTTTTCATCTCCGGACTAATGGTGGGAGTTACCAACTTAGTTTGCATCAGAAACGGGTCTTGCGTGGAGGTATTGTCATTCCTGTCGCGCACGTTCCGGACAATCGACACACTGCTCATCTCCAGGCTGGGCGCCGGTGGAGGCACCAGGAACGAAGCCTTCCGCACGCTGATCTTATTGCCGCTTTTATCGGAAACGGCGGTTTCTAAAGTATAGCGGCCGGGGGGTAAATCGAAATGCTCGTTGTAGAGGAAATGACTTTCTTTCAGAGCGGCTACCTGATTCGGGGTCGCGGAAAGAGGCGCCTCGCCGCGGAATTTTTGCAGCACCTCGCCCTTCGAGTTTCGAACCAGGGCGACATAGGCTAATCCGCCTTCGTAAGGCAGATCCGGCTTGGGCTGAGTCAAGGTCAGATTGCCGAGCGGGATATCCAAAACAACACTGCATTCCGGTTGATTGTCTTTCCCGCGGAAATGAAGCCCGGCGGATGCAAATGAGAAATCCCTCGGAAATGGCTTGCTGCTCAGCGCCTGCATCAGCGGCAACTCAAACGGGGATACAATCACACCGCCCGCACCGGGAGACGAAGGCAGCGCAAAATATCCGGCACGGGATTGAATCCTCAGATTCGCACGCGCGCTCTTCACCTCCACCTTACGGAACGATCCGTCGTACTTATCGATCTGCGGATTGTAAGTCACCTGATAGTAGGTTTCTATATCCTCCGCCACCTTCCGTAAGTCGTTGCGGAAATCGTTGGTGTTGGCAATGAGAAATCCTCCTGTGGATTGCGCCAGGTCGGCCAGCGTGTTCTGCGTATTCGCTTTGCCGCTTTCAATCGCCATATCCTGAGCTTTCGCCATGGCCGGCGTCACGGTGCCGTTGCCCTTGCGCAAATTTGCGCGAGAGGCGCTGGATGCGTCCTTTAATTGCGAAACCGAATCGTCGTTCAAATTGGTTGTGCTGAGCCCGCGCGAATCGATGGCATAAAAGGTAACGTTGAACCGGTTCGCCGTGCTGATGAGAACCTTCCACGGCTCTTCCATTCCCTGCGGTATGCCGAAGCCGGGCGAAAAGAAGAGAATCGATTTGCGGCCGGGCAGAGTGTACTGCTGGCTCACGATATTGATCAGACCCCAGATGGCCGTGCGACCGGTCTGCGCCAGTTCCGAACTGCGCGCGGTGAGCAGCATATTCAGCATCATCTGCGCCATGGCCGCGCCGGCGGGGTCGCCCGTGGGCCCTTTGCCGCCGGAACCACCCGTGGCATCCGACATTCCCTGCACCTGCTCCCCCAGGCTCTCGCCCGCTTGAGCCGGCCCCAGTTGGGACTTCATGTCTTCTTCAATGCGTTTCGAATCGGAAATGAATTCGGTATACGCCCCGCTGGTGGCGTGCTCCACGGCCTTCCTCAGCAAATCGCGGTCATTGGTGAAGGCTTGCAGCGCGTGCACTCCATCATCCAGCGCCAGCACCGACATAAACACGTTCTCTGGAAACTCGTTCTTCAGCAGATCGAGGCTGGCTTTGCGCGCCAGCGTCCTCGAATTTAGATCCAGGCGGTTGAAGATCAAAGTCACCAGGCGGACCTGCGCCAGAGGATTCACATGTTTCTTCCGTTCCGGCTCAGCAGCGGTCACCGCCGTGGAACCGGATTTTTCCTCGGCGGTAATCGCCGTGGAACCGCCTTCCACTAATTTGAAAGAAGTGATCTGGCGGCGCACGCCGTTGTCGTAGACTTCCAGATCGGACGGTTGCACGTCGGTGACGCGCTGGCCTTTCTTATCGCGCACCACGACATCCAGAATCACCTCCTGCGCTCCGGCGCGGAACGTGGCATCCGACGCCGCCGGCGCGGGTGCGGTCTGTCCATAACAAAACGGAAGGCTGAATAGGAGGGTCGTACAGGCTACTGCCTGAGCGCGGCGTAGTTTCATTAAGGCTCCAGGAGAACAGAGAAATTTTCTTCGGCTTTTTCGGTTCCCTGTTTGACGACGAACCGCACGGCGTAGTTACCAGGGTCGAACTGCCCGATGGGGGCATTGGCGACGTACTGCACGCGCCCCTGGGCGTCAGGAGCTTCGAGGGCCGAAGCGGCCACGCGTTTCAAGAACCCATCGCGGTTGAACTCGATGTACATTTCGGGCTTCTCCGCGTTTTTCGCATTCGGGTACACCACGACATAGAAAGGCAGGGAACTGGAGGCCGACTTGTTGATTTTCGGGAGTAACGTAGGGGTCACCGACTTGTCCCCAATCACAAAAGGATCATCCGGCGCGGCGTCAGGCTCTTTGGGACGCCATTTCCGGATCAGCGCCACGCTGCTCATGGCCAGGCCCACACCTTGCCGCGGAACGAACATGGCGTTGCGCCGCGCGTTGGTCTGGCCGCTCTGCTTATCGAGCACCGCCGCTTCAATGGTGTAGTAACCGGGCGGCACATCGAAATATTCCACGTCCGTAAACCGGCTCAACTTCAGCGAAATTACCTGATCCCTGGTGAGTTCCAGCGGCATGTCCCCTTGCAGCTTTTTTACCACCATGCCTCGCGCGTCTTTGATGAGCGCCACATACGCCAGGCCGCCCAAGATCCTGCTCTTGTCGCCGTTCTCGCGCAGGGTAATGTTGCTCAAAGGCATGTCGATGAGGAACCCACAAGTTTCCAGATTGCCATCGCCATGAAAATGCATGCCGCCCGATTCAAACGGCAGAGCTTTGTTTGGAACTACATTCGAGAGCGCGCGCAGCAGCGGCACTTCATAGATGTTCAGGCCGGAACTCCTCAACATGTCCGGGGGCAGGGCGAAGTATCCAGCACGGGAGTAGACTTTCAAATCGCTGCGATTCAATTTCACGCTGATCTGACGGAATTTGCCATCGTACTTCTCGATGTGGGGACTGTAAGTGAGCTCGTAGTAAGTTTCAATCTCTTCGGCGATGCGCTCGAGCGGCGTCTGGAAATCGTTCGTATTGGCCGTGAGAAATCCGCCCGTTTCGTCCGCCAGAATTTGCAGCGTGTCCTGCAGGTTGCTCCGGTTGGCGTTGATGGCGTTGTCTTCGGCGAGGGCGATGTTCGTCTTGGAGACAAATGGACCGGGGACGGCCATGTTTCCGCTTTGCGCGGCGCCACTTACGGCCGTCGCCAACCCCTCAGTGGACTTGGCGTTCAGAGTCGCTTCGATGAGCCCGTGAGCGTCGATGGGATAGAAGCTGAGATTGTTGCGGTTCGCCCCGCTGATGACAGCTTTGAATTCTTCCTCCGCGCCCTGCGGGATTGCGAACCCTTCCGAGAAATACACGATCGCCTTGCGTCCCGGTAACTCGGACTGCCCGCGCACCGCGGCCAGCAAAGCCCAAATTGTGGAGCGGCCCTCGTAACTCATTTCGCTGCGCTCGTCGAGCGAAACCATCTCGATCATGGACCGCGCCATAATGGCGTCCAGGCCTTGCTGCGCGGTGAGCAACGGCATCTGCGCCTGACGCGTGACTAAATCCTGAACCCCAGTTTGATTGGGTCCCAATATCTCCTCCAGCGACGTCTTCAGTTGCTGGCTGTCGCTCGAAAACTGGGACGAGGGCCGGCTGGTGGCTTTATTCACCGCCGCGGCTAACACGTCCCGATTATTGGTGAAACCCTGAATCCCTTGCAGTTCGTTGCCCAGGGTGAACACCGCCATGTAGACATTGGGCGGAAACTGGTTCTTCAGGAACAACAGAGCCGCCTGCCGCGTAGCGGCCCGCTCACCCTGATCCATGCGGTCGAAGATCAGCGAAATCAGGCGGATCTGCCGGAGCGCATCCACCTTCGATGTGGCTCCCGACGACGAAACGGAATCGGTGCCCTTCACCAGCCGGAAAGAGGTGATCTGTTTCGCATCGCCTTCATCGGTGAGGGTGAAGGCGCTCTCGGGAAGGTTGGTGATGGACTTCCCCTTACCGTCACGCACCACCACATCCACCAGCACTTCTTCCCCGGAGGTCTGGATGGTGGGCTTGTCGTGTGCCTGCGCCAAGGCGCGCGCGTGCGCGAAGGCGGCCGCGAGGAGCAGGCAACAGGGAATGCGCCGGTTCATTTAAGGCTCTAGAAGCACGGAGAAATTCTCCTGCGCTCTTTCCGTTCCCTGTTTCACGACAAAACTTACCGCATAGTTACCGGGGTCGAACTGTCCGATGGGCGCATTGGCAATGTACTGCACGCGGCCCTGTGCGTCCGGCGCGCCCAGCTCCGAGGCTGCCACTTTCTTCACATTTCCATCCCGATTGAACTCGATATACATCTCGGGCTTGTCCGGATTCCTCGCATCGGGATACACCACGACGTAGAAAGGCAATGAGCTGGAAACAGATTTATTAATCTTCGGAACCAAGGTGGGCGTCAGGGTTTTGTCGCCGACCACGAAAGGATCTTCCGGCGCGGCGTCGGGTTCTTTGGGACGCCACTTACGAATCAACGCCACGCTGCTCATGGCCAGCCCCTCACCCTGCTTCGGCACGAACATGGCGTTCCGCCGGGCATTCGTCTGGCCGCTTTCCTTATCCAGCACGGCCACTTCCACGGTGTAATATCCAGGCGGCAGATCGAAGTATTCCATGTCGGTAAACCGGCTCTGCTTGAGGGAAATCACTTGATCGCGCGTCAGTTCCAGCGGCATGTCACCCTGCAGCTTCTTCACCACAATGCCTTTCGCATTCTTGATGAGCGCCACATAAGCGAGGCCGCCCAGCATCTTACTCTTGTCGCTGTTCTCGCGGAGGGTGATGTTGTTCAAACCCATGTCGATGAGGAAGCCGCACGTTTCCACACGCCCATCACCGCGAAAATGCATTCCGCCGGATTCAAATGGCAGCGCCTTATTGGGAACAATATTGGAAAGGGCCCGCAGCAGCGGCACTTCATAGATGTTCATCCCCGTGCTCTTCAACATATCGGGAGGCAGCGCGAAGTAACCGGCTCGCGATTGCACCCGCAAGTCCGGGCGGTTCAGCTTGACGCTGATCTGGCGGAACTTGCCATCGTACTTCTCGATGTGCGGGTTATAAGTCAGCTCGTAGTAAGTTTCAATTTCTTCGGCAATGCGCTGTAGCGGCGCCCGGAAATCGTTGGTGTTGGCCGTCAGAAAGCCGCCCGTTTCATCGGCCATAATCTGCAGCGTGTCCTGCAGGTTGCTGTGGTTCGCGTCGATCGCCGTATCCTGCGCCTGCGCGATGTTGATCTTGGAGACAAACGGGTTGGAACTGCCGGAACTCATGGGGTTCCCGACACCGCCGCTCTGGCTCGCGCCATTCGCCGCCGCCGACAGACCCTCCGTGGCCTTGCCGTTTTGCATGGTTTCGGTGAGCCCGTGCGCGTCAATGGGATAGAAAGTGAGGTTGTTGCGATTCGCCGTACTGATGACGGATTGAAATTCTTCTTCCGCGCCCTGCGGTATCGCGAACCCCTCCGAGAAGTACACAATGGCCTTGCGCCCCGGAAGTTGCGATTGTCCACGTACCGCGGCCAGCAGCGCCCAGATGGTGGTGCGGCCCTGAAGACTCATTTCGGTGCGGTCATTGAAGGAAATCATTTCCACCACGGACCGCGCCATGATAGCGTTGATCATGCTCGCCGCGCTGCCTGGGTCACGGGGATCCGTACTTACCGGCATCTGGCCCTGGCGCGTAAACAGATCCTGATTGCCGGTCTGATTTGGCCCCAGGAAGTTCTGCTCCAGCGACTCCCGCAGTTGCGCGCTGTCGCTCGAAAACTGCGACGAGGGGCGGCTTAAGGCTTTGTTCACCGCCTGCTCCAGTAAATCCCGCTTGTTGGTGAATCCCTGGATGGCCTGCAGCTCATCGCCGAGAGTGAACACGCCCATGTAGACGTTCGGCGGGAATTCGCTTTTCAGAAACTCCAGCGCAGCCTGGCGCGTGCTGGCGCGTTCGCCCTGGTCCATCTTGTCGAAGATCAGCGAAATTAACCGGATCTGGCGCAGCGCATCCAGCTTCGCTGTTGCTCCCGCCTGGGAAACCGATTCCGTGCCCTTCACCAGCGCGAAGGAGGTGATCTGCTTCACCTCGCCTTCGTCGGTCAGCGTGAAGGCGCTTTGGGGCAGGTTGGTGATCGCCCGCCCCTTCCCGTCACGCACCACCACATCCACCAGCACCTCTTCTCCAGATGTCTGGATGGTGGCCTTCTCCTGAGCCTGCGCGCCAGCCGCCGCCAAAAAAAGGAGAAATGCGAGTGAACGTTTCATAACTACACCTCTTTGTGACTGCCCTACTCGATGGTGAAACTTACCGATTCATCAGCCTTTTCCGCACCCTGCTCCGCCACAAATCGCACCGAGTAATCGCCCGGAGGGAATCCGGCATCGGGGATGCGCGCGGAGTATTGAATGCGGCCCTGGGCGTCCGGCGCGGTCAGATCCGGCTTGGCCGCCCCGAGGGGCTTGCCATCCTTGCTGAACTCCATGGTGAGGGTCGGCTTGTCTTTGCTGGTCTTATCCGGATACACCGTCAAATAGAACGGAATCTCCGGCGAATCCGCCTTCTTGAGAATCGGGCTCACGGTGGGCATTACGACCCCGTCCGCGCTCAGCATCGGGTCATCCGCCTTGGTGGCCGCGTCCTTCGGCTTGATATTACGAACCAGCGTGACGCTGCTGATGCCCAGTCCGTCGCTTTTGGCCGGAACCACGAATATGGTTTTCCGAGCGCTCATCTTCTGCGACTCCATGTCCATCACGGCCGTCTCCAGCGTATAGTGGCCGGGCGGCAGGTCGAACCCTTCGTCGTAGATGAAGTGACTCCCCGCCTTGTACGCCTCGATCTTGTCGGGAGTTACCTTCATGGGCACTTCCTGGCGAAGTTTCTTGACCACGACGCCGTTGGCGTCTTTCACCACAGCCACGTAGGCCAGCTTGCCTTCGAAGAAGCCGGGCGGCGTGCTTGCCTGGAACGTCAGCCCGCCCACGGGAATATCCACCACCACTTCACATCGGGGGCCCCCGGCCGTCCGAAAGTGCATGGCGGTCGATTGGAAGCGGAAGTCCTTCGCCAGCGGCATGGTATCGAGCGCCTGCAGCAGAGGGACTTCATAACTCGCCAGCACCTCACCGCCCTTGACCATGTTCGGGGGCAGCGCAAAATAACCAGCGCTCGATTGAACTTTCAAATCCGCCTGGTCGGTTTTCACCAACACCTTACGGAACGCGCCGTCATACTTCTGGATCTGTGGATCGTAGAAAATCTCGTAATAGCTTTGAATGTCTTCGGTGATTTTTCTTATGGGCGCGCGGAAGTCGTTGGTGTTCGCGATCATCGCTCCGCCCGTTTGGCTCGACAGCATCGCAATGGCATTCTGCGTGTCCGACTTGCCCGCGTCGATGGCCATATCAACCGATTGCGCCTGGCCCGTGGTGATCTGAGTGGTGCTGGTGGTGATGTTCATCGCCGACGCGCCCGCCGCATTGTTCAACCCGTTCGTCGCGCTCGAGTTGGTGCTATACGTGGTGAGTCCCCTGGTATCGATCGCGTAGAAGCTGACATTCGCGCGGTTGGCCAGACTGATGATCTGCTTGAATGGATCTTCGGTGCTCTGCGAAATGGGGAATCCGCCGGAAAAGTACAGGATTGTTTTGCGGCCGGGGAGGACGTACTGCTCCTTCACCAGATCGAGCAGCGGGAAAATGGAACCGCGCGACCAGTCCGTGGTTTCATCGGCCTGGGCGTTTTGCAAAATCGTGAGCATCAAGTGGGCCATGGCGACGCCGCCCGCGTTGGTAGGCGCGGAATTGGCGCCGGATGCCGCGGCTGCGCCGTTCGACATCGAGTTCACGCGGCTCGAGTCGCTCATGTCCCCACCCTGCCCCGGCCCCAACATCTGTTCCAGGTTGTGGCGCACGGAAATGGTGTCGTTGGTATAGTCGTTCACGCTCGCGGTGGCGCGGTTGATGCCTTTCTTGATCAACTCGCGATCGTTGGTGAACGTCTGGATGGCCTGCAGCCGGTGATCGATGGCCATCACCGACACGTAGACGTTCTGCGCCAGCTCGCCCTTAATCAACTCCATGGCCGCGTCACGCGATAGCTTCTTGGCGTCCTGATCTCCGCCCTGAAAAACCAGGGTAATCAAACGAAGCTGGCGCAGCGGATCGAGTTGCGTGCGCGCTCCGCTGGAGCTGATCGCGTCCGTCCCTTCCACGACGCGGAATGACTTTATCGGCCGCGCTTCCCCGTTGTCGATGACGGTGAAGTCGCTTTGCTTCAGATCTTTCACCAGCCGGCCCTTTTTGTCGCGCACCACGACATCCAACACCACTTCTTCGCCGCCCGCTTTAAACGTGGGCGACGAATCGCCGCCCGCCGGCGCCTGCGCCGGAGCTCCGCCGGCAAGCGCCACCGCAATAATCGCCGTTATTAAGAAAATCTTCATGGTCCTCGCTCCTCTACTTTCATTCCGGAAACGCCGTTTTACTCGAAGCAATCCGAATATCATGATCCGTAAACTGATGGTGCGACCCGGGCAGCTCGACCTTCGGCATATGACAGCCGGTGCAATCCCTGGTTCCCACCGGGCATAGCTTTGCTCCAGCTTTGGCTCGCGCACTACCAGCAGCCGCATGGCAAGCCTGGCACTTGGCGTCGTAATCCGCCGCAACCCGGTCTACTGTCTGGTGCGGATTATGACACGACATGCAGCTAATTCGCGCGTCATCCACATCGAAACACTTGCTGTTGGTGAGACGGTACGGCTGGAACCGGACGTTACCTACCCCGTGCGGTCCATGTTCGGCCACAAACTGCCATGTCCGGTGGCAGCCGCCGCAAAACTGGGCGCTGTCTTCCGCGCTCATCGCGGTCAGTTTCTTCATCGCGAATAACTGCGAATCGCCCGTCTTCAGCCCCGCAAGATGGTTCTCCGACGGGCCGTGGCAGCGCTCGCACTGGATGCCGGGAATCATCTTCGCCTCCGCCAGCGTGCCGTTCTGCATCGCGTTGGTGTTGTGGCAGCTAAAGCAGAGCGCCATCTCCTGCGCCCCGATTTTCCTGCCGGCCGCGTCAGCCAGGCCGGAAGGCCGCAGAGACTGGTCTCCGATCGTAATATCCAAACCGTCCAGGGCTTTATAAAAGCTGACGAAGCTTTCAAAATACTCGCCGTCTTTTTGGAAGATGTACGTCTGTCCCGCTTCGCCCAGGCCAAACGCATACCTGATTGGCACCGTCAGCGTTGCGGCACCATCTGAAACCGTATAAATGCTCTGGTCACCCTTGCGGTCGATGGTGTAATCGAATCGCCCGAGCCGAAGATGCAGATGCGGGTGCGCGCGCAAAATGCCGCATTCCGCCACGGTTTCGGCCGCGTGCGCCATGGAAGTGGCCGGCTGCATGGCGGATTCCTTCGCATGGCAAGTTGCGCACTGGCGCACGTCCCGCTGGCCGGTTGCAGCCAGACAAGACCACGCGAAAAACACAACTGCCGGGGGAAGTTTCATGGCTGCTTCGGCGCGCTGGCCGCATCCACTTCCTGCCGCAGCTTGAGAAATTCCTGACGTTCCCGCGCCGCGTCTTCCTTGCGCCCGACCTTCCCGTAAGCCGTGGCGAGCGCGATGCGCACCTGCGGGCTGGTGGGCGCCAGCTTCTGCGCCTCTTCCAGTTCCTTGACGCCGCGCTCCGCATCGATATCGCCTTCCGCGAAAATGCGACCCAGTACGGCATGCGCGGGGAACGACTGGGGTTCCAGCTCCACGGCCTTTTCCGCGTAGGGCAATCCGTTCTTGTATTCCTTGCGCTGGATATATTCGCTCGCGATGGTCACCAGCGCCGGCACGTGAGCGGGAGAAACCTCCAGTTCCTTCTTCATCTCCGCCAACCCGCCATTGGCGTCGCTGAACAGCAGGAAGCTGCCGTAAAGATAGTGGATGTTTGGGGTGTCCGGGTATTTATCGACGAGGATCTTGAATTCCGCCGCGGCTTCGGTGGTCCGCAGCGCCGTGGCATCGTACATTACGCGCCCCACGTCCATCACCAGTTGACGGTCCGTCGGCGGCAGTTCCACGGGCAAAAGGGGCTTACGCAGAGCGGCGATACCCATGGCCTCGATGTAAATGGCGTCGTTCAAATTGCGCTGCGCGAACTGCGCCAGAATCTTCATGGCCTCTTCGTATTCCTGCGAGCGCGTCAGCAGCAGCACCAGGTGGTAATTCGCGGAGTCCTGAATGCCCTGCTCCTGGCCCATGCCGAGACCCAGCCCGTGACGCAGATGCGTGAGCGATTGATCGTATTGCTTCGTCTCGAACTCAGACAAGCCCAGCATGCCCCAGGGCAGCCCCACGTCCGGTTTAATGGCCGTGAGATGGCGGAACGCATCACGCGCTTCCGCAAAATGATCGAGGCTGTAATTCAGGGTTCCCAGCGACCACCAGCCCTCATCCCACGACGGTTTCAGCGCCACGCCCTTTTTGTAGAGCGCAATGGCGTCGTCCACGCGATTTTCCTGCCGCGCGGTCTCCGCCTGCTTCTCAATGCGGGCAATCGGCGAAGCCGCCGGAGGGACTTGCGCGGCGCAAATGGTGGCGATTGCCGTCAGGATGATGGCCAGAAGAGCGCGCTTCATGGTTGTGCCTGGGGCTTCTCCGTTTTATCTGTCAGCTTGGCGCCCGGCTGTTCCGACTGGCGCTCGGCATTCAACTTCTGCACAATAGCCCGCTCCCGATTGCCGTCTTCTTTCCTTTTCTGCCGGAAGTAAATAATCGAAAGGGAAACGTGCGCCTCGGTAAAAGTTGGCGCCTCCGCGACAATTCGCTCCAGTTCGTCGCGAGCCGGGTCGTCCTTGCCCTGGGCCATCTTCACCAGGGCGATCTGGTAGCGCACCGCAACGTCTCCAGGACGCGACGCCAGCGCCGTCTTCAGGTACTTCATGGCCTCGTCGTACTTTTCTTCCTGCCGCAGCATCAGCCCCAGATGCACGTTGGACTGAAAGTCATTCGGGTTGCGCGCCAGTTCCTTCTCAAAGATCTTCCGGCTGGCCTCGGTCTCGCCGCTGGCGAACAGCGCCTGCGCGTAATACGAATTCACCTCGGGCAGTTCCGGGTTCATTTCCTCAGCCTGTTTCAGCTCCGTCAGCGCGTTGGTATAGTCGCGCGCGCCGAACTTGGTGGTGCCCATCAGCATGTGCTTTTCGGCTGTGTCCGGCCCGCTCAACAGCGGATTAATGACCGTCTGCGCGCGGTCTGCCTGGCCGTCCCGCGCGAGCGCCGTGCCAAACACATACACAAGGCCCTGGTCCTGTTGCCCGGCGTCATACAGCGGGGTTAACAAATCGATCGCCTTCTTGTTTTCTCCCATGCGCACATAGCTGTCCGCCAGAAGCAAGGTCGCCTGCGCGTTGTCCTTGTCGACGCCGTGGACGATTTCGAGTTCCGCGATGGCATCTCGAAAGTCTTCGGTTTTGTAATACGCCAGCGCCAGATTCAAGTGTAGTTTGGGCGTGGAATTCTTGAGGAGAGCGAGCTTGTATTCATCAATGGCCCGCGCGTATCTGCCTGTCGCCACCAGGGCCGCGCCCAAGTTCGAGCGCACCTCCGCGGCGTCCGGATACAGGTCGAGAAAAAGGTCGTAGTCGCGGATCGCGTCCTCCAGCTTGCCTTGCTGGTGGAACGTGACGGCTTCCTTCAAAAGCTCCTGGGGGGACTGACTACTTTGACCGCAGAGCAGACCCGCACCTAGGGCTGCCAGGGCGAGACGATACATCACTGGAAGTGCTCAAATTCTATCATGCTGCTCCCCAGGGAACTGGTAATCGGGAAACGGTAGACGTGAAAACGGGGTGGCTTGCGCCACCCCGCGTGTTTCTAATGGAACTTCAGCGTGGCCTAGAAGAAGAACTTCACGGTCATCTGAACACTTCGGTTGCCGTTCAGGTACTCGGCATACCCGAAGGTATTGTTGTTCAGCTTGCCGGCCGAATTGAAGCTCAGCGTCAGGTTTCCATCGCCGCCCGCCGGGTTGAAGCTGGCCAGCGGATGGTTCAGGAAGTTGTAAGCCGAGAAGCGGAACTGCACTTTCTTTGACTCGCTGATCTGGAAGTTCTTGAACAGCGAGAGATCGCTATCGAAGAACGCCGGTCCCTTGATGTACGGCATGATGAACGAGCCATTATGCCCCACCGTGGGAAGCGCAAAGCAATTGCCATTGATGTACTGGTTCTTCGCCAGGTTCTTGCTCGGGTCGCAGGTGAGAATCGGCTGCATGTTGATATCCGGACTGCCGGTTATCAAGGCATTCGACAGGCCCTGGCCAGCCACGCTCACACCGTTCGGCAGCTCGGAGCCGGCGGGGAAAGTTCCCCCCAATCCGAAGTTGCTGCTGTTCTGGGCTTGCAGTGGAATGCCACTCTGGAACTGAGTGATGCCCGAAACCTGCCAACCGTTGACAAATCCACCGAGGAATTTGTTCCCGTGGAGCAGGGTGCCTTCCTGATACGAATAGGCGGCGTTGAACAAATGCGTACGATCGTTCGGCAGCACGCCGTAATCGTTCGCAATGTTTGTCGGATCGCCGACGCCGTTGGAGCTGTTCTCGCCGCGGATACCCAGCGCCTTGCTGAACGTGTAGTTCATCAGGTAGTTGAAGTGCCCGCTCTGCTTGTTCCAGCTCGCCTGGAACGAGTTGTAGTTGGAATACTCGTTGTGCTCGATTTCGTGAATGGAGCCGTAAAGGGAGTACAGGTGAAGCGCGTTCACGCCGGGGTTGTCCGTTGTAGCGCAGTTTGTGCAGGTATTCGTGGGGGTATTCGTGGTCTGGTCGCCGAAGAGGCCGATGTTGGCGGGCTGGAAGAGCGTGCCATACGGGAGGACGTTGAGATTTCCAACGGGGGAGCCATTGTTGCTCAGGTCTTTCGCGTTGTTGCCGACGTAGGAGAACTCCGCCGTGGATGCCCAAGGCATTCTCTGAGAGACCGTGAAGCTATAGCTGGTCGTCAAAGGCTGCTCGGTATCTTTCGGATCCAGAGCGGTGATGCTGCTGGGGACCACGTAGTTGGCGTTGCCGGCAAAAGTGGCGATGTACGGGAACGTTTGCGGCTGCCCGTTTGAGGGGTTCTGCGGACCGAACGTGAATGCGCCCTGCGGGAGAGCCATTGCGCCGGCCTGAACGTTCTGCTCGTCGTGGTATCGATACATGCCGAAACCACCGCGCAAAACCGTTTTGCCAGTACCGAAGACGTCGAACGCGCCGCCGAAGCGGGGATCGTAGAACAGCAATCGTCCGGGCGTCCCACCGATGGGAATGGACGGATCGATCTTGTGCCATTCAAAGCCGGTCAAAGTTTCACCACCGCCGACGATGTTGGCGTTATAGGCGGCGGGATTAAATACCGCTGCGCCGTTGCCGCTTTCATCGTCCCACGGACCGAGATGGTCGAGGCGAATACCGTAATCGAGCGTGAAGCGACGGTTGACTTTCCAGGAATCCTGCGCAAAGAAAGCCACGGAGGTGTAATGCATCTTGATGACCGGATCGCCATTGCTCTCGTCATAACCGCCCGAGATTGCGCCGACCAGCATATCCGCATAAGCGTTACCTGTGGAACCCTGGCCCCAGTTGGCGTACTGCAGTTCGCCGTTGGTATAGCTGTCGCTGGGTTGTTGGTTCTTGGTGCGCTCCCAATAGAAACCAAACTTGGCGGTGTGCGTTCCCCAAACCTTGGAAACGTTGTCCGCGAAGCTGGGCAGCCACTTGTGCGCGTACAGCGAACCTGTCTCGAACCCGCTGGGTTGGATGAGGTTGGCTACACCATCGCTCCAGCCTGTGTAGACCGGAATCTGGTTGTTGATCGATGTGTTGAAGATGTGCTGGAACTGAATGCCCAAAGCCTGCTGGGTGATGTTCGCGGCGTTCGGTAACGTGAACGGCACGTACAGTTCGGTGTAGGTGAACACGGCCTCGTTGGTGAGGGTCGGGTTGAACACCTTGGTGAGGTTCACCGAGAGGGAGTTCGAATAGTTCGCCTGATTCAACGGGGAGGGGTAAGGAACCGCGGGATTGGTGCCCCACCAAACGGTACCGTTGTCATGGTTCAGATCGTGCTGAACGTTGTAGCTGACAAACAGCTTGGTGTTCTCGTTGATGCTCCAGTCGACGCGTGGACGGAGTTGCCACATGTTGTCCGAGTGCGTGGTGCTGGTGATGTAGTTGTATCCGTTGTTGTCGAGCGGATTCACATTCGGCATCGGGAACAGCTTCGCGAACGAGTTGACGCCCTGGGTGCTAAAGAGGCTCTGCGGCACGACGCCATTGGTGATCCCGGCCCAAATGTTCGAATTGGAGGTTGCAGGACCTAACGCGTAGCCTTGCGAAGGCGACGTTGTTCCGAAATAGCTCTGGAGGCTCGCCGCCGTGAAGATACCATTCCGCATATCGGTAGTCGGCACGATGGAGTTATAAACGTCGTGGCTCAAATCCTGTACCTGCTGCTTGTAATACTCATAAGCCAGGAAAAAGAAGAGCTTGTCGTGGTTCTTGTTGAAGCGGGTTCCTGGAATGATCACCGGGCCGCCGATGTTCGCGCCGGGATAGTAGAACGAGGTGTCCGGCTTCGGCGCAACCTTCTGGCCTGTGAGCGGATTCGTGCCCTCGCTGTTGTTGAAGGCGTTGGTCGCGTCGAAGATTCCAGTGCGCGCGTAGAGATACGCTTCACCGTGGAACTGTTGGCCGCCCGATTTGCCGATGGCCGCGATGACCACGGGACCTTTGGCGTTATCCGCGCCGAAGTTCGACGTGAGAACCTTCATCTCCTGCGTCATGTCGGTCGTGGTGTTAACAGCTTGGCCGCAGTTGCAACCGGGATCGATGGTGTGCGCGCCGTCAGACGTAATGTCCAAAGCGCCCGTTCGCAAGCCGTTGGCCGAGAAGCTTCCGACCGGACCCGCGCCCGTGTTCTGCACCTGACCGTTGTAGCCACCGTTGACGTTGCCACCAGACAGCGCAAAGCCCGGCAGAATCTTGATGAATTCCGCCGCGTTCTGCCCCTGGATGGCGATATCGTTCATGACCTTGGTGCTGATCACGATCGACTTCTCACCCGAATCCACGGGCGTGAGGTCTTCCGCCTCACCGGTCACCGTGACGGTGTCGGTGGAAGCGCCCACTTTTAACGCGATGTTCGCCAGTGCGCGCGTGTCGCCCGCGTCGAAGTGGATGTTGGTCTGTTTGTATTTTTCGAAGCCCTGGGCCGCGATGTTTACGGAATAGTCGCCTACCTGGACGCCGCTGATGGAGAAGAACCCATCGTTGTTCGTCACGGTCCGGCGTTCATCACCGCTTTGTTGGTTTTTCATTACCACTGCGGCTCCGGGGATAACCGCGCCCGATGGATCGGTGACGGAACCGGTGAGCGTGCCAGTGGTGTTCTGTGCGTAGAGACTGCCGCAGAGCAGCCCTAGAATTATGGTCCATAGCGAGACGCAATGGATCCAGTGTGACTTCTGAAACATGGAAGCCTTTTCTCTCCTCCCCTGATAGAAGGGTTATTTGGATTACTAGTTGAAAATAATTATCACGTTTCGTGTTGATATGTCAAATGTGGGAAATAGAATAATTCGATCAAGAAGGGGCGCGATTGGCGTAACCATCCCGTTTTGTTACGCTTCAGTTTGTGTGTTTGACAAACGTTTTCTTTGTAAAAAGATACTGGTGGTCCTGGGGACCCATGTTTCACGTGAAACATCGCGTCTGTGCTAAATTTCTGGCGTGGCACGCGTCATCTGCATTTCGAACCAAAAGGGCGGGGTCGGCAAGACGACAACGGCGATTAACCTTGCCGCGTCTCTCGCAATCAACGAAATTCCGGTCCTCCTGATTGATTCCGACCCGCAGGGGAATTCGACCACCGGGCTGGGAATCAAGAAGCATCCGGATCAAGCTACTTTGCTCGATGTCTTGCTCGGCGAGGCGGAGATCGCTGACACTGTCGTCTCGACCGAGATCGACCGGCTGCATTTGCTGCCATCGGACAAGAATCTGGTTGGCGCCAATATCTCGCTGGTGTCTGTGCCGGATCGCGAATCGCGGCTTAAATTCAAAATCGATGCCGTGCGTGATCGTTACACGTACATCCTGATTGATTGCCCTCCGGCGCTGGATTTGCTCACGCTGAACGCCCTGATGGCGGCAGATTCCGTTTTAGTACCAATTCAATGCGAGTTTTTCGCGCTGGAAGGGGTGTCTGAGCTGCTCGACACGCTGGATCGCGTGCGGGACTCCTTCCATCACAAGCTGGATCTGGAAGGAATTCTGCTCACCATGTTCGATGACCGCACGAATCTGACGCGCCAGGTGGCGGAAGATCTCCGCGAATTCTTTGGCAAGGACGTGTTCAAGACCGTGATTCCTCGAAGCATCCGGCTCGCGGAGGCCCCCAGTTTTGGCAAACCGATCCTTTTATATGATCCGAAGTCCAAGGGCGCTGAAAGTTATATCCAACTCGCGAAGGAGGTTCTGAGCCGTGAGCAGCAAAAGAGTGCTCGGTAGAGGGCTGCATACGCTGCTTCCGCAGCGGGCTCAGCCTGAGGCTGCACCACCTGAGGCTTCCGGGCCACCGGGCAACCCCGTGGAGCTACCGGTGGGGAGTCTGGTTCCAAATCCGTTCCAGCCCCGAAGGCATTTCGACCCGCAGGCGCTTGAAGAACTCGCTCAATCCATCCGGTCGGATGGGGTGATTCAGCCGCTGGTTGTTCGGCGAAATGGCGAAAAGTACGAGCTTATCGCCGGGGAACGCCGGTGGCGCGCGGCGCAGTTAGCCGGTCTCAAGAGCGTTCCGGTCTACGTTCACGACACGCCGGATGACCGGATGCTCGAGGTTGCGCTGATCGAGAATATTCAACGCGAGGACCTCAACCCCATGGAAACCGCAGCCGCATTCGAGAAACTGAATGAGGACCTCGGCCTGAGCCATGAGGAGATCGGCCAAAGAACCGGGAAGAACCGAACGACGGTGGCTAATTTTATCCGGCTGCTGCAACTTCCCGACGAGGTGCAGGCGCTCATTTCGGAAGGGAAGCTCTCACCCGGGCACGCTCGGCCGCTGCTGCGGCTCACCAGCCACCAGGCGGTGATTGCCCTGGCTGCGCAGATTATTCAGAACGAGTGGACGGTGCGTCAGGTGGAAATGACTCTGGCCACTCCGGCGGCGCAGGTGAAGACCGAAAAAGCAGCAACGAAGCCAATTGACCCTAACGTACGGGCGGCAATCGACGAACTCGAGCGCTCTCTCGGTACGCGGGTTCGCATCATCGAACGGGGCCGAGGCAAGGGACGGGTGGAAATCGATTACTTCTCGGCTGAGGATCTTGACCGCATTTACTCTTTAATTGTTCGTCTCTGATCGTTGTTTCACGTGAAACAAATCATTACTTGACACCGCACACCGTGTATCATACAGTGTGTGATGTACGATGTCTGAACAGCTTGATGCCTTACGTCTCGAATTACGCCGCGGTTGCCTGGTGCTGGCGGTGCTGGGTCAGCTCCGCTCGGAGGACTGCCCCGACCAATACGGCTACGTTTTGCGCAAGGCGCTGGCCGACCGGGGCATGATCATCGACGAGAACACGCTCTATCCGCTGCTCCGCCGCCTGGAAACACAAGGCCTCCTCCAGAGCGAATGGCGGGAGGAAGAAAAGCGCAGAAAGCGCTTCTACCGGCTTTCGCCGGACGGCGAGCAGATTCTCGCGCAACTCATCGAGGAATGGCGGGGCTTGAACGCTTCGCTCGGCCGGATCATCGCACCCGATCGTCGCGAAGGAACTTTATGAAACAGATTGATCGCTACCTGCGAGCCATCAAATTCTTCCTGCCCAAACCGCAGCAGAACGACATCCTGGCGGAAATCTCAGAGGATATCCACTCTCAAATCGACGACCTCGAAGCCGAACGCGGCCGTAAACTCAACGACGCCGAAATCGCCGCTGTGCTCAAGAAGCGCGGCAGCCCGAACCTGGTGGCCGGCGCGTACCTGCCGCAGAAGTACTTGATTGGACCGGCGTGGTACCCCCTCTATCGCTGGATTTTGACGTTGGTGATCCTACTTGTTCAGGTCCCTTTGTTCGTTACGGTCATCGGGCCCATGAACGTCCTCAACTCCACCGCTATTCTTCCAGCGCTCTTCCAGACGCTTGGTGAATTCCTGCAGGCCGCGCTGGTTGCATTCGCCTGGATCACGGGAATTTTCGCGCTGATGGAGCGTCCCGACCTTTTCACGTTCAGACGGGGAAAACGCGACGAGCCCCGAACTTCCATCACCGACCTGGTGAACGCGCTCTCGTGGATTCCGCTCTGGATCTACCTCGTCCGATGGATTCCGAGATTCAATTTCGGTGGCGTGCATCTTGTTCTCGCCCCCATCTGGCAGACTCTGTTCTGGCCGGTTCTCGCGCTCGCGATTGCCGCCGCCGCGCTTCGCGTCTTCAGCTTTCTGAGCCCCACGCACGCGAAATTCCACAGGCTTGCAAGATTGGCGGTGGACGGGTTTGCGCTTCTGGCGATTGGGCTCCTATTCACCACCAGCAACTGGGTACATGTCGCCGCGCCCAATCTGACGGCCGCCACGGAACAGGCCGCGTCACGCTGGGGCAACCTGACTGCGGCGGTCTTCCTCATGACGGTGGTCGTCATGATCGCCTTGGCCACAATACGGGATTGGCGTGGCCTACCGAAGAATATCCAGAATCGCGGCAAGCTCCCGCCGGATCTCCGGCAGGGGACCATCGTCGAATAACAGGCTCTGGGGAGTTGCCGCCGCAACCTTGGGGGCCTTGTGGCGGTCCAAAAGAGTTTGCCGCGCGCCTTCTATCGTAAAGCGTTTAGCATACAGAAGCTCTTTGATCTGCAGCAGTTGTTCTACATCTTTCCGTTTGTAGAGACGCTGCCCGGTGTCGGATTTCTTGGGGGAGAGCGAAGGGAACTCCGTTTCCCAGTAGCGCAGAACATACGCCTCAACCCCGAGCAGGCGGCTGACTTCGCCAATCCGGAAGTAGAGTTTGTCCGGAATTTCCGGGGTTTCGGGCGCCGCCTCTTCAATCATCCAAAAACGTCATCGTAACACTCAGGCGGGTTATGGAAAAATAGGAAGCACCTCCCCAGGAAGACCGCTCCCAAAGAATGTCCGACGTTCCTTTCGTCCATCTGCACTGCCATACCGACTACTCGCTGCTGGACGGCGCGTGCGCCATCGACCAGTTGATGGACATCGCCGTCGAGCAGAAGATGCCGGCGGTCGCCATGACCGACCACGGCAACATGTTCGGCGCGGTGAAGTTCTACAACGCCGCCAGGGAGAAAGGCGTTAACCCGGTTCTCGGGTGCGAAGTTTACGTTTCGCAGCGCGGCCACAAGACGCGCTCCGATACAGACCGGTACAACCACCTGGTGCTGCTCTGCGAAAACCAGGAGGGTTATCGCAATCTGATCAATCTGGTTTCCACCGGCTTCCTGGATGGCTTCTATTACAAACCGCGCATCGACAAGGAACTGCTCAACCGGCATTCCAAAGGGCTGATCGCCCTCTCGGCCTGCCTGCGCGGCGACATCAATGAAACCATTGTGGCCGACCGTTACGAGGACGCTCGCCGCCTGGCCTACGAGTATCAGGATCTGTTTGGCAAGGGGAATTTCTTCCTCGAAATTCAGGATCACGGGATCGATCAGGACGCCGTCACGACTCCGGCGCTGGCGCGCATGAGCCAGGACACCGGGATACCTCTGGTGGCCACCAACGACGCCCACTATCTACGCAAGAGCGATGCGCGGGCACACGAAATCCTCATGTGCATTCAGACCGGGAAGACCATGAGCGATGCGAATCGCATGCGGTTCGATCACCCCGAGTTCTATCTGAAGACCAAGCAGGAAATGGCCCTGCTTTTCGGGGAACTGCCGGAAGCGCTGGACCGCCCTTTCGACATTGCGCAGCGCTGCCAGGTGAAGCTGGAACAGGTCAAAGAGCCGTTCCCGCGCTTCGATGTTCCGCAGACTTACTCGATTGACACGTATTTCGAATACGTTGCCCGCGAGGGTTTTGAAAAGCGCCGCCCGCGCCTGGAAGCTCTGGCTGCGGCGGGGAAACTGAAATGCGCCATTCCGGAGTATCTGGAACGCCTGGAGTTTGAGATCCGGATGATCCAGCAGATGAAGTTCTCCGGCTACTTTCTCATCGTTTGGGATTTCATCCGCTACGCCAAAGACTCGCATATCGCCGTGGGCCCGGGGCGCGGTTCAGCCGCTGGAAGCTTAGTCAGTTATGCGATGCAGATCACGGATATCGATCCACTGCAGTACGGTCTTCTGTTCGAACGCTTTCTGAACCCGGAGCGCGTTTCGATGCCCGATATCGATATCGATTTCTGCATGAACCGCCGCGTGGAAGTGATCAAGTACGTCACCGAGAAGTATGGGCGGGAACAGGTGGCCCAGATCATCACGTTCAATACGCTGGGCGCAAGGGCGGCGATCAAGGACGTGGGCCGCGTGCTCGATATGAGCTTTGGCGACGTGGATAAGGTGACCAAGCTGGTTCCGGCCATGCCGCTGAATATCAGCCTACAGGAAGCCATGAACGTGGAGCCGGGCTTTGAAGACGCGGCGCGCAAAGACCCGCGCGTGCGCGACGTGCTGGATACGAGCCTGAAGCTGGAAGGCCTGGCGCGTAACTCCTCAGTGCATGCGGCGGGGGTGGTGATTTCGCCCGAACCGTTGAAGAACCTGGTACCGCTCTATCGCACCAACAAAGACGAAATTGTCACCCAGTACGATATGTCCGGCCTGGAGAAGCTGTCGCTTCTCAAGATGGATTTTCTGGGTCTGACGACACTCACTCTGCTGGAAGACGCTGTCAAGAATATCGAGAAGCGTCATGGCGTGAAGTTAGTGCTGGAAGATCTTCCACTGGATGATCCGCAGAGTTACGAACTGTTCTGTAAGGGTTTCACGAGCGGCGTATTCCAATTTGAATCCTCCGGCATGCGCGACGTGTTGCGGCGCTACCAACCTTCGTGCATCGAAGATCTGACGGCGCTGAATGCTCTTTACCGCCCGGGCCCTATGCAGGGCGGCATGCTGGATGACTTTATCGAGCGCAAGCATGGCCGCAAACCGATCACTTATGAGTTAGCGGAACTCAAGGGGATTCTGGAAGAGACTTATGGCGTGATTCTCTATCAGGAACAGGTGATGCAGATCGCGAGTAAGTTGGCTGGTTACTCGCTGGGGGAAGCTGACTTACTGCGCCGCGCCATGGGTAAGAAGAAGGCCGAGGAGATGGCTAAGCAGCGCGCGCGGTTTCTGGAGGGCGCGGCGAAGAAGGGCCATAACGCGAAGAAGGCCGAGAAGATTTTCGACCTGATGGAGCAGTTCGCGGGCTATGGATTTAATAAGTCGCACTCAGCGGCATATGCGTTCCTGGCCTTCTCCACGGCTTATCTGAAGGCCCATTTCCGCGTGGATTTCATGGCCGCCCTGCTGACGTCCGAAACCGGCAACGTGGCTAAGGTGGTGAAGTACATCAACGAATGCCGCGACATGAAGATCAAGGTGCTGCCGCCGGATGTGAACGCCAGCGACTGGAACTTCACTCCGGATGGAGAGGCGATCCGCTTCGGGCTGGGCGCGGTGAAGAACGTGGGTCAATCGGCCGTGGAAGCGATTGTCCAAGCGCGTGATCAAGTCAGCCGGTTTCCGTCTCTTTATCGCTTCTGCGAGAAGGTGGACCCGGCCGCGATCAACCGGCGCATGATCGAGAGCCTGATCCGCGCAGGCGCCCTGGATGGCTTCGGAGGAGCGCGATCCCGACTGATGCTGGCGGTAGATGGCGCCATGGAAGCGGGCGTGCGCTGCTGGCGCGACAAAGCATCCGGACAGGAAGACTTGTTCGGCCTGATGGCGGGCGCCGAAGAGCCGCCGGACCCACCGCTTCCGAAGGCCGCGGATTGGTCGCTGACCGAGAAACTGCAGGGCGAGAAAGAGATGCTGGGTTTCTATGTGACGGGACACCCGCTGGATCAGTATGAGGAGAAGGTGAGCGAACTGGCCACCCACACGAGCGCCAATCTGGAAGGCCTGGCGAAGGGCGATGAGGTGGCTCTGTGCGGGGTTCTGACGGCGATTCAGCGCAAGCGCAACCGGGAAGGGAAGCCGTGGGCAGCGCTGCAGATTGAAGACCGCGAGGGGTCGACCGAGGCGCTGCTTTTTACGACGCAGTGGGAGCGGCTTTCGGCGATGCTGGAAGAAGATAAGGCCGTGCTGATCCGCGGAACCGCGCTGCCGGAAGAAGGCGCGGGCACCAAGGTTTCGGTGCAGGACATCGTGCCGCTGGAGCTGGCGCGGGTGCCGCTGCCATCGCTGATTTCGATCAAGGTGCGGATTGGGCGGAATGGGATTGATCGGGCTAGCGCGCTCTCGAAGTTGTTCCAGGAGAAGCCTGGGGAGGCGCAGGTGCGGTTGAGGTTGGAGGCGGTGGGGGATTTCGCGGTGCTGCTCGATGTGCCGGTGCGGGTGAGGCCGGATCGGGCGTTCAAGGCGGAGGTGGAGAGGATTTGCGGGGTGGAGGCTTTGGAGGTTTTGGCGCAGTGAGGGTGGACGGCGTGGCCGCCCTTCGCAAACGCGTTGCCGTGATGCTGAGCCTACCGGGTTACCACGAGGCATGCCGACGCTTGTTGAGTAATCCGGATCGGCGTCCTCTCGCATTCGATCCTGTCCTTTGCTCGCGGGCTTACCGCCTGTGCAGGCCGTTCTTGAAATACACGAGTAGCTGCCGCAGGGCCGATAAGATACTTGGCTGCGACGAACATGGGCTGCCACGCTGATGGTGATCGACACTTCGGTCTTGATCGCCATCCTGGCGAATGAGCCCGACGCGGAACTGTTCGAGGCCGCCATCGACGCGAACCCTGTTCGCCTGATCTCAGCGGCGTCCGTTCTCGAGACGGCTATCGTGGCTGGCGCACGCTTCGGTGATACAGGTGGCCGGGAGGTGGATCTGTTGCTGTACAAGGCGGAGATTCAGATTGCGGCGGGCCGCCACGCCGCGGCGCTGAACTTCGGGGACTGTTTTTCATACGCCCTGGCCAGGACCTCCGGCGAACCGCTCCTGTTCAAAGGCAATGATTTCTCACGGACGGACGTTGTGATCGCGAGCTGTTGATTCGGCGGCCAGGCGGCGAGGTTGCCCCTTGTGTAGTAGCGTGGAGCATGCTCTCGAACCGGTCCATCCCTCGCGCCACCGTCATTCCGGTGCTGGCATATCCGGATGTGAATCGGGCTGCCGCCTGGCTGTGTGACGCCTTCGGATTCAGTGTGCGTCTACGCATTGGCAACCATCGCATCCAGTTGAATGTGGGCACGGGCGCGGTGGTCGTGAGGGAGCTGCGCCCGAACGAGCTCAACGCGGTTCTGGGCGTGGGGCATTCGGTCATGATCCGTGTCGAGGATGCCGACGCCCATTGCACCCGGGCCAAAGATCACGGGGCGCGCATCACGCAAGAGCCGGTGACCCATCCCTACGGCGAGCGTCAGTACAACGCGAATGATTTCGCGGGATACTCGTGGACCTTTTCGCAGTCCGTGGCGGATGTGTCTCCAGAGGAGTGGGGCGGTGGGTGAAGATATACTGTCTGCACACGGAGAGATAACGAATGCTCAAATCGATCGGTATTGTCGCCGGCTGTTACCTGCTCTCGGTCATTCTTGTGATGTTAACGGACCCGCTGCTATCGGTCGTGTTCCCTGGCGACTTCGCGAAAGGCCACATCCCATCCGACCCAGCGCTTGCGGCGAGCACGGGGCTCTTCGTTGTTGTTTCGATCTTCTGCGCATGGCTGTGTGCGCGCTTCGCTCCGGGCCGCGCGTCACGGCACGTGCTGTGGTTCTTCGTCATCGGCGAAGTGATGGGCATCGCCGCGATTATTCCCAACTGGGGCAAGGGCTGGCCGCACTGGTACTGGATATCCTGGCTGCTCACTTGGCCGGTGAGCTGCTGGATCGGCCTGCTTCTGACCCGTCGACGCGCCGAATTCGCCGCCGCCTGAGTCGCAAACACGATATTCTGTCCCCATGACCCCTGAACAAGCCAAATTCCTGCTCGATTTCACTCTTCCGACACTGAAACGGGAGACCGCGACCACCGCGAAAGTGATGGCCGCCACTCCCAACGCCAACCTCGACTACCGCCCGTCTGAACGGTGCATGCCGGCCGGGGAACTGGTGTGGCATATTGCCTCCGCCGATGTGATGTTCCTCGAAGGAATCCTCAGCGGCACATTCGGGAAAGGGCCGGAAAAACCCGAAAGCATAACAAGTCCCCAACAAATCTCCGCCTGGTATACGGAGAGAATGTCTCCCGCAATCGAAAAACTGTCGGTTTACACGCCCGAGGAAGCGGGCAAAATTATCGATTTCGCTGGCTTTATGAAAACCCCCGCGGTAGGAATCGTCACCTTCGCGATGGGTCACAGCATTCACCATCGCGGGCAGTTGTCATCCTATATCCGGCCCATGGGTGGCAAGGTTCCTTCCATCTATGGACCGAGCGCCGATGAAAATCCTCGTGCGAAGGCGGAAGGGCAGTAGCCAGTGCAGCTACTGAACGCCTTACTGAACGGCTAGACCATTCGGCAGCACGGCCTCTTGCGGAGTTCCGGTGATCGCGAGCGGAGACACCGGCTCCAAGGCCGCGTCGCTGGCAGCGCTGAGCTGAACCGTCAGCGTGGTCCCGTTAATGACGGTGACTGGTCCGGCCGTGATCCCGGCCATGGCCCCCAGCGTCGTCATCCCTGCTACAAAGTTCGTGTTCAGGCCCATGATCGTATAGGTCGCCGGGGCCGCTCCATGAACGATCGTTGCTGGGCTGATTGATGCCAGGACGAACTCTCCCGCAGGCAATAGCCGATTGAATGCGCCGCGCATCACAAAGGTGGCCATGTCTCCGCGCGTGACGGGATTGTCCGGACAGTAGGTAGTGGGCGAGCACCCCGACGTGATGTTGTCTTCCTTCATCCGTTGTATCCACGCAAAACCAAACGCGGCCGGATCCACGTCGGTGAAATAAGGCGTCGCGGGGTAGTCGAAAACATAACTCGCCCCGTAACGCATGCGGATGAGGAAGATCGCCATCTGGGCGCGCGTGACCTGATCGTTGGGACAGAACATATTTGGCGCGCAACCGGTGGTGATGCCGAGTTCGTACATCTTCTGAATCCACTGGAATCCGAAACTGCCGGCGGGGACGTCGCTGAACCACGGAGCGGGATTGTAAGGGAAGTCGTCGGTGTGGAGGATCGCGCGCACGATGAAGACGGCCATCTGGGAACGGATGACATCGTCGGTCGGACAAAAATCAAGCGGGCTGGAGCTGCAGCCACTCGTGATTCCCTCGGTAGAGAGAAGGTTTACGCCGTCGAAATCGTAATAGGTGGGTGGAACATCCGCGAATACCTGCGCGGTAAATGCCTCGGTTACGTAAACGCTGGCCGAGTTGATCTGGATGTAGCCGGTGAGGTCCGCCCCGGTTGTATTCGGCGACAGGGTTACGGTGAGGGTTCCGACGCCGGTGCCCGAAATGGGCGAGAGCTGAATCCAACTGTCGTAAGTGGATGCGCTCCACGTGCAGGAAGTCGAGGGCGGCGTGATGGTCAAAGTCTGCGGGCTTCCGCCGGTGTTATCCGCAGCAATGGATGTGAGGCTCAGGGTCGCAGTCTCCGTAAAACCCACGCCTGTCGATGGCGCGTCCCCGAGGAAGCGAGGCGCGTTCGCCGGCGCGACGGAGTCGGTGGGTCCGAGATTCACCGTGATGGACGGGGTGAAGCCGCTGGCGAACGTGGCAGCCGTGTTGTAGAGAGGAATCAAAAAGGATTCCGTGAGGCTTGGGTCGGTGGCAGTCACGTTGTAGTAGTAGGTGGCGCCGCCGCTCACCGGCACGTATTCGATACCGCCCAAATTCACCAGTCCGGTGCTCAGCTCGGTTATGCTTCCTGGGCCGGTCACCAGAACGGCCGTTCCTGAGGCGGTGCTGGTGATATTCAGAGGGAGATAGAAAGTGATTCCGCCGGGCAGGCTCTCCATGCTCACCGCGAACTGGGTGGCGGAATCAGCCTGAAGCGCCCCGGTGAGGGTTCCCGTTTCTGAATCCAAAAATCCATTCGGTCCCTGGATCTTAAACGCGGTCGGGAAGAGCTCCGGGATGTTGACTGTGAAGTTGACCCCCGCGCCGATAGTGATCCCCGCGCCGCAAGCGGCGACGCTGGGACCGGAGACGGATACGGAGCCGAGACCCGGGAGGACAATGCCAACATAGGCGCCGCCAATCGGCAGGTTGATCGGGAACGAGGCGCCGGTCACCGAAATAACGGCCAGCACCTGACTGAAACCGCCCGCGTTGAGCGGAGCGTACGCCGGGTTGACATTGGCTCGAATGCCGGAAATAAAACTCTGTGAACTGCCTGCCGGGAGGGAAATGCCGGTAAATCGCATGTCGTCGTTCGCGACTGGTCCGCCCAAGGACACAATGGTTCCGTAGACTGGGGTGCCGCTGCCAACTGTGATGCTCGCTTCACTGGCGCGGCTGGTGATTGGTACGGTTCCATTGTTCAAAACCACGTCGAAATCGACTGTGCCGGCGGGGATCTCGTTGCAACTCAATACAATCGCCCCGGTTAGTTCGGTTTGCCCCTCCGACCGCAGAGTAGGGGGCGCGCCGACGGTGACAGCGCAGGTGCCCGAGCTTTGCGCGCCGGCTGTTCCGGCTAGTGCGACGAAGGCCACGGCCGCGAGCAGGATGGTCGTGCGAAAGTCTGTGATTTGTTTCTCCTTCAGTCGAGCCCAGTATTTAGCGCCAAGCTGGAAGCCATGGCATTTGGCGTCTAACGATTCTACGCTAGGTGGGGATGCGAATTGGAGGCATATACAATGAGCGGCGATGGCTGGCTTTGTCGAACGCTATAGCGCACACCCTCTCGGTGAGCGCTTGGGAATCCCGATCGCTATCCTCATGCTTCTCGTCTTTGTTGGAGTAGGCATCGACATGATCATTCATCCAAGCCGGTACAGGAAGGGCTACCTGCGCTCCTGTGGCGCGATGATCCGCGAGTGGAACGACATTGGGACCAGGATCTTCGGGTTCGTGTTTGCTTGCTTTGCTTGCGCGATGTTGATCGCGCGCGCTCGATCGGTATGGGCTAACGGCTGAGAATCCGGAGATAGGCTCTTACGGTGTGAATTCGAACGCCACACCACCCACCGTGTCGCCGGCTGGTCCGCCCCATAGCGTGGTTCCATAGAGGTTCCCTGCGGCATCCATAATCAGGGGCGCGGAGGGATACGCGCCGTCGTTCCCGCCCGTGAAGTTGTAGAGAATCGTCTCGGCCCATCCGCCTGCCGTTAATTTGAAGATGGTTCCGGGGTTATCGGCGCCGCCGCCGACCGTGGTTCCGTAGATGTTGCCTTCCGGGTCAAAGATCAAGGCGTTGGGGTTTTCGCCGTCCTGGGCGTTGATCCCGAGGAATGTGTGGAGTATGGTTTCCGTCCACGCTCCCGACGAGCCCCTGGACAACTCGAACGCAACGCCGCAGCCGGCCGAGCCGCCCGTCTCCGCCGCGCCGTAAAGATTGCCGGCCCCATCGAGGATCAGACCTTCAAAGATGTCGCTGCCGTCGGATGCGCCGTGGAAGCTGTGTAGTACATGCTCGCTCCAGGAACCGCCGGCTTGCGGGATCAGTTCATAGACCGTGCCCAGGCGATTTGCGCCACCGCCGTTGGTCGTGCCATAGAGAATGCCGGTACTGTCGAAAACCGGCACGCCCCAGGCGGACGATCCATCGGGGCTTCCTTTGAAGCTGTAGATCACCGTTTCGCTCCAGCCGCCGGCGCCGGCCGGTGAGAGCTTGTAGACTGCGCCGAGGTTGCTCGCGCCACCCGCGGTAGTTGCGCCATAGACATTGCCGGCTTTGTCGAGAACAACGCCGCTATAAGGCTCCGCGGCATCCGTTCCGCCCGCGAACTGGTGCAGCACGTGTTCCGTCCATGGGCCAGACGCCGCCGGGGCCAACTGGAACACGATTCCGCATCCGCCAGAGCATTTGCCGCCGCCGCCGCCGATGGTGGTGCCATACAGATTTCCGGCACTATCCATCACGACGGAGGCGTGCGGCGTTTCCCCATCAGTCGCCCCGCCCCTGAAGCTATGGAGCACCGTTTCGGTCCAGCCGCCGCCGTTCGGAGACAGTCGAAAAACGACCCCTCCGTCATACGCGCCGCCGAATTCCGCCGTGCCATAAAGGTTGCCGGCGGCATCCAGAATCAGGCTGGCGTAGAGCGTGCTTCCGCCTTGCTGGGAGCCGACGCCAAACGCGTGCAGCGTCTTCGGCGCAGTGGCGGCCGCGGCGCCAACGGTAAGGATGAAAGTCAGGACGAATATTTTGAGCATTTGCTCATGACTATACGGCACCCAGCTTGGGCGCGGTGTAAAAAGGTTGCAAATTCTCGCGTTACTCGTCTACGTAGTCGGCTAGTTTAGCGAATACGGGGTCAAGCGCCAGCGTGATGCGAGGGTCGGAGGTGGTGAGCACGGCGGAAGGCTCGCGCTTTCCCTCACTTGTATAGCTCCACGCGTTTTTACGGCGCGGGTCGATCAACCAGACATGCTTCACGCCGAATGACAGAAAATCGTCTATTTTCCCTTCCATGCGGCTGACCCGGTCTTCCGGGGAGAGAATTTCGATGCACAGGAACGGGGGCTCACGGAGGATTTTTCCTTTGCCCTTCTTCGTGGTGACCGTAATATCGGGGACAAGGTATCGGGTTGCCGCAACCTGCACGCGGAGCTCGAGATAGGCGTAGAATCCGGAGTCCATTCCTTGGGCAGACAGGCCTTGGGCATAAAGCATCGCGAAGATGATTCCCTGCAGTGCGGAATGGTCAAATTCACCCATATTTCGTTCGATCAACTCCCCATCCACGTACTCGCAGTCGGGATCGTAAACGGTCGAGAGGTATTCGTCCAGCGAAACGAGCGTATCGGTCGGACTCATGAGACAAGGGTAGCATCGAGTATCCTGAAAAGGCATGTCCGAAACGCCGGAGGAACCAGTCTCAACCGCGATCCAGGCCGATGCTGCGTCGCCTGCATGGGACCGCGTGCAGAAGGCGCGCCATCCCAAGCGCCCGCACGCGTCCGATTACATCGAACGCCTCATCACCGACTTCCACGAACTGCACGGGGACCGGCTGTTCTCGGACGACCCGGCCATCATCGCGGGATCCGGCTTCTTTGAAGACGAACCCGTCATGATTGTGGCGGAACAGAAGGGGCGCGACACCAAACAGAAAATCCACCGGAATTTCGGCATGCCGCGGCCGGAAGGCTATCGTAAAGCCATACGCCTGATGCAGATGGCCGCCAAGTTCGGACGCCCCATCATTACTCTTATGGATACGCCTGGCGCGTATCACGGGATGGACGCCGAAGAGCGCGGCCAGGGCGAAGCGAT
>PLFE01000210.1 GCA_003136675.1 Bryobacterales bacterium
GTTCGATCTGGGTGACGATGAACTGGTCCGAGTCATTTGAGGGGATGGTTTGCATGGCGTCCTGGCCGACGATGCCGCTGGGCGCCCGGCGATCCACGTCGATGCGCGCCGTTGAGTCGTAGATCGGATCGACGCGTTCGCAGACGATGAACGTGAGCAACATGCAGAACCCGACGAAGCCAAGAATCCGCCACTTGTTGCGCTTCAGTATCCAGAGATAGTGGGTGAGCGGAAGGGATGTCGATGTGGCGTCGATGTCCGGCTGCGGCGAAGGGATGTAGCGGGGGATGCGCTCCAGTTCGGTNNCGCTGGAGTTGTTCTGGAGTCATGGGGTGCTCCTTTAATAGCCGCGATACGAGAGGGCCGTGACCACGGACTGTCCCGTGCCCGCGATGCGGTCGATGGCACTCGCCGCCAGTTTCTTGCCGCTGGCTTCCGGGATATAGACGATGTCGTCCGCGAGAAGCTCGATATCCGGCGACTTTCTCTTCATGATCTGGCGGAGTTCCGCGGGGATCTCGGTGCGCTTGTTGGTGACCGGGTCCTTGCGGTAGATGTACGCCAGCTTCTGCGAATAGGGCAGCGTCCCCTGGCTGAGCGCGAGGGCTTTCATCAGCGTGGTATCCGAGTTGTCCTGCATGAGGAACGCGCCGGGCATCTTGACGTTGCCGGTGACGAAGATTTTGCCGATTTCGGGGATGCGGACTTCCTCACCACCGTGGAGATGCACGTTGAGGGACTGGTCGCCTTCCATCAGCTTCCTGAGATTGACGTGCTGGATGGGGCTGGAGTCTTTGCGGGTGATGAGGAGCTCGGGTCCGGCTTCGGGGGCGATGCCGCCGGCTTTGGCAATGGCGTCGAGCAGCGTGGAGTCGCTCATGGCCTGGAAGGTGAGCGGCGACTTGACTGCGCCGACGACGCTGACGGGTTTGGATCGGTACTCGGTTACGGAGACGGAGACGATGGGTTGGACGAGGATCTGGGCGGCGGCGAGTTCGGCGGCGAGTTTGTCTTCCAGCTCAACCGGGAGCAAGCCGGCGGCGGGGATGCGGTGACCGAGGAGCGGCAAGGCGAGGGTGCCATCCGAACTGACGCGGAAGCTGCGGGATAATTCCGGACAATCGGAAACCATGATGGAGATGAGATCGTCAGGCCCGATGGTTTGGGCGGGCAGGGCGTCGGATGCGGGGGTGGCGGGCATGGCGGGGCGCTGGTAAGGGACGGGGGCGGCTCCGGACTGGATGGAAGTCTGGGCGTGGAGGGTGCAGAGGGCGAGGAGCGCGAGGAGGTGTTTCATGGCGTTATTGAGTGGACTCGGCTGCAAGGCGCAGGTTGGGCTGGTTGACGGCGACGACGGACGTGAGACGGTCGACTTCGGCGCGCAGGGTGAGGATCTGGTGCTGGAGCTGGAGGAGGATTTCCAGGTCGGCGGGTCCGTGGGGACGCGGGGCGGCGGCGGAGAGGTTGAGGACGGCGTCGCGGGCGAGGGAGGAGACGCTGCGCACTCCGTTCCGGGTGCAACTGATTTCGGCGGCGGCATATTCGGCGCGAGAGAGGCGGAAGCTGACCATCCGCTCCTTTTTGTTGAAGACGGGCATAAGGGAGAGAGAGAAGTTGGAGGCGCGGACTGAAGTCCGCGGTACCCGGGAGCGTTAGACGGGGACGACGCGGTAGTCGTTGAGCTCGACGGAGATGGCGCGCTGCAGGAGATCGGCGGAGATGACGAGGCGCTGGTGGCCTTTGACGGCGATGAGGAAGCCTTCGATGCCGGAAAGAGCTCCGTCGGCAATGCGCACTTTCTGGCCGATGCTGAGCCAGGGGTGGGGGCGGGCGCCGCCGGCCTGGGCGGTGCGGCGGACGGTTTCGATTTCAGCGTCGGTGATGGGCGCGGGCACTCCGCCGGTGGTCAGGATTTTCTGGACGGCCGGGGTGCTGACGATGGGCAGCATTTCGTGGGGCGGGAAGCGGCAGAAGACGTAACCGGGGAAGAGCGCGGCGTCGATGCGACGGATGCGGTCCGAATAAGTGCGCTGTTCGCGGTAAGTGGGGGTAAAGGCTTCATAGCCTTTGGATTGGAGGAGCGCTCCGACGAGCACTTCCGATTTTGCGCGCACACGGACAGCAAACCACGGGGGAAGCAGCGGGGGATGTGATGCCGTGAGGGGGACTAAGTTGTTCAATTGCATGCGTGACCGCCAGTTTTGTATTACTAAAAGGGTAAGTGGAATGTGATGCAGGCAGGCTTCGCCATTTTCGTCACATCCGGAATTATTCACCAAGGGGGTGGGTATTACGCCTGAGAAACGGCACTAGATAAACGCCGTGGAACAGTTTTACTCTGAATAGCCGGTGGGGTCAAGTGTTTTTAAGTTTTTTCTCCAAAAGAATTTTCGGATGGAGTGTAGAAGAATTACAAATGCAAGCTTTTGACGGGGGCTTGACCTTGTGGTTAGGGGGCAGATAGAAGCAATTTGACTTTTTATTTTCGTTGACATTGGCGAGAAGCGGCCTCTAAACTTGTGTAACCTTGCGGAAAGTAAGCAGGAGGAATGAAACATGATCAAGAAGAACAAGCCGGCACTAGCGGTTGCGCTGTGTCTACTGGCCGTGGGACTTACCACAGGCGCCATGTCTTTACACGCGATGGTGAACACGTACAGCGGGGTTTGTGGACCGCTCACCGGGATCCCTGGACTGCTGCAAAGGGCGGGTTTCGTGCCGGCGGGGAAATGTAAGCCTTCGGTGCGCGGCGTGTGCTCAGAGAGTTTGTGCAAGACGACGGCGGGGAAGGCCGGGCATTGCAAGGCGGAGAAAGACGGACACGTGATTGTGTGCGTGTGCCTACCGGGAGTGGTCAGCCGGTAGGGCTTTGGTAAAGCGGGCGCCACAGGCGAATCCGGCGAGTACGTAGAGCCAGAGGGCGATGGCGGGGCGGTGCATGGGGAAATCGATGAGGCTGTGCGTGAGAACGGAGAGCACGCCGATGCCCCAGATGGAGCGCCAGAGCGCGGGTGCGCTCAAGAGGGCCGCTGCGAGGAACAGAAGAGTGAGCGGGATACCGCCTTCGACGGCGGACTCGACCCAATCGTTATGCGCGTGGGTGAGGAGTTCGCCTTCGTCGAAGCGGGCGAAGCGCGGGTAAGCCGATTCAAACGTGCCGAGGCCGAATCCAGTGAGGGGTTTGGCGCGGACCATATCGAAACAAGACATCAGAATTTGCCGGCGCGACTGGTAGGGGTCGGATTCCTGCGCGCGTTCCCAGAGGCGCGCCCACCCGATGGAGAGGGTGAGGGCGGCGATGGCGGCGAGGGGGATGAAGAAGCCGCGGATGACGCCGCGGGTGGCGGCGGGTTTCCGGCGGTGGGCGAGGAAGAGGATGAGCAAGGTTTCGGCGACGACGAGGAAAGAACCGGCGCGGGATGCGCCCTGGATGACGCTGGAGAACATGATGGCGGCGATGACGGCGTTGAGGATGAGGAGGCGCTTGCTGGTGAGCGCTTCATAGAGGGCGATGGGGAGAAGGAGCTGGATGAAAGAGGCGTAGTGGTCCTTATTGCTGAAGGGGCCGAGGAAGATGCCGGGATAGGGCGGGTCGAAGACGCCGAAGATTTTGGCGGGATCGGATAAGTAGCCGATGGCGGCGCAGGCGCTGAAGGCGAATCCGAAGTAGACGAGGGATTGGAGGAAGCGGGCGCGAGCTTCCGGGATTGCGCCGCATTGCAGGGCGAGGGCGAAGGCGGCGCAGTAAGTGAAGGAGCGAAGGAGCGCGTTCGCGGTGTCCCAGCGGCCGATGGTGGTTCCGGTGAGTAACTGGAGCGCGCCGAGCAGGCAGATGGCGGCAAGAGGGATGAGCGCGGGATGCAGGCGCAGGGGCGCGGGACGGATGGCGAAGCGGAGGGTCCAGAGGGCGGCGAGGGTGAGGATGGCGAATTCGAAGAGGGAGACGGACCAGGGTGAATCGGTGTAGATGGCGAGGATGGCGAAGAAGAGAGTGAGCGCGAGGGCGATGGCGGTTTTCATTTTGCGAGTTGGAGTTGAGAGAGAGAGACTGCGCCTTCGAAGCGGGTGGTTCCGTAAGTGCGGTCGTAAGTGACGGTCAGACGGAATAAGTTGGAGTTTAGCGGGGTGGTGAAGGGATAGGTTTGGGTTTGAGGCTGGCGGTCGGGACCTTGGACGGGCGGGGCGGATGCGAGAAAGTCGAGATGAGTTTCGGATTGGATGAGGTGCAGGTGGACGCCGGTATCGGGAGTGCGGACGATGCCGGGGATGAGGGCGGCGACGTCGGTTTCGTTGCGTGAGGAGACGGTGAGGCGGTAAGTGGTGGCGGGGGCGAGGAGGACGAACTGACTGGCGAGTTCGGCGTGCTCGATTTGTTTGCCGGAGAATTCAAAGGTGAGGAGAGCGGGATCGTGCTGGGCGGAGATGCCGGGAGCGGAGGCGAGACGCCAGTCGAAGGCTTGCTGGAGGAAGGGTTTTTCGAAGGCGGGGTTGGTGATGCCCGCGACGGACGGGTAGGGGATGAGGCGAGCGGCGGAGAGAACGTTCCAGACGTGGCGCGCGGGGATGGGTTGGTTGAACCAGAGGAGGCGGTCGCAGTAGGCGAGGAGAGTGGGGAGGGTTGCGGGCGTGGGGTGCGGGAGGAGTTGGGCGGCGACGGGTTGAGCGAGGTCGAGGCGATTTTTGGTGAGGAGGAAATCGAGGTATTGCGTGAGAACTTCGGGGCGAGGAGGGATGGCGCGGGGGAGAATGGTTTCGGGTTGCGAGGTGAGATTCCAGCAGGTTTCGAATAGAGGCGTGACGTCGTCATAGGAGGTGGCGAGGGCGGCGCGCATAGCGGGCCAGAAGCGGTGGTCGTCCTGACGGCGCGCGTAGAACTCGGCGAGGAGCCAGCGGGGGGAGAAAGTGCGATCGAGCTGGACGGCGTGGAGGAGATCGGCTTCGGCGGTGGGGTAATCGTGAAGCTGTTCGGCGGCGTCGGCGGATTCGATCCAGAGGGTGGAGTTGGCGGGACTGAGGTGAAGGGCGTCGTTGAGGGAGTCTTCGACGGCGGCGCGCTGGATGGATGGATCGGGCGCTTTGGAGGAGAGCAGGGCGCGGGCCAATTGCATGTGCAGGGCGGGATCGGACGGAGTGAGGCGGAGCGCGGCGCGGGTGGCGGGGAGGGCGTGATCCTGCGCGAGGTAATCCGCATAGCCGATCCGGAGAGCCCAGTAAGCGGACCAGGCGAGAAGGATGGTGAGGGCCGCGGCTGCGATTCCGGCCAGGGGACGGCGGGACATTTATGGCAGTTTAGCGCGCTGGGACGATTTCGATGAAATCGAGCGCGGCAAGTTCGCCGCTGTTGGGAGTGGCTTCGATGCGGATGGTATCGCCGGGGCGCAGGTTCAATCCGGCGACGGTGCGGCGCGTGGCGGTGGTTCCGTCGACTTTATTACCGGGGAGTTGGTCGGCGGCTTCCCATTCGTCGACGGGTTGGGCGTCGATGAATAAGCGGAAGCGAGAGACGCCGTTGTTCTGGTCGAAGTAGCGGACGCGAAGGGTGTACCAGCCGGGCGCGCCTTTATATAAGAAGGCGGCGCTGCATGTAGCTGAGAGACATTCGACGGCTTTACCGCCCGATGCGGCTTCCCAGGGAGTTACATCGTGGATGGTGTAACCGGTAAGTTGCATGGATTCGGCTTCGACGCGGCCGGGATAGTGACCGGCGCGGCCAGTGCGGTCCGGGATTCCGGAGGCGCGGAGAAACCAACTGGTGACGGCATCGCGCCAGACTTCGGCTTGTCCGGCCTGGTATTGAAGCTGAGAAAGCACCTGGTTATAGCGGGGCTCGTCAATTAAGCCGGCGAGGGATTGCCATTGGTGGATGTAAGTTTCGGCGGTGGCTGCGCCGGCGTAGTGGGAGTCGTAGATAGACTGGATTACCGTTGCGCCATTGTGGAGTAAGTGGGTGTAAGGTACGTGATGGAAGAAAAGGAGCAAGTCATCGGGGGTGTTGGCTACGGATCCGTATTTCGCGGCCAGATCAGCGGGATACTGGGCGGCGTAGCCGGTCCCTGAGGCGGTGGTGCGGTCCATGCCAACGCCCTTTTCGTCCGCACGGTGCCATTGGCCCCAGCCATTATTCTCGGAGGCTTCGACCGAGACGCCGTAATGGTTGCCTACGATGTCGGTGAGGGTTTGCAGACCGAGCGGGCCGGTGTAGTTTTCGTAAGTACGCCAGGAAGTGCTCTGGATGCTATCGATGGTTCGGACTACGGTGGGATTTTTGCCGAAGGTGAGGCGCGTCCATTCGTCTATGATTTTGCCCGAGGAGAGAGCGGGATTCCAGGCGAGGCGTCCGAAGCCGTATAAGTTGGCCTGGGATAAGTGGTTACCGAGCCAAGCTGGGGAGATACCGACGTTCGAGACTCCAACGAATCCGATCCGGCCCGCGGCATTGGCGGTGGAGTCAAGAATTTCTTTCCACATGGGGATGAGGCAGACGGCGTGGCGGGCCTGTCCGGTATATTCCTGGGTGATCTGGAGTTCCAGCGCCTGGTTGGTTTTCTTGAGAGAGTAGATGAGTGGAGAGACCGGCTCGCGCACCTGAAAGTCGATGGGACCGTTCTTGATCTGCAGCACGGCGTTGTCATCGAAGTGGCCATCGAGTAAGTGGAAGTTATCGTATGCGGCGCGGGCGCGGTCATTTTTTGGATTACGCCAGTCCATGTGATGGTCATAGACAAAGCCGCGGTAGAAGATCAAGCCGCCGTGAGGCTTGAGGGCGCGGGCAACCACATTGGCGGCGTCGGCATGGGTGCGGTGGTAGGCGGAAGGGCCAGCGCGGCCTTCGGAATCCGCCTTGATGAGCAGCCCGGCAAGGTCTGGAACGGCGGCGTAGAGTTCATCGACTTTGGCACGCCACCAGGCTGCGACGGTGGGGTCCAAAGGATCGAATGTAGGAAGGCCGCCGATGGATTGCGGGCTGGCGAAATCGACCGAAAGGACGACGCGGACGCCCCAGTGGCGAAGCGCGGCGGCGATCCTGGCGATTTGCGGCAGAAAGTCCGGGGATAAGATACGGCGGTCGGCGTTGACGTTATTTATGGCGCATCCGTTGATTCCGATGGAAGCGAGGAGGCGGCCATACTCGCTCACACGGGAAAGGTCGAGGCGGGCGTGACCGTCCTCCCAGAAGATGGAACGGCCGCCATACCCACGCTCGATGGACCCATCGAGGTTGTCCCATTGGTTCACCCAGCGAACGGGAGCGCTCGGGATTTGACGTTCGTCGAGGTCCGCGATCGATTCGCCGAGTTGAATTTTGCGAAGGAGCGCGAAGACCCCGTAAAGGACGCCGCGATCATTACCGGCCGTGATGGTAATGTCACGGTGATTGTTCCGCCGGACGGTTCTTAGGATGTAACCGTCGGGCTTTAGATTTTGGTCGACGACGGTAGCGAGGACAATGGAGTCTTCGTGGGGCAGGCTGGATTCTATTCGCAAGGTGCGTCCGGTCATGCCACGCACGGCTTTCAGAAGCTCATCGCGGGCGGTGTCGATTAGCGGTGAATCGGTGGTTGTGGTGATGACGGCGGGAAGTGCGGCGGCCGCGACGGGAGTGTAACGCAACCATGCCTGCTCGCCGCTTTCGGCGTGTAAGCAGACGGCGAATAAGAGGGCCCAGGCGGCACGCATGTTAGTAAGGAATTTCGGGAGCGCGGTCGTCGGCAGGATCGGCCCAGCGGTCGTTCGGAACGAGCGGGGTCCAGTTCGGGCGACCGGGATCCCGGTCATACGGATAGTTACCCAAGCTCTTATAGAGATCACTGTAGAGCGATAGTTTCCGACGATCGAGCTTGACTCCCAGGCCAGGCTGATCAGGTACTTTGATGGCGCCGTTTTCGTAAGGCATCAGGCCTCCCTCGATGATGTCGTCAGCTAGATGATGATAGTGGGCGTCGGCTGCGAAAGATAAGTTCGGGATTACCGCACCCAGATGAAGCATGGTAGCCAATTGGATGCCCAACTCCCCCGATGAATGAACGGCCACACCGAGTTGGAAGGTTTCACAAATGGCGGCTGCCTTTACGCAGGCGCGGATGCCTCCCCAGAAGGTGGTATCGAGAAGAATCACGTCGGCGGCGGTATTGAGTATGTTGGCTGCGAGTTGTTCGAAGTTCACTACGACGGTATTGGTCGCCAACGGGATACGAGTCATCTGCCGGGTACGCCGCATCCCATTCAGTCCAAAGACGGGGTCTTCCAGGTAGTCATTGCGTAGGTGCTCAATCGCCTGGCTAAATCGAATGGCCTGCTCCGTGGAGAGGACCCCGTTCGGATCGAAGCGGAATGAATCGCCTGGAAAGGCAGAGGCGAGTGCGCGATAGACTTCCACCTCATAATCGGGATGAAATACGCCGCCCTTCAACTTATGGCTAGTGAAACCGTACCGCTTTTTCATTTCGGCCGCATAGGCTAATAGCTGATCGGCTGTGCGAACTTCTCCCCGGCCAGTTTGAGGATTGGCATAACGGAAGAAGCAATAGGAGGCGAAGGGCACACGGTCGCGCAGTCTGCCGCCGAGAATGTCGCAGACGGGCACGCCCCAGGCCTGACCGAGGATGTCGAGGCACGCAAACTCCAGGGCGGCCATGATTTGAGTCCGGTTGTTATAAAGGGACGCGGTGGGATTGGCGATGAGGAAACGCAATTCTTCGAGGCGAACGGGATCGTGCCCGATGAGGTAGGTTTTCATCGCGCGAAACGCGGCTTCAGTGGATTCGCCGCCACCGCCCATTTCCCCGAGGCCGACAATTCCATTGTCGGTTTCCACCTCAACGATGGTTCGAACGAAACGGCCCCAATGGCATCCGTTGGCGTGACGCAAAGGGGCTTCGATGGGGACGGTTACGGTGGTGGCGCGAATGTCTGTTATCTTCATTGCTTTCCGGGGATTGATTCCTGGAAGATAACAGCATACACGCACGCAAACGCGCGAAAGGATTACTGCTGGGTGGACGGGTGCTTGCGGGAGAATTTACGGGCTATGTCGGGCCAAAACTCTTTCAGGACGTTGGAAGCCATGTCGACGCCGAGCTGCATACCGAGCTCCGATACGTTGTCGGAAACATCCCGATGGTTCTCGTAGTACGAATTAGAAATCGCGACTGCGACGGAGTTCCCCACTACTTCGGAATAGTTGAACTGGCGTTTTCCGGAGTCTGAATGAGTGACGAAAATCTGCGCCATCGCGTATCCCAGCCTGGATGATCCGCTCCCTGCGCCCTTTCTGAAGTACCGCGGGTCCTGGTGGAGGATGGTCGGAAAAATGGCCTCGGTCATGTAATCGCCAATCACAAAATCGGCATAGGATGTGCCGAAGTATCTGCCATAGCCGGCTGCACCCTGGCCAAATGCGCGGTTATCGTTGGTGAGTTGCGATTCCCCGGCGAACGCCGCGGCAAGGACTACCGTTCCACGGTCGAACCCGTCCTCGCCGGCGATTTTGAACTTTTCCTTGGGCGTGAGCGGCTCATAGTTCTGAAGGCTGGGAGACGTCCGGTAGTTGGGAACGATTCCGAACAGACGCTTGCTCTCTTTAGCATTGTCTTGAGGAGAGTTGTTCTGGGCAGATGGTTGAGAGGTTGGTTCGGGGGCTTGTTGACAGAGCAACAAGCCGGGCAAGAGCAGCAACAAACCAGCGGATAGCTTGCACATGATAATTAGATACGCGAACAGCCCTTTGGTTTCACCCCGCCGATGAGGAGCGACGAAACTAGGCCTTTACCAGTTGGATATCGAACTCGATCTTCACTTCATCGCCGAGCATTGCGCCGCCGGCTTCGAGAGCGGCATTCCAAGACAGCCCGAAGTCGGTTCGCTTGAGCTTGCCTTTAGCGGTTGCGCCGATGCGCGCCTTGCCCCAGGGGTCCGTTATCTCTTCCGAAACCTCTTCCACGTTCAGAGTGACCGGCTTGGTGACGCCGTGAAGGGTAAGGTCTCCGATAATCGTGAAGTCCGCGCCATCTCCTGCTGTCACCTTGGTGCTCTTGTAGGTCATCACGGGATATTGCGCGGTGTCGAAAAAGTCGGGGCTTTTCAGGTGGCCGTCTCGTTTCTCATCGTTTGTGTTGATGGTATTCACATCCACTTCCGCTTCCAGCGTCGTAGCGGAAGGGTCGTCGGGGTCCTGAACGACGGTCCCTTTCAATCCGGAAAAACTACCACGGACGGTGGCAATCATCAGGTGGCGGATGGAGAAGTGCACACCGGAGTGTGCAGGGTCGATCTGATACGTAGTTTTCATGGGGCTCCTTATAGGCGGCGCGACGGCACGGGCAACTTCGACAGACAAGTAGATGCGCCACGGCGGCATTGGATGCACGGTTCGGACAGGCAAACGGCCAGATTCCGGGCCGACCAGTGAAGAAAACCACAGTTTTCGGTTGGCCACAGGCAACAGACGCCGACGGTCACCTGCCGTGGTGAGGACCGGGTTCCACGACGGCGAAGCCCATCTCGGCGATGAAACTTTTGAGTGACTTTTCGGTCACTAAGTCAGGGTTAAATTCTATCTCGGCGGTCGCGTCCGGATAGCTTGACTTAGAACGTTCTACACCTTTTCGTTGTCGAAGCAACGTATCCAAACCTACCGCGCAGGTAACGCAAGTGAAGCCCTTGATGTGATAGACGACTATTTTCCTTTTGGCTGTCAGTCCGACGCCGGCACTGAGAGCCATGCGTTGCAGGAAATTTCTTCGGAACATACCTTATCACCTCGCTGTAGCGATTCCGGGCTCATAGCGCCAGGGGGTCTCGGTACTGGCCGCGTCTGAGAATCGCGTGTCCGTGTACTCGTTAAACTCGATTTTCTTATTGAGAACGCCGGTTTCGATCATGAGGTCGCGAACCAGGTCAAAATCGGGCTTGCGGGGCGCGAGCGGGCTGTAAGTGACGCGGTCGAGCGGCTTCGTGAGAGCCCAGCGAAGCAGAGCCGGCTTCTGGTTGTAATAGAAGCGGCCCACGAAGTCGGCGGCATCCTCCCGGTGCGGTTTGCCCTTATCGAGCCACAGACCCGACCGGGCGATGCCGTCAACCAGAGCCTGCACAACTTCAGGACGTTTGTCGATTAAATCCTGCTGGACAACGAGGATGCAGGACATGTAATCCGGCCAATACTCCCTGGCTTGAAACAGTACCCGGCCATAGCCTCCCAGTTCAGCCTGAGACGGGAACGGTTCTCCCATCACAAAGGCGTCAATGGCGTGAGCGGCAAGCGCGCCGGAGACATCCGGGGGGGCCATTTCCACCATCTTGATCTCGCCGGGTTTGATGCCCCAGATCTTCATGGCACGAAACACCAGCAGACGCTCGTCGGAAAAGCGGCTGGGGATTGCAATGGTGCGGCCGCGCATGTCGGCGAAGGATTTTATGGGTCCGTTTTTCGCCACCACAACGGCACTGCCGTAACGGTGCCCGAGATAGACGACCTTGATCGCGACACCCTGCGCCTTGAGCGCGATGGCCATGGGCGCGACAATAAATGCCGCCTGGATCTTGCCGGAAATGAGCGCTTCCTTGATTTCGGGGAAGCCCTGGAACAATCGCGGCAAGAAAACTTCCCCGTGCTGCGAGAGCTTCGAGATGTAATCCGTTACAGGGCAAGTCAGCTGGCAGGTGACCGGGATATAGGCAACGGTGATCTTGCGCTGCGACAGGGGACGATAGTCATTCAGAACGGCCGGCCAATTTACATTCAGGTAAGCGTGCGCACCGGAAATGAGCAGAAGCCATGCGAGGCCAATCAACAGTATCTTCCGACTAAGACTCATTACGAAACCCCCATCGCACAGATTTGAAGTTCCTGAGGCGCCGGAAGCATAGATCAAGGACTAATCCGATGACGCCGATGAGCAGCATGGCGGCCACCACAAGATCGTAGCGTTTCCCCGAATTGCGAGCGTCGATGACGAGGTAGCCGAGGCCGGAATCGACGGCAATCATTTCCGCGGCGACCACCACCAGCCAGGCGATGCCGAGGGCGATCCGCAAACCGATGATGATCTGAGGAAGCGCCGCCGGGAAAACCACCTTCACGAGAAGCTGGAGCGGCGAAAGCCCGAAGTTACGCGCGGCGCGGCGGAACATGGAAGGCACGTTGGAAACGCCATCGACGGATGCCACAACGATCGGGAAGAAAGCAGCGAGGAAGATTAGGAAGACGGCGGTGGTGTCTCCGATGCCGAAAAGAATAATGGCGACGGGTATCCACGCGATGGGGCTGATGGGCCTGAGAATTTGCAGGACAGGATTCACGATCTGGTTCGCGGTTGGGTACCAGCCGAGAGTCAATCCCACGGGCACTCCTACAAGCACCGCTGCGCCAAACCCGAGCGCGACGCGGCGGAGCGAATCGGCGATATAGCTCCAGAGAAGGCCTTTTCCGGCTAACTGGGCCATGCCTTTTTCAACCGCGAGCGGCGACGGAAAGACCTTGGTAGCGGACCAGATCACCGAATAATGCCATAGAGCGAGAAACAGCGCCGACGCGAGCACGGGCCAAAAGTATTTCTCCCATTTTCTGGGTTCCGCCAGCGAATTCATACTTTGTGAGCCAACCCCAGCTGATCAAAAATGCCGTTGCGGAGTTCCAGGTAGCGCGGCGAACTGAGATCGCGTGGATGCGGAATGTCGATGGTGACGATCTGTTGGATGGTGGCCGGGCGATCGCTCATCACCGCCACGCGATCGGCAAGCTGCACGGCCTCGTCGATATCATGCGTGACGAAGATGATGGTGTTGCGTTCGGCCTCCCAGATGCGGAGCAGTTCACGACGCATGGTGAGGCGGGTGATGGAATCGAGCGCGCCAAAGGGTTCGTCGAGGAAGAGCATGTCGGGATTCACCGCCAGCGCGCGGGCAACTTCGAGGCGCTGCTTCATCCCGCCGGAGAGTTCAGAGGGATAAGCCTTTTCAAACCCTTCCAGCCCCACCAATTTGACGTAGTAAGCGATTCGCCGATCGCGCTCCAGGCGGGACAATTTGAACAGACCGAAGGCGATGTTTCCCTCAACGGTGAGCCACGGAAAAACACCGCGCTCCTGGAAGACGAAGATACGCCGGGGACTGGGTCCGGTGACTAATTCGCCATCGATCTTCACTTCTCCGCTGGATGGAGACAGAAAGCCCGCCATGGTGCTGAGGAGGGTAGACTTGCCGCAGCCGGAGGGACCGAGTATGCAGACAAACTCGCCAGGGGCGACTTGCAGGTTTACATCCCTTAAGACTTGCGTGGTTTTGCCATCGCGCTGAAATACCATACCTACATGGTCAGCGGATAGTTTGATCGGTGCGTCTGTCTCTGGTAACTTGTTCGCGGATGCCGCCACTAATCCTCCGAGTAACTCCAGCGTAAGGACTTCACGCGTTCCAACGATCGCATTCCCAAGTCCAGCAACAAGCCAATGAGTCCAATGATGACCATGCCCGCAACCACAAGATCGTAGCGGTTCCCGGCGTTGCGCGCATCCACAATGAGGAAGCCGAGTCCCGAGTTTACGGCGATCATCTCGGCCGCGACCACGACGAGCCACGCCACGCCGAGAGTAATTCGCAGACCGACGATCAGTTGTGGAACGACGGCTGGATATAAGACGCGGTAGACAACGGCGGCGGGGCTCAACCCGAAATTGCGGGCGACATTGGCGTGGACCGCTGGTACATTCTGGACCGCATTGATGGCGGTAAGCAGCAATGGGAAGAAGCAGCCCAGGAAGATGAGGAAGATAGAGGATAGATCCCCAACTCCGAGCCACAGGATGGCAATTGGTATCCAGGCGAGAGGCGAGATGGGACGAAAGATCTGAATCAGCGGATTCAAAGCCATCTCCGCGCGGCGATGCCAGCCAACGTGGAGACCGATGGGGATGGCCAAGCAGGCCGCCAGCAGGAAACCCCAAGTGACGCGGAACAGGGAGGCGACGATATATTTCAGAAGCAGCCCGTGGCGGATGAGGTCGACGATGCCGCCCACAACCTCGGAGGGTCCCGGCAGAATGTGCACCGGGCTCCGGCTGACGGCGATTTGCCAGGCGATCAGCAGAGCAGCAATGAAAGCGATGGGGCGAAGGCGAACGCGCAGACTCAATGGTAGAAACGAGTTTAGCGACAGCTGCACAGCGGGGCAATAATTGAAATGCTTTACGCGCGCTAAAAAAGGTCTGCGATTCCTACGCTGAACCCGGGAAGCAAAGGCGACTCCAGGGTATCGGCGCCCTGAAGGACCCGAATCCCCGTGCTCGAATGCACCAGAACCTCACCATTGGAATGATCGAAGAGCCAGACTTCCCGTGTTCCCGCACGCAGATAATCCCGGACCTTGCGACGAACGTCCACTGCGCTTTCAGACGGAGACAGGACTTCGACGGCAATGTCGGGCGCGCATGGAGCAGGGATCTTGTCCATGTCGATTTGGCGGGCGCGCTCACCGAGAAAGATCGAAAGATCAGGGCGGCGGACGGTGTCGTTCGAGAGCCGGCAGTCGAGTTCGCCGAACGCGTTGCCAATCGGGTTTCGATCGAAATAGCTATTCGCCACGCGCTCCGCGCGACCGCGAGTCCTGGTGTGCCTGGGCGTTGCGCTCGACGAAGGAACCAATTCTCCTTCGACCAACTCATAGTCTTCGGTATCGGCAGTGTGCAGCTGCGCGAACTGTGCAACGGTCATCAGCGCCTTCGTGCTCATGTCGACTCCTTGCTTGCCTTGGGCTTGCCTTGGGCTTGCCT